>CAZYZR010000066.1:0-6341 GCA_964651945.1 uncultured Oscillospiraceae bacterium | reverse complement strand
GCACCGGGCAGCGTTTTTTCGAGTATCGGGTAGATTTCTTTTGTCAGCAGACATCTTCCGAGTATGGAAAACAGGGAATATTCCTGCCCTTTCCGGGGTTTCTCTATCATATCGGTCACTTTGTAAAGGTTCCCCTCTATCTTTTCCACTTTGAGGGATGAGTATCTGCCTATGTCCCGCCGGGGAACTTCTTTTATTCCCACACAGGGCTTCCCATACTCTTCGTATGCTTCGATAAGCTGCAGGGCAACGGGTTTTTTGCTGATTATCACGTCGTCCGGGTACAGCACCACAAATGAATCATCTCCGGTGAACTTTCTCGCCTGCAGCACCGCATGTCCCAGCCCCAGAGCCTCTCTTTGACGAATAAAGTATATGTTTGCTCCCTTTCCCACCGACTGAACCTGCCTTAGGATCTCCTCCTTGCCGGGTTTTGAAAGGGCTTTTTCAAGCTCAGGGCTTTTGTCAAAGTGGTCCTGAATGCTCTCCTTGCCCCTTGCGGTTATTATCAGTATATCCTCTATGCCGCTGTTTATGCATTCCTCCACTATGTACTGTATGGCGGGCTTGTCCACTACCGGAAGCATCTCTTTCGGCACAGATTTTGTTGCCGGGAGTACCCTTGTGCCGAATCCCGCGGCCGGTATCACAGCTTTTTTTACCATAATTTTTTCCTGTAAATTATTTTAAATAATGTCTTTCCAATCAAAAATTCAGAAATGTGTAAAAAATCCGGGCAAAATTTACGGAATTCTGCCCGGGATTGTTTTATCAGGCTAAAAAGCGAACAAAACTGAAATCAGGTAGTAGATGGCGAAGAAAAACACCATTGCCATACCCAATTTGCTGGGTCCTGACTGGCTTGTCACCAACTGGGCATACATATTCTGGTCTCCGCCTGAACTTGCCTTGAGCTCTTTGAGCTTTTCGGTAGTCTGTTTTCTGTAGAGGGGTACGGCTTTAAATCCCCAGTAAATGCCTGCCACCATCACAAGAAGAGAGCCCCGCATCACAAGGTTTGAAATTCCGTTAAACATAAAAGGAGAGGAGGACGGCAGCAGACCCATCTGATTTGCCATGACAATCATATAAGGTATGTTCATAATAAAGTTGTAGACGGCACTTATTGCCGCATATTTCCACATCTTCCTGTACAGATAATACAGAGGGGTGAACATAAACGCAGAGAAGCAGAATGGCTTGTACTTGGGATCCCGGTCCATCCTTCTGAACTTTGAAATATAGTAATAGGAATTGGGTCCTATGTAAACTGCAAGATCCTTCACCGGTACCCCGTCGATCTCCCCGGCAAGGCTCTTTTCAACCGTCTCTTTGGCCTGGTTATATGCTTCATTGTCAAATGCGGGATTGTTCCCGTAGGGAGGGCTCGGCGGAGGGGTAAAAGGAGACTGCTGGGCAGCAGTGCCGCCCTGCACGTTTGTCAAATGAGTTCCGCAGTTTTCGCAGAACTGGGTCCCTGCGGGCATTACCGCACCGCACTTAGGGCAGACTACGGTACCGGGGGCGGGCTGTGCCGGATGTTTTTCCGGTTTCCACTCGTATCCCTGCCGGTGTTTGTCCCGGTTTGCGCAGTGGCCGAGCTTATCCCAGCACCGGCGGTGATGTGGTGTCCCACACTCGGGACAGACCACTATGTCGCTGTTTTTGTCAAAAGGTTTCCCGCATACGGGGCATATTTCATTTTCGTAATCTGCCATAAAATCACCTTAATTCCATTTTCAGACTTTTTAGGATTATATTATACATAAAAAGTCCGATTCTGTAAAGTAAACATGTTCTTTACTATAAATTTTATTTTGGGTATAATTATGATGACAAGTATAAAGCTCAATTGTGAAATATCAGGGTAAATTTATGATAATATTAGACGATTACAAAAAAATTCTAAGTGACCTCAGACCCCAGATAGAGGACCTCAAAAAAAGTCTGGACTATGAAAGCCTTATTCCTCAGATAGAGGAACTTGAAATGCGCCAGCAGCAGCCTGACTTCTGGGATGATCAGGAAAAGCAGAACGAAGTTTTTCAAAGTCTCAAGACGCTGAGGACAAAGAAGGACGGGATAGACAAACTGGAAACTGCCTGGTCTGACCTGGAGACTTTGATTGAGTTATATGAGGAACTCCGGGATCCTGAGACCGAACAGGAGATAATTTCCTCTGCCACCCGGCTTAAAGAGCAGACGGAGCAACTTCGTCTCACCACCCTCCTCACAGGGGAGTACGATTCCTACAACGCCATAATATCCTTACACCCCGGGGCAGGGGGGACGGAGAGCCAGGACTGGTGCGAGATGCTTTACAGAATGTACACCCGCTACTGCTCAAAGCGGGGATACAAGACAAAACTGATGGATTATATCGAGGGCGAGGAGGCCGGGATAAAATCCGTATCCTTTTCGGTTGAAGGGGAAAATGCCTACGGTTTTCTGAAAGGCGAACATGGAGTTCACCGCCTTGTCAGGATCTCACCTTTCGACGCCGCTGCCCGCAGACACACATCCTTTGCCGCCTGTGAAGTCATGCCCGAAATAGAAGACGAAAAGGAAGTAGTCATAAGGGATGAGGACATAAAAATGGATGTCTACCGCTCCTCCGGGGCCGGCGGACAGCATGTAAACAAGACCTCCTCAGCAGTAAGACTCACTCACATACCCACAGGGGTGGTGGCCGCCTGCCAGAACGAGCGCAGTCAGTTTCAGAACAGGGACATGGCTATGAAAATGCTTAGAGCAAAGCTCGCCCGGATAATGGAGAGGGAACACCTTGAGAAGGTGGAAGACTTAAAAGGGGTGCAGAAGGAGATATCATGGGGCAATCAGATCCGCAGCTACGTCTTTATGCCCTACACCCTTGTAAAGGATCACAGGACAGGATACGAGGACCCCAGAGTTGATATGGTGATGGACGGAAACATCCAGGGCTTTTTGAATGCCTACCTCGCTGCCGTGGGCAACGGCGAGATAGAGAGATAGACTTGCAAAGGCTCTGTCAGTTAGTATAAAAGCCCAGGCTCCTGAAAGAGCCCGGGTTATAATTTTATTAATTTGTGTTCGAGACTTGTTATCGCGAGTTTTTACAATCACTTTTTATAGATTTTTCAATTCCGAGAAAGCGCTCTGTTCAAGAACAGTGTTATTATGCTGCAGCCATACACAGAATCTCATAAATTCATAGTTGCTCCATTCTGAAATCACAGGCATTGAGTCTTTCCACTTTTTCAGCCTGACATGTTTATATATCATATCTTCGGATCTTTTGTTTTCCAATCCCAGTCTTCTGAAATAGTCGTCTATTGTTGTTTTTGTGGTAACCGGAATAAACTTTTTTGGAAAATATACTATCAGCAATTTATACTTGAAGTAGTTGTTCAGATCATATTCCTTCGGTTTTCTGTTTTCTATCCGCTTATAGTCGTCTTTTTCTGCTGCATCCAGTATTTCAACTATTCTCTTTTTTATCAGTTCAAAATGTTTCTTATAATCATCGTTGAAATTTTGATCGGCTTTGTAAATCTTAATTTTGTAATTTTTATCACCGTAAACTCCGAAAACATCCGGAGGATTATTTCCTCTGCTCGCAATACAGTTCATTTCATTGAAAAGTCTTTCACAAAAGCTTTCATTCATCCTTCCCGGGAAAAACAGATAGTCTTCCAGCTTCATATCTGAAATTTTATCTCTTGGATAATCTTTCTGGAACTTATCCACCAGCATATATGTTTCTTTTTCTGTCTCGGTATATTTTGGATACTCTTCTTTCACAAATGTTTCGACAATGTCCATCAATAAATTCCTCCTGATAATGTTTTGTTAATTACTTAAAAGCATTACAGAATTATAAAAGATTATTCTTGCAATTTCAATATTTTTTAAATGCATTTTTTTACCGGTATTTTAAAATCATCAATTTCTTACCCCTTGCCTGGGCCTTAAATTGAATATATAATGATTGTATCAATTTTTAAGGAGAATTTCTATGAAATACGTAACGGAAGGGTATGAGCCCCGGGATGTCCTCAGATTTTTTGAGGACATCGCCCGGATACCCAGAGCCAGCGGCAATGAAGCCGCAGTTGCCCAGTACATTTACGATTGGGGCAAAAATCTTGGTCTCGACGCCTACAAGGACGAGACCAACAATGTGGTGCTCAAAAAGCCGGGGAGCAAGGGGTTTGAAGATCTTCCGCCCATAATCCTTCAGGGCCACACCGACATGGTGTGTGTAAAAGACCCGGATTCGGATCATAATTTTGAGACAGACGGCCTTGACCTGTACATTGAGGACGGGAAACTCAGAGCCAGGGGCACAACCCTCGGAGCCGATGACGGAAATGCAGTGGCATATATGATGGGTGTTCTCTCCAGGGATGACCTTGTCCACCCGCCCCTTGAGTGCATTTTCACCTGGGGGGAAGAGATAGGCCTGTTCGGGGCAGAGCGGCTTTCAAAGGACGCCTATTCCGGCAAGAGGATGATAAATATGGACGGTGGCGGAATGGACCAGTCCGTCTGTGTTGTCTCCGCAGCCGGAGGCCTTGATATGGTGATGACCACAAAGCCCGTATGGCAGCCCGCGGAAGGTGAATTTCTTAGCCTCTTCATTCACGGCCTCCAGGGCGGTCACTCCGGAGGAGAAATTGACAAGGGAAGGGGAAACGCGGCAAAGTTAATGGCCAGGATCATAAACCATGTTTCCCTCGCCACCGGGACCCGCGTTGCGGCATTCACTGCCGGTGAAAAGATGAACGCCATAATTCCCGATGCCAAAGCGGTTATCAGCGTCCGGGACAGCCGGGTTGCCCTTGAGGAGATAAATAAAACCGCGGCAGAAATAAAAGAAGAACTGAGAGTCACGGATCCGGGCTTTGTCTGCGATGTGGAAAAATGCCCTGCCCCCGAAAAAATGCTGGACGATGAACAGGGCAAAAAATTTATTCAGTTTGTGCTCACCGTCCCCTCCACGGTTAGGGATATGAGCTTTGAAATTCCCGGTCTTGTCCTGAACTCCAACAACCTCGGCACCGTAAAGGTGACGGACGACGAGATAATGCTCCACACATTCGGCAGGAGCGGAGACGACTCCCGCCAGAACGCAATGGGGGAGGAAGTCAGGGCCTTGGCCGACGCTTTCGGCTATGATGTCAAAGTCGGTTCGAATTTCTCCGGCTGGAAGTACAACCCGAATTCAAAGCTGAGAGAGCTTCACAAGAGGCTTCTCAAGGAAAAATTCGGCCTTGATATGAAAATCCGGGCCACCCACGGCGGCCTTGAGACCGGTGTGTTCTACGGCAAGGACCCGCAGATGGATATAATCACATTCGGTCCTATGGGCGGAGGAGCTCACACCACTGATGAATATGTCCTCCTGGATTCCTTCAGGGATACTTTCTATTACCTCTGTGATTTCCTCCGGGAACTCACAAAGGAAAAAGGCTGATAATTTTAGATTGTGAAGCATTACATTCTTTCAAAAATGCAAAAAGGCGGGTTTATCCCGCCTTTTCCTTTGAAATTCTTGTGATGCACTTTCCCAAATAAAATACAACTCCGGCATATTTTCTGATTTTGATATATAAATAACCATTTTGTCAGACAATTTCAATATCTTGGTTGATTTATAAGGATTAAATTTGGGTTTTGCATATTGAAACCCCCGAATTTGTCCGGGAGTTTCGTGCGTTTCAGATGTCATTAATTTTTTTGCTTTAATCAGGGTTGCCTTGATTTCAGTTTCCGCTCCGGCTCCACATCAGCCGGGCGCTGTCAGTGACCTCTTTCAGTTCATCTGCGGACATCTCCTCAAGCCCGCTGAAATCCCCTGTGTAGTAGTATATCCTGCTTATCTTTTCAGCCCCGCTGCCCTTGGGACACAGCAGGAATGACCCGGCTTCATCCTTCCCCGTCATAATATCATTCATCCTTGTGTCCTCAATGCAGAAGAACATGGTTTATTTCCCGCTGTTTATGTCTTTGTCGGGCACATTTTTGATTGTCAGATTCTGCACACTGCTCCCATAGAGTTTTCCGGTTATCTCCCCGTTTTCCGCAGTGACTCTGATATTTTCGGGGTTTTCCGCTTTCCTTACGGCAATCTCAAGGTTGTAGTACCCTCCCGTGAATACAGCCAGGATCAGGGCAACCGAAACCAGAATCCCGATTATTTTCTTTTTTGACGTTTTTCCTACCTCCTTTTCTGTTTCAGTTTCATTGACTGTCTGTTCATTAATATTTTTTCGTTCGTCCATTTGTGTTTTCTCCTTTCTGATAATAAGACGGCAACACCCCCTTAGCGTTACAATATTTAATAAATTTTTATTTGT
>CAZYZR010000065.1:4813-6390 GCA_964651945.1 uncultured Oscillospiraceae bacterium | reverse complement strand
GAAGACCGGCTCCGCCCCCACGAACCTTATGGGGTTTACCGCGGCGATAAAGGTCAAAGCCGCTGCGATTACCTCATCCCCCGGGCCTACACCCGCGTCCACCAGGGCCAGGTGCAGAGCCGACGTCCCGCTGTTGGTGGCGGAAACGTATTCGCAGCCTATGTATTTGCCCATAGCCTTCTCAAATTCCGGGATAAGCGGTCCCGCGGTGGAAACCCAGGTGGAGGCTATGGCCTCATCCACGTATTTTCTCTCATTGCCCGGAAAACAGGGCACGGAAATAGGTATCGTCCTGCTCATATTGTCTCCTTGTAATTTTATGTGGCCGCCGGCAGGGGGAGCCTCCGGCTCTCCTTTTTATTCCGGCAAGAATTTGTCAATTTATTATACACTAAATATTCCCCCTTTGTACACACACAATTTGGCCGGAAAAAATTTACACACCGCAAAAAACCGGTCTGTCATTTTTTACTGCAATAAAAGGGCTTTCCTCTGTGATGATTGTACAGCCATCCCGCCACCGCGGAAAACTCCCGAACCTCATCAGAAAGTAACCGGCCTGTTGGCGGTTTTCCGCTTTGACCGGCTCAAAAGCCGGAGAATTTTTTCCTTGTCACAGCCCGGTTTCCCGCCTGAGTAACTCTGTGCGAGTCCAAAAGCCGCAGAGATTTTCATAAATTCCCGTCATAGCCGCTTTCCTGTTTTGTGCCTGCGAAGTTCCGCAATTGCCCTTTTTAAATTTCCACGTACATTGGCAAAATCCCGGTTTTTCCCAAAGCCGAAATACAAAAGGCACCCGTAGGTGCCCCTTATTTAAAAAGCACGGAAAATCTCCTAGTCCCGGGTAGGGCTGTTCACCGAAAAAGTTACTTCCAGCACCCGTCCGGGGCAGTTTTCCGCCCGGTACCTGTCTGCCCGTGCTATAAAGGCGAAAATATCCCCCACATCCCCGGAGATGACCCGGCAGTCGGGGAGGGACTCCTCAAACACCCCAATATCCCCGGCTATGTTCGCCACCCGCAGGATGTGTTTTTCCCGGTCCGGGCTGCCCAGAGGGTAAAAAGAGTACTTAGACACCACCGGAAAATGAATATCCCCCACTTTCCCGCAGTTGGGGAGGGAATCCGGCTCCTCCCGGGTGCCGGTGATGCGGAATGTGGCCTCCATTGTCATATGCACCCCGTCTCTGTAAGCAAAGCAGAAACAGGCCCTCACCGCGTCCTCCACCCGCGGCATACTCCCCCGGTAGACTGTGGAAAGTTTCCCGGTCTCCCGCTTTACAAGGCCGGTATCGGTCCGTCCCACCGCCCCCAGGATTATATCTATATAATCGTCGCTCATAGGCGATAGGGAAAAGCGGCAGGTCCCCTCCGGCACAGTTTTCTCCATAATTTTCTCCTCTCATCCAAAAAGCAGAAAGTGCAAACCCGGATCAGGGCTTTACAAACGGCCTGTCATAAAGAGTGGTAAAAATTTCCACGTACAGGTCGAAAAGCTCCTCCCAGAGATCCCGGTCTATCTGCACAGTCTCCCGGGTTTGGGAGGTTTCGCCGTCCCGGGACCCGGAGGACCGGCTG
>CAZYZR010000065.1:1208-4713 GCA_964651945.1 uncultured Oscillospiraceae bacterium | reverse complement strand
CCTCCGATACATTGCCGCCGTCGGCCTCGCTTTCACTCCGGCTGTCCCGGGGCTTTGCCGCATCCCCGTCATCCGAGGACCGTCCTGTGTCTTCAGAGGAGTTTTCTCCGCTGTCAGCGGAATTTTCCTCCCGCCGGCTCTCCGCCTCGGACCGGGCCGAATCCGGTTCATTTCCGGAGTTTTCCTCCTGTCCGCCGGAGGTGACATCCCGCTCTATCCGGGTGTACTTCACCGGGATCTCATAAAGCATATTTATCATATCCCAGAAAAGCTGCTCCTTCTCGCTCAGCTCCTCCCCGGCCACCGCCTTGTAGGCCACAGGGGAAATGGCGGGCTCCGCCTTTTCCATAAAGTCGTTGGTGTAAAAATATGCCCCGTAGGCAAAATACCGATCCTGCTCCCGCCGCGGGTCCACCGAGTTGTACGCGGACACCATTTTGACCAGGTAATCGGAAATAAGGTCCCTCGTGTCGGGGGACACCGCATCCTTGTACTCCTTTTTCCAGGAGAGATTTTCCGCAAGGGTCAGGGGCTGCCCGTACTCCGGGGTGTAGTCGTCCCCGCCGGAACACCCCGCAACGGATAAAACCAGGGCGAGGCACAATATAACTGAAAGAATCCTTTTCATTCTTTTCATTCTTTTCATCCTTTTCATCCGGAAACCCTGTATTTTTCCAAGGCCTCCCGCATCCTGTCGATCCGGGCCCCGTTGTCCGAGAGATAGTTCTTTTCCAGCTTTGCGCTGAGATCGCTTATGTGGCACACGGGGCTGAACCTGCTGACCGCCACAGAGGTATTGTTCCGGGTAAACACCACCAGGGCGTCGGTTTTGCCGTACTTCACACCTTCCGCCCTGTACAGCTCCCTGAAGAATTTCCCCACTCCGGTCAGCTCCTTTAACGGGTCCGGGAAGTACTCCCTTTCTCCTTCGAATACCTGCAGCCATCCGTCGGAGTCGGTGTCGGCGTATATCTCCCCGGCTCTTGGGGCGGCCTTGAAGGCAACTGTCCCCCAAAGCCCCAGCATCACCGCATCAAAGGAGTATCTCTCCCCCTCCCTCTCAAGGGTGATGGGACCCAGGACCTTGTAATCCCTCCGGACAGCAAACCTCTCCACCGCATTTTTCAGCTTTTCGCCGGCTTTAGGATCCTGGGGATATTTTTTCCTCCTGAAGAAAATTATGTCGTCCCCTCCCATGAGATAGAGAAACAGGAATAATATAACAAGCACCCAGAAAACATAGGCGTGTTCTGCTATAAACTTTAGCATTTTCCCTCCGAATATAAAACCGGATGCAAACAAATCCGTTTATTTGTAAACCATTATACACAAAAAAGGGGCAAAAAACAACAGACCGGCTTAGAAACCGTTGTAAATAAAGCTCACCGCACTTCCAAAGCCACCGTTGTTCATTATAAAGCCCGCCATTATCAGGGCCAGAAGGAAATAATAGCACAGCCACCTGGGAATTTTGTGAAGGCCGTCAAGCCACTCGGTAAGGCATCTGCCCCCCAGGCGGAACCTGCGGATAAAATCGGATATTACCAGGACGGCAAGGGCCAACATACAGAAAACCGTGTACCGGGCTATGAGCAAGGGGGTAAAGTCAAAACCCTTTCCGACTGCCATGACAAACTGGGAGGGAAAGGCCCGAATATCGGGGTTTGCGAAAATCTGCCTTATGCAGTAAAATGCGGAGGGCATATCCGCACAGCGGAAAAATATCTGGCTGAAAGTCACCAGGGAAAATACCCAGACTACCTTTGCCCGAAATTTTAGTTTCCCCGGGTGCCTGTCCGGCTTTTTCCAGTATTTTCTCAAGAGCTCCTCACAAATCCTGTAAATCCCGTGGCACATTCCCCACACCAGAAAGTTCAAGGTGTTTCCGTGCCATATGCCGCTGGCTATAAACACTGCCGCCACTGCCGGGATAACCGGAGGGCTTTGGAAAAACCTGCCCACCAAAGGCAGTTTCCTCAGGGGATTGGTCCACACAAGGGGAGTGAAAATGTAGTCCTGAAACCAGCCGGACAGACTTATATGCCACCTGCTCCAGAACTGTGAAAACGAGGTGGACAGATAGGGGGTGTCAAAATTTTCCCGCAGGTCAAAGCCCAGAAACAGCCGGCTTCCCCTGGCAATGTCGCTGTAGCCCGAAAAATCCGCGTACAGCTGGAAGGAGTAAATCACCGCAGTAAAAAGCAGTGTAAACCCGGAATATGAGTATATCTCCCCGTGGACCCGGTTCACAAACATAGCCAGCACATCCGCCACTGCTATTTTCTTAAAATACCCTATCGCCATGAGCTGCAGTGCCGTCCTGCACCTTCCGTACTCGAACCTGTGCTCCTTTTTAAGCTGCGGCAGGAACTTGTCAGCTTTGTCTATCGGCCCCATAAGCACGTGTGGGAAAAAGGACAAATACACCGCAAAATCCACAAAGCTGTCCCGAGGCCGGCTCTTCCCCAGGGCTATATCCGCCAGATAACTAATCGCCATAAAGACGTAAAAGGACAGCCCCCGGGGCAGTATCCACCGGGACAGGGAAAACTCAATCCCCAGGACCCTTTCGAGAAGGGGGATAAAAAAGCCCGTGTACTTGAAAAAGCAGAGCACCCCCAGGTTTGCCCCAGCAGTCAGGGCAAGGACCGGGCCCTTCCTTTCCCGGCGGGAAATTGCCTTTCCTCCCGCATAGGTCACCAGAGTGAGGGCGGGCAACACCAAAAAAAATCTGGCCTCAGTGCAGAAATAAAAATAGTAGCTGACCAGCAGCAAAAAGATATTTTTGAATTTTTTCGGGCACACAAAGTACCCCGCCGCGACAACAGGCAGGAAAACAATGTAGTTGACCGAGACAAAACTCAAAACATTACCTCCCTTGCAAAGGGGCAATACCATTTAATTTTACCATATTTTCACATAAAATCAACAATTGCCTCAGCTATGCGAAATTAACAGTCTTCTGCCGCAAAGAGGACATCCGGCCCCGGCTGCTTCACCGGGAAAATAAGGTTTTTCACCTGTAAATCCGTGCAAAATATGGTAATATTTTCCCCGAAAAGTCCGGCCCTGTGAGGAAATTGCACATATGAAAAATACCGGCATCTTTTCGCTGAAAACACTGATGAATTTTTGTACAAAAACTCTTCCTTTCCCGAATTTTCACCCGCCTGCCGAAAACCGCTCTTTTCCCCGTAAAAATGTGGTTCGAAAATTTTTCCCAGCAGAAAAGCAAACATGTGCCCCGACAATTTATGCAGAACCCTTTTCAGCGATTTTTATAAATAATTTAGGGGCAAAAATAAATAGTCTCCCGCGAATTTTTAAAGCCGTCAAGCCGAAATCACTACAAAGAAGATTAAAACGTCAGATTTACTGCAAAAGTAGCGAAAGCAATAAAAAAGCCCCGCATATGCGGAGCCGCTTTGGTGGGGACGGAGGGGCTCGAACCCACGACCTCACGGATGTGAACCGTGCGCTCTGACCAGCTGAGCTACGCCCCCTT
>CAZYZR010000065.1:0-1108 GCA_964651945.1 uncultured Oscillospiraceae bacterium | reverse complement strand
GGACAAAAAAATTACTCCTCCTCTGCCTCCTTGCATCTGCGGTAGAAGGTGGAGTGGGAGATGTTCAGTATTTTTGCGGCCTCTCGCAGGGTTATCTCCCCGTTCTCCCAGGCCTTTTTCAGAAGATGAAACTCGTCAGGCACCGGGACTTTATCCCTGCCGAATTTCACCCCCTTTGCCCTGGCGGCGGCTATTCCCTCTCGCTGCCTGCTCTTTATAAAATCCCTCTCGGTCTGAGCCACATAGGACAGGATCTGAAGCACCAAATCGGATATAAAAATCCCTGTCAGATCCCGGCTTTTCTGCCTGGTATCCAACAGGGGCATATCCAGCACCACAATATCGGCTCCTATTTCTTTTGTTATACAGGCCCACTGCTGCAGAATTTCCGTGTAGTTCCTGCCCAGTCTGTCTATGCTCTTTACGAACAGCACATCCCCTTTCCTCAACTTTTTCACAAGTTTTTTGTACCGGGGCCTGTCAAAATCCTTTCCCGACTGCTTGTCCTGGAAAATGTTCCTCGGGGGGATTTCCAGCCCCTCCAGGGCCAAAAGTTGTCGGTCTTCCTTCTGCTCCCTGGTGCTCACGCGGATATATGCGTATTTTTTATCCATCTTTTTAACCTCCTTAGCAAATGGATAAAACACAAATTTAATACCCCTTCACAAAAAATGTCAAACTTGGAGGAATCCCGCTGTTGCGAATAAAACAATGTTGTGCTACAATTTACAAAACAGCGAAAACCGGGGTCACACCCCACAGAAAGGCGGACTGAGCAGTCCGGCAGGTGAAAAATGGAAGAGAATATTGCGGGGCAGGAAAATCAGAACCCCAACAAGGATGAATATATAACAAAGCAGGACCTGCTGGCCATTGCGGACATATCCTACGGGCGGCTATACCGCTGGAAAAGGATGGGTCTCATTCCCCGGGAGTGGTTTATCAAAAAAAGCGCCCCCACAGGGCAGCAGACTGTGCTGCCGAGGAAAAAGCGGCTGGACAGGATAGACAAGATAAGGACACTTATGCAAAGTATGCCCTTGGAGCAGGTGACAGTGAGGCTCTCCGGGGACCGGAGGCAGAGGGGAATATCCTTCCGGGGGCTGTA
>CAZYZR010000064.1:0-6465 GCA_964651945.1 uncultured Oscillospiraceae bacterium | reverse complement strand
ATAACGTCGGTGCCTGCTCCGCGCACATCTGCTCCCATAGTGTTCAGAAAGTTCGCCACATCAACTATATGAGGTTCCTTGGCAACATTTTCCAGCACAGTTGTGCCTTTTGCCATAACCGCCGCCAGCATGGCGTTGATGGTAGCGCCTACGGATATCGTATCGAAAAATATGTGGGCTCCCTGGAGATCGGAAGTGGAAACACTTATAACCGAGTAGTCCAAGGTGTAGTCCGCCCCAAGCGCCGCAAAGGCTTTGAGGTGCTGGTCAATGGGCCTGACACCCAGGTCACAGCCTCCCGGCATGGGCACATCCGCTCTTCCGAAACGGGACAGAAGACTGCCGAGAAAATAATAGGAAGCCCTCATTTTGACTCCAAGTTCCAATGGAACTTCAGTAGTGTTTATCCCTGATGTGTCTATTTCAAGAACAGACGGACTCTTCCTGGTGACCCTGGCGCCAAGACATCGCAGTATATCTATCTCTTTTTGAATGTCACTTATGTCCGGGACATTTTCAAGGTGACACACTCCGTTTGCCAAGACGGTAGCAGGCAGGATTGCAACAGCGGCATTTTTTGCGCCGCTGATTGTCACTTCACCCCTGAGGGGTCTGCCTCCTCTGATTATATACTTTTCCAATTTGTTTCTCCTTCGGAGTTAACAGATTTATTTAATTTTAATTCCTGCAAGTCTTTAAGAGATGATAAATCGCCACCGGAATCTACAGTAATAAAATTATACATTGAAATTCCCGATATTACAATATCTTTTTTAAGAAAAGAATTCCTCAGCTGGAAGAGACGAATTATTTAAATCACCTTTTTTCAGAAAAACTCCGGCCCGGATGGGCCGGATTTTTTAACCGCGGAACCTAATATAGTTTTCGGGATTATACCTGTATTCACCGCTTTTGATCTCAAAATGTAGGTGAGGTCCTGTGGAGTTGCCGGTGGAACCTATCCGGGCTATGACCTGCCCTCGGCTGACCTGCTGGCCGACAGATACGTAGAGCGCGGAGCAATGGCCGTAAAGGGTCTGAAGACCTCCGTGTTCAATAACACAGTATATCCCGTAACCTGTGCTCCCATATACCGCTTTGGTGACCACTCCGCCGTCTGCCGCCATAATCGGAGTTCCGTAAGTGTATGCTAAGTCAACGCCGTTGTGGGCAGGATACTGCCCTGCGAATCCCCTGGACCAGTGATAGGCACTGAGAGGCCTGATGAACACACCTGTGCCCTCTTCTATAATCTGTCCGTGATAAAGGGTACCTGACTGTATTACTTTGTCAACAGGCTCTTTAAGCACTGTGGTCCGCACTATATCCTCGCTCTGCAGAACTCCGTCTATATAAGTTGTATCTATAGTCTCCTCGTTGATTCCCACTTCCCCTTCCTGGCTTACCCTGGTAGTGCCAAGGTCCATGGAGTTGTTTTTTTCCTGTTTTGTCTGGAAGGGAATCTCCACTTGTCTGGTAGTGCGGTCCACAACTTTGACCTGCAAAAACGGCACCGAGGCACCCACCAGCACACTTTCTCCGGGGAAAAGTCCGTCCTCCCCGAGTCCTGGGTTCAGGGACATGAGAGTGTTGTAAGTAATCCCGTTTTTCTGAGCTATCCCCCAGGGGGAGTCCCCGTCCACTACGGTGTAGCGCTTTTCGCCGCTGACCTCCCCTGTGACTTTCTCAGCCAGTGATTCATCCGAAACTATGGTGTCCTGAAAGAATATACCGTCTGTGAGACTCACGTCCTGGACAAAGGATATGCTCCTGTTGTCATCTCCGTTTTCATACCGCCCCGTCATTGAATCAAGTGCGGATCTCAGGAGGGTGTCATCCTCCACTGCTCCTGCAAACTCTCCGTTTACATACAAACCGGTGGCGGAAACTATATCCCGGTTAGAGGCGCCCAGAATATTGTTGGCGAGCCGCCTCTCGTCCACAGTACTTTCTTCCTTTACACCTACGATCTTAATGTCAGGATCGAAATTCCAGACCTGATTGTCGGTGCTTACCAGCTTGTTTTCTATTATTTTATCGGCGTTTTCAAGGACATTGTAATTGCTTACAGTGCCCAGATCCTCTCCGTTGTAATCCACCTCAATGCCATAATTTCTGTTAAGGCCCCTGTAGACCACAAACCGGAAAACCGCCGCGGCTAATACCGGGCCAACATAACTTATAAGCCGACTGACATTTGCCCTGTTGTTTGAAAAGCCCTCTTTTACATACCGGGTCATCTCTTTTACAGTGCTGTGTTCTTTGTCACTTTTTGTCTTTTTGAAAATGGATGCAAGACCGGAAAAGGCGCTTCCGATTTTCTCAATAGGTTCGCCCAAGTCGTCCATGATAACATCGGTGAGGCTGTCAAAGAATCCCCATATCCTGTCAAATGCAGACTTAAATACAGCCAAAATTTTGGAAAATGCAAATTTCACCGTCTCTGCGGCGGCTGCGGCGAGGTTTTCAGCCTCGTATCCCAGTTTATAGAAAATGAACAGGAAGAAGTTTTTTACTCCGTCCCATGTGACCTTGTCAGGATTGTACCTCCTGAACACCATCCCTATATATGAAGTATGTGAAGATTTATTGCTGGATTTTCTTGCTCTTTTGTTCTTCTTGTTTTCACTGTCAATGCTCTGATTTTTTTTGAAAACAGCGGACACTGAACCACTCCTTTACATATTATTGTTGATTATTATAACCTTAAAAAAGGGGCTTTTCAAGGTAAGGGCTTGCTTTTTTACCAAATTGTATTATATGTGACACAATTTTAAAAAAAGGCTGTATATTTTTTTGCGCTTTTTAAAGGATTTTTTCTGCCAGATTCTCAATATCCGCAGGTATAGGGGCTTCTACCCTGACTTCCTTACCTCCGGACAGAAATGTGACTCTCCTGCAGTGTAGAGCCACTCTGCCAATATCAGCCATTTTGCCGCCGTAAAGGTCATCCCCCGCCAGCGGGTGGCCTATGTAAGAAAAGTGAACCCTTATCTGATGCGTGCGGCCTGTTTTTGGAAAGACACTGAGCAGGGTGTAATTTTTCCCCGATTTGATCCGTCTGTAAAAAGTGGCAGAGGGTTTCCCCCAAGGTGATATTTCTCTCTCTATTACGGAACCCTCCTTGAGACTTATAGGCCGGTATATGGCTCCCCGGGGAAAGGGGAACTGCCCTGTGACAACTGCCGTATATTCTTTACTCACCACAGTCCCGGCTGCGGCATATTTGTCAAGAGCTATCAGAACAGCCCCTGAGGTCGGCCTGTCAAGTCGGGTGAGAATTCTGCATATTTTGTCCTGACCCCTGTCCTGCCAAAGACCCACAAAAAAATTTGCCAAGGTTCCGCAGGGCCGGGTAAAGGACGGGTGGCAGGCCATCCCCCGCGGTTTGTTGACAACCATATAATTCTCGTCTTCATAGAGTATTTCGAGATTTCCTCTCTCGGGGCTGACTTTTCCCTTCTGCTGTACTAACCGGGTGTCCAGAGTCACGCGGTCGCCTTTTGCTAATACACGCCCCGTATAAGCCCTTTCCCCGTTTACGCAGATGCCCCCGGGAAGATATTTAAGTGAGTTTATAAGGGAGGCACTTATCCCCCGGCTCCTTAGGAATTTTCCAAGCTTTTCGCTTTTTTCCTCTTTGTATTGAATTTTTATCTCCATAATTTCCCCCGTCAAAGGTATTTTATCACAGAAACGACAAACTGTTAACGGCGGCGGGGGTTGAAAAACCTCATAAGTTGTGGTAAACTTAGTCTTATGAAAGGGGGTAGAAAAATGTTCTGCACAAATTGCGGGGCACAGATCAGCGACGACGCTGTTTTCTGCCCTTTCTGCGGTGAAAAGACCGGAGAAAAAACCGGATACGGTCAAAACATAATACAGGATGTGAGACGCACCGATCCCTATGCGACAAACTCTTACACAAGCAACTCCTACGGGACGAATCCGTATCCGGGTGTGCGACAGAAGAGCCGCAACGTGGCGATGGTCCTTGCCCTGTTTTTAGGAGGAATCGGAGGCCACAACTTTTACCTGGGTTACACGGGGAAAGCCATTTGGCAATTGGTTCTGGGGATTCTTTCCGGAGGCCTGATAAGTGGCATATGGGCATTGGTTGACCTGATTATGCTTCTTACGGGGAAAATATATCTGGATGGATCCGGCATCCCGCTGAAATAGACGAAACGAGCAAAACATACGATGGCGCGCATTATGCGTGAGGAAAGTCCGTGCTGCAAAGGACAGGATAGCTGATAACGTCAGCCGAGGGCGACCTCAGAGAAAGTGCAACAGAAAGATACCGCCTGCCTAGGCAGGTAAGGATGGAAAGGCGAGGCAAGAGCTCACCGGCACACCGGAGACGGTGTGGACATGTAAACCTTATCCGCAGCAACTCCCGACAGAAGAGCAATGTGTCCTTCAGCTCTCAGGAGGAGGCTAGAGCTGTGAGGCGACTCACAGACCAGATAGATCATCGTTTAATACAGAACACGGCTTACGGTTTGCTCGTTTAATGCCCCCGGAAGGGGGGCTTTTTTGAAATGTACCCCGCCATTTTACCATTTTCCTTTGGATATTACCTTGGAAAACAAGATTAATGCAGCAAAATGCTCTTTGAAATTCATTAACCAATTTAGCTGTTCTGAATAATTTAATCATAACAACTTGGGATCGAGCAATTCCGGAGTTTATAATGTTGCGTGTTATAATGGCAGGGTGTTTTAATAATTTTAAGAATTTTTAGTTTAGGTTTTGCAGGGCATTTTTTGCCCAGGAGGTATATATGGGTGTTGCTTTGATACTGGAGGGTGGGGGTATGCGTGGAGTATACACCGCCGGTGTGCTGGACTACTTTATGGAGAAAAAACTCGATTTCAAAATAATTTACGGGGTTTCCGCTGGAGCTTTGAATGGGGCAAACTATAAATCAAGGCAGATAGGGCGCAGTGTGACTATCTTTACAAGGTATACTCCTGACAATATGTACAGCGGGCCGAAATATCTGCTCACGGAAGGAAGCTGGTTCAACAACGACTTTGCCTACGGTACAATCCCGGACCTGCTGGTAAAAGCGGATTACGAGACATTTAAAAACAATCCCGCAACTCTCTATGCCGTAGTGTCAAACATAGACACAGGAAGAGCCGAATACATGCCTGTAACAGATGTAAAGGAGCAGATGGATGTGCTCAGAGCCTCCGCCAGCCTTCCCGGCCTGTCAGATCCGGTGGAAATAGACGGCCAATTGTACCTGGACGGAGGTATCTGCGACAGTATTCCCCTGCGCAGGAGCATAAACAGCGGAAATGAAAAAAATGTGGTGATACTAACAAGACACAGGGGATATGTAAAAAGCCAGGGCAGCAACGGGGTTATGGCAAAACTCCTGTACGGAAAATATCCAAATTTTGCCAACGCCCTGACCACAAGGCACATTGTGTACAACTATCAGACAAAATATGCCTCCCGGATGGAAGAAGAGAGAAAGGCGTTTGTAATACGGCCCAGGGAACCCGTGGAAATCCGGAGGCTTGAAAAGGACCCAAAAAAGCTTTGGGATCTGTATGAAAAGGGATTTGAGGACGGAAAATCAAATTACGACAGAGTGCTGGAATATATCTCGCAATGATAATTTTTCTTCCAGGCGGATTTTCTCCTAAACACAAGGAAAGTCTCTTCCTCTTTGCCACAAAAAGGATTTTCCTGGGGTATTCCTCTAAAAAAACCAAAAGAAAATCCCGCTTGCTGATAAATAAAAAGCACAGGCGCAGATTCCTGCTTTCCTCCCGGAACCGCGGGTACAGGCGGGATACATTTGTGCATATACTGAAATACAAAAAATAATTATCCGCAACTGATGATTTTAAGGGCTTCGATTTTCTAATAAATTTTCTTCTTCTGCTTTTTCTTCAATCAATATTTTATTTTATAGTTTGAAAGTAATTAATGAGTGATTGTTATTTTATTAACAATCACCCACTCCTCTTATTATATGCTTGACGTTATTTTGGACACTCTTATTCAATAGTCGAGATTTGCCTGAAAAATAGTTTATGACAGCGCCAAGATTAAAGTTCAGCCTATAGCAAAGTGATATTATCGACAGTGATATTTATGTTATGAAATTAAAAAACATTGCAACAGTGTCGGATAGCTCAATAAATCACAACTGATTTAATTTGAAAACAGCTCTTTTTCTTTTTCGAATTTAGTTTTGTGCTCCATTCATTTCATTTAATTAATGCTGAGCTGCATATTTTTACTGGAGGTAAGGGAGCATAAGTGAGGGGCTTAAAATAAAACTGCAATGATTCGGTTTAAAGGCGAACTATAAAACTGAGTAATGCAAAGTAAAGTAAAATGGGAGCAGAACAGAATAAAACAAAATAAGACAAAATAAATTGGGTTGAGTCAATTTGAGCTATATTATATTAATAAGGAGCAATTAAAGTAGGTAGGTAG
>CAZYZR010000063.1:1681-6488 GCA_964651945.1 uncultured Oscillospiraceae bacterium | reverse complement strand
GCAAGACAGAAAGCTGTGCGGAAAGAGGAAGCAGCCAGGCAAAAAGAAATCGAAAAGATGGAAAAGGAGAAAAAGAAGCAGGTAGAGAGATTTGCAACCAACGCTGCCAACAGTGTCACCAGAACTGTACTCAACAGCACGGTAAAGAGGAAAAATTCCAAAGACCGGTCACTTCTTGAGAAAACCTTCAATTCCGCTTTTAATTCCACTGTCTCATCAGTGGGAAGACAGGCCACCAACGGACTTGTAAGGGGTATACTGGGAAATCTTCTCAAATAAAGGCAAATATTACGGTTATGCCCGGAAGTGTAAACTTCCGGGCCTTTTCTTATTCATGCCCTGTTTATAGCATTAAGCCGACCTATTTAAAGAAAAATAGATTTTTTATCTTTAAAACCGAAAAATAACATTTTTCCAATCTCCGTCTTTATTGCCTGGCTTTTGAAATATTACAAATTAAATATTTTTATTGAAATTTGCCACAGGTGTGCTATACTAAGAAATGCCACACAATCTCATATATATTCTGTCACGGAACAGCCCTTAGGTAAAAGGTGCTTTTCTCCCTTTACCCGTATCCGTGACAGGGTCGGGATTGTGTGGCAGCAATGGGGGATCTGCACTTTTTCGGTGCGTCCCTCGTTGGGCGCACTTTTTTATTTGGAAGGAAAGGAGAAACACTATGAAAAAAATTGTTGCGCTTTTGCTCTCAATGTCGCTTCTCTTTACATTTGTATCCTGCGGGGACAAAATCCGTCCCGAGCTGAAAGAGGCCATGGAGGGCTATGAAGGTGTAATAGACGAATACTGCGAATTTGTAAAGGAGTATTCAGAATCCGATGATCCCGTGTCGATGCTCAGCGACTACTTTGATATTCTCGGAAGGTATACAGATGCCATGGCCGGGATCGCAGAACTCACAAAAGGTGAATTTCAGGATGAGCCCTTGACGGATGAAGAGAAAGATTATGTGAAAGAGGTCTCCGACAGAATCAATGAGAAAATAGCCGGCATTGCGGAGGATATACCCGAGACTACTCCGGAACCGGAGGAGGAATCGGAGATTCCCGATGACACACCAATTGAATATCCCGACGCTGTTGACGGAATCCGCCCTGAATTCAAGGCTTCAATGGATGCCTACGAGAAGTTTTTCGACGACTATGTCAATTTTCTCACCACTTTTGCTCAAGCTGAGGATACAACTGAGATGCTCGGCCAGTACGCTGAATTTATGACCAATTATGCGCAGACTATGGAAGACCTGGAAAAAATTGAATCCGGGGAATATGATGGTACCCCTCTTACTGCGGAAGAAGACGCCTATTTCCTAGAGGTTTATTCAAGGATTATGCAAAAGCTTGCAGAAGTTCCGACAGACTAGGTGACTACTTAATTTTGGCTTACAAGACAAATAATAACGCAGGCGCGGAAAATACCCGCACCTGCGTTATGTTTACAAATTAAATTTTTAGGAACTAAGCAAAAAAATAGATATTTTAAGAATTACATTTTTGCCATTCAGTACTAACCGGCAGAAGCCTCTTCCTTGGATTTGCGGGCTTCCAGAGCGGCGGCCGGACTTGGCAGCACAGCCCCGGCTATTATTTTCAATATTTGAAGGGAGAGTTTTGCCACTTTAACTGCGGTCCCCTGGGGCAAGCCCCTGGTTGCTTCATATATTTTTCTTGGGTTCTTTAAGACCGCCATGGCAAGATTCGTAACATCTTCCTCTCCCGTAGCCTCAATCACCTCAAAAACAGAGTCTATCACAAGGGCCCTTTCCTCTCTTGTCAGCTGCGCCATCATCTCCTCAGTGGCTTTGCTCAGTCTTTCCGACCCTTTGGTCAGTTCCCGGTAGGTGACAAAATTCTTCCCGGATATCATCCAGGAAAAGGGGTCATGGGTCAGAGGACCAATGGCCTCGCTTTTTACTGCCGTGTAATTGCTCTCAATGAATATTACTCCTATTACTGAAGCGGACGGCAGTGTAGTGTGGGTGACCGCCGAGGTATCCCTGTACCAGGGAAGTTCCTTTATGTTTTTTGACAGACCGGGACCGTCCAGATTGTAGACGCCCTTGATTCGCCGGGCCACGGAATCTTTGCAGAAAGCATACCGGAACATTCCAAGACTCCCTCCCTTGGAATGGCCTCCGAGAAAAATATCGCCGTCAAAAAAGTGGGAATTTCTCTCGATATATTCCTTGGCCCTCTTCTGTCCGGGAGTCACCTCCGTAAAAATCATATCCAGATCCTCTTTCCAGCCGGCAAGAGAGGCATCTGTGCCTCGAAATCCCACGAACACTTCGCCGCTGGGCAAAAGAAAACTTGCTGCAAAGAACTGCTCCCGCTTATCCCCTGCGAGGTCAATGTGTTCCTCAATAAAGCCTATTTTCACGTCTCTGAACCTTGGAGAAGCGCAAACCGCCTTCAGCAGCTGAAGATTTAGATCAGGGGTTCTGGTCCTGGACAAGAGTGCGTTAAAATCCTCTGTCCTGTAAAGGCTTTGAATAGGACACAGAAATCTGTCAGGACACTTTGGGAGCACATCCTCAAAATTGATATAGCAAAGCTGGGACAGGACAAGAGAATCCACCTCTCCGAAAGGCCTTTCCCGGAAAGTGTCAAGGGCAGTCCGGACATAGCCGGTTATATTGACCTCGCCATTTCTTCTCTCACTGTCGAAATCATAGAGGCTGTTGTATAAGTCGTTCAAAAAATCCCTCCTGTTTACTCAAGTCCCCGGTCAAAAAGTGCCTTCGGATTGTGCCTTGCTACGCTCATAACCAGACCAATGGCACAGTAAAGCACTACGACGCTGGTCCCTCCGGCGGAAAAGAACGGCAATGTCACTCCTATGGACGGGAGAACGGAAAGGTTCACCCCTATATTGATGAGTGTCTGTGTCATAAGCATGCCGAAAACTCCCACGCAGATGAATGAACCTTGAAAATCCGCGCTTCTTCTCGCAACCCGAAGAATTTTGTACCAGAGCACCACAATAAGTATAAGAAGCAGTATTGTACCCACAAACCCCACACTTTCAGCAATAAATGAAAATATAAAATCATTGTAGGCCAAGGGGGTGGAGTTGTGATTATCGGCAAGGAAACCTTTGCCGAAGATCTGCCCGGACCCTATAGCTATCCTTCCCATATTCTGTTGCCACATTATCCGAGGGTAGCTGTCTGGGTCGAACAGCGCAAGTATTCTATTTTTCTGGTAGTCACTGAGGATTACAAACCATATAAGAGGGCTTGCCATCAGGACTCCCCCCCGGCATATGGCTATAAATCTCTTGCTGACACCTGCCGCAAAGAACATACAGGCGATCATGCCTATGTACACAAGAAGAGTTCCCCCGTCCTTTTGTATTGCCACGGCTGCAAGAGGTATCAGGGCTATTCCTATTAGCTTTACAAGGGTTCTTATTTCGTTTATGTTGTTTCTGTATTTGTCCAAAAAATATGCGAGTGTCAGTATAGTGCTGATTTTGAGAATTTCACTGGGCTGAATTGAGAGTCCGAAAAAGAGGTTTATCCAGGCTTTGTTTGTAGTGCCCCGGGGCCGAAATCCTATAAACATGCACAGTACCATAAGTGCATACGCCACAAAAGAGTGGACTTTCCAGTATTCGCACAGCTCCTTGTAGTCCACAAATGATATGATAAATGCCAGAAGGATGCCTATCACGCTGGCTCCCCGCTGCTTTATTATTGCACTCCGGTCTTTCATAATTGACATGTGAGTATATATTGAGTACATTGAAAATACCGACACTGCACTGAAAATTCCGCATATTACCAGGAATACCACATCAGTGTCTTTAAATATCTGTTTTATTCGATTCAATCAGATCCTCCGCAGATAATAAGGTTTCATACTTACATAATAGTATATCACATTTATTCTTAATTTTGCATTACAGTTTTTCCTCTTGAATGAGGAATTTTTTGTGATATTATATTGTAGAAAGAAATTCAGGGAGAGGAATTTGAAAACCGTATTCACCGATTCTCCTGCCGCCACCGAAGAGGAAGGACGCATCTTTGCAGCAGGGCTGAAATCCGGGGACATTGTATTTTTCAAAGGTGAGCTGGGTGCCGGGAAAACCGAATTTATCCGCGGCATGTGCCGGGGGATGGGGATAGATGCCCCGGTGCAGAGCCCCACTTTCGCAATAGCAAATGTCTATACTGGAGTGAAAGCCACACTGTATCACTTTGATATGTACCGCATTGAAAACGAGGATCAGCTGTACAACACCGGGTTTTACGACTATCTCGGTTTTGACGGCGTGATAGCAGTGGAGTGGAGCGAAAATATAGAGAATTTTTTCAATGACTGCACTTATCTTGTCAGAATAGATAAAACCGGGGTAAATTCCAGAAAAATAACAATAGAGGAGACGGAATATGCTGGTTCTGGGAATTGACTGCAGTGTAAAACAGTGTTCTGTTCGGGTCCTCAGGGATGATGTTCCTATTTTTGCTCGGGTTGACAACACGGGGGCTGCCCATTCACAAAACCTTATGCCGCTGGTGGACTCCGCATTGAATATTTGCAGGGCAACTCCCCGGGACATTGAATTATATGCTGTCACAGTTGGCCCCGGGTCTTTTACCGGAATAAGAATAGGCCTTGGGGCAGTCAAAGGGATGGCAGCTGTTAGAAACACACCCTGTGTGGGAGTTTCATCCCTCAAAGCCCTGGCTTCACTTGAAACTTGTCCCGGTGTGATTATTCCCGCCCTTGACGCCAGACGCAGGCAAGTATACGCCTGCGCTATTGAAAACGGGGAAATT
>CAZYZR010000063.1:0-1581 GCA_964651945.1 uncultured Oscillospiraceae bacterium | reverse complement strand
GAGGATAAAAAATGATCGTTCTTGCTGCGGATCACGGCGGATATCTTCTCAAGGAAGAGGTAAAAAAACACCTGGATGAGAAAAATATTGAATATATAGACTGTGGAACTTTCTCCACCGAGAGTGTGGATTACCCGGATATGGCAAAGGCGGCCTGCGAAAAAATAAAGAGCGGTGAGCGGGAAAAGGGACTCCTTTTCTGTGGAACCGGAGTTGGAATTTCCATCGCAGCCAATAAAATAAAGGGAATAAGAGCCTGCTGCTGTTCTGACACTTTCAGTGCAAAGTACACGAGGATGCACAATGACGCAAACGTCCTCGCAATGGGAGGCAGGGTCGTAGGACCGGGGCTTGCATGCGAAATGGTGGATGTATTTCTGGACACTCCTTTTGAGGGTGGGAGGCACCAGAGGAGAGTTGACAAGATAACAGCTCTCGAAGAAGAAAATTGAAAACAAATACCGCATAATGGCGAACGCTCATTGTGCGGTATTGTTAAAATATAAGGAGTTGAAACTATGGGAAAATTTACCGTTCTTGACCACCCGCTGGTACAGCACAAGGTGGCAATTATCAGGAACAAAAAGACAGGAACAAAAGAATTCAAGGAAGTAGTAAAAGAGCTGGCTGCTCTGTTGACTTACGAATCCACAAGGAACTTGAGCTTAAGGGATGTTGACATTGAGACCCCTGTCGCTACTGCCCACTGCAAGATGCTTCGGGGCAGGAAACTTGCTGTGGTACCGATTCTGCGTGCAGGACTGGGAATGGTAGAAGGGGTGCAGATGATAATACCGGCCGCCAAAATAGGGCACATCGGTCTGTATCGCGACCCGGAGACCCTCAAACCGGTGGAGTATTACTGCAAGATGCCTGCTGATATAGACGAAAGGGATGTCTTTGTGGTAGATCCTATGCTGGCTACCGGCGGGTCGGCCTCAGATGCCATAAGCCAGATAAAGGCCAGAGGTGCAAAAAAAATCACATTTCTCTGCCTCATTGCAGCCCCAGAGGGTGTCAGGAAACTGAGGGAGGATCATCCGGATGTGGATGTATACTGCACCGCTCTGGACGAAAAGCTCAACGAGCACGGCTACATTGTTCCGGGACTCGGGGATGCAGGCGACAGGATATTCGGCACAAAATAGTTAATGTTGCATTTCAGGCGGCTTTTAAGCCGCCTTTTTATTTTCAATTTTGTTTTTAAAATAAAAGAATATAACTCAGTTTCACTTTTAGGCCGGCAAGTTTGTCTGATATACCGTTATATTTAAGATAAAATAGTTGAATCCGATATATAAAATATAAAAAATATTATAGTTGTAAATTCTCTGTTTAATAAAAATTACTTCTTTGGTCTTTCAGAAAGCTGATACAATTTTAAATGATATGTTATAGTTTTATTTAGTTTTCAAGCAGGATATAAAAACTGTTATATTTTGAGAATTGTCAAAAATCCACAGCTGATTCTGCCAAGTATTATATTTAACAGCAACAGGCAAAATAACAATAAATATATAATAGACAGCCGATTTTAAAATCAAAAAGCCGCCTGCACGGCGGCTTTTATTAACTTTGAAG
>CAZYZR010000062.1:0-6633 GCA_964651945.1 uncultured Oscillospiraceae bacterium | reverse complement strand
GCAACCTGCATGTGCATAGATGTTTCGGACCTTGAATCACCATAGGCAGTATTACACTCGACGATAGTTCCGTCCACACTTTGTACCAGGTCTTTTATCAGTTCCGGGCGGAGATAGTTACTGGCAGGAGGTTCCCCCGTAGAAAGTTTAACTGCCACTTCACCGGTTGGCTCCCATTCCAGAGCTTCATATACACGTTTCATACCTTCCGGCGTAATTTCCTTTGTAAAATAAACTGCAGCCTTTTCTCCGCTTCCTGTGGAATTTTCGGCTACTTCTTCTCCATCGGAAGAGGAAGTCCGGGAATTTGACGAACCGGAACCGGAATCAGAACATCCCACAAAAACTGCAAATCCTAACAGCACAGATAGTAAAAAGGGTAATTTTCTCTTCATCAACATAATCATCCTTTTGTAATTATAACATATAAAGCATTACTACTTTACATATCCTTCGGGAAATTATTTTCTTGCTTTGAAAAATCCTGAAGAATCAAGATAATAATTTATATAATTTTATATAATCTGATTCACTTGATTTTTTTACAGTAATCAATTTTAAATCACTGAACCTTTACGGAATATTTGTTTCAAATTAAATTTAAGAGTCCTTTTCCTTTTTCAGGATATAACAATGTTATTAGCGGCATCTTGATATGGTTTTAAGTTTATTGATATTTTTATACCTCTAGAAAATTAAAATCGAAGGATAATCTTGCCGTTATAATTCTATTTTATATTATTAAATCCCAAAATAATTTTCAATTTACTGAAATTACTAAAATGGTTGTGCTTTTTACATGCCAAGGGAAAAGCGTTCAGTAGCAGGAAAATATTACAAAAAATATTAGCGAAATACTTAATACTCCACTCCATCAAGCCAGTCTTTCACATCGGCTTCCTGTGCATCGGATGAAAATCTCTTTCCGGGAAGCCATTCTCCATCCCCTGCCAGTTCCCGGAGGAGGTCAGCACTTTCACCTATACCCGAACTCATTGAAGTGCAGAAAGGTATCACTGTTTTTCCGGTAAAATCATTGGACTCTATAAATGTATTAACCGGCCAGGCAGCTATTCCCCACCATATGGGATACCCAACAAAAACGGTGCTATAGCTGTCCCAATTCTCCGGAACAGCATTTTCAAGCTCTACATTTCTGAGGCTTTCATCGCTATGTTCTCTGCTTACCCTGCTCTCATTGTCCTGATAATCCAGATCATCCCGGGTATATGGCGTCGCGGGTACCAGTTCAAAAATATCCCCGCTGACTAGCTCAGATATATATCCTGCAACTCTCTCGGTGTTCTCGGTGGCGGAAAAATAAACTATGAGAACTTTGCCGGTTTCACCTGGGCTTTCAGATTCTGACATATTGTTTGTATTTTCGCCAGACGGTATCCCGGAATTTGTTGAATCCTTGCTGTCAGAAGAATCAGAACCACAAGCTGACAGCCCCAAAAGCATAATGGCACTCAGGAAAAAGGCAATAAATCTTTTCATAAGTAAATACTCCGTTTTAATTTATATTTTTCTTTTTTAAAAAAGTATATCAAATACATTAAACCCTTTGCATAACCCTTCGATTTTGAAAAATTTGCAGATGCCGGCAAATGTATTCAATTACCGTTTAAAATTATATATTCAAAATAACAGGTGTACAATAGCCTTTTTTAAACATATCTTATAAGCGAAACTTATAAATTCAGGAATTTTAAACTTTCATTTTATGATGTAATTAATTGTATGTTATAAAAATCTTTTTAAGCGGACATAAAATATAAACTGAAAGTATTGCAGAAAAAGTTTCCCCGGTTATCCGGGGAAACTTTTACACGATCCTGTAAAGATTTGCTGAATATCCTAAGCAATCAGAACGGTTTCCATCCGAACTCTGTCAAACAGAACATTATTACAAATGACAGAAGAAGGAAGCATATCACCTTCGGAAATACCCATTTTACCCATTTTGTAAAAGGTATGCCGGCGGTTACGCATGAACCTACTGTCCAGCCGAGGAACGGAGAAACCATGTTGGAGAATCCGTCACCGTACTGGAAAGCCTGAACCGCAAGCTCCGGGATCATACCCAAAGCTTCACTGATAGGTTTGAGTATAGGAACAAGTATTGCAGCTTTAGATGATGCAGACGGGATTATAAGGTTTACTACAGATATAACAGCTGTCATACCAATAGACGCCACGGAACGAGGCAGGTTCATAAGGGGAAGTGTCAGCCAGTGGACTATTGTGTGCAGTATGTTGCCCGCTGTCATTACGTCTGACATTACACGTGCAAGACCTATGACGAAAGCCACAAACGCCATTCCTGCAAGGCCTTTGGAGAATTCATTCCCTATTTTGTCAAATGAGAACTGTCCTATGAAACCGCAGAGTATTGCCACTGTAATGCCGACTGCTATCATCATCGGGAATGTCTTAGTGGTGTCACCGGTGATAAGAGGATATCCAACCAGTATTGCGTACTGGCCAAGATATATAATAAGCACCCGCACTGTCCTCCAGGACAGCTTCACTTCTTTGAGTGATGAAGTGTCAACCACAGTCTCATCAGGTCTCCAACCTTCGTCCCACATCAGAGATTTGGTGGGGTCCTTCCTTATTTTCTTGACATAAGAAAGCAGGAACACAAGGCCAAGAATCATAAATACGTTCATGGAAATGAACATCGTACCAAAGGTACCATAAATCCTGGCTCCCATAAGCATCTGGGTCGTTGCCTGCTTATTGGGACCCGTGCCGAAGCCCAATAGAGTCGCATAAGTCGAAACACCCATAGCAACCACAGGGTCCAGGCGAAGTTTCTTTGCAAACATGACACCTACGGGAACGATGGCAATAAGAGCATCGGAACCCCCGAAAGCCCCTAAATAAACCATAAGGACAAACATGACAACAATAAGTATTGTGTCGTCTTTATCCTTCAATTTGTAAATAGCCCAGTTCATGAAGTCATCAAATGCACCTGTGCCCATTACTATGGCGACAGAAGCCCCTGAAACCATAACAGACCATCCTACCATGGATGATCCGGTCAGACCGTCAAGAATTGACATCATCATCTTTAGAGGGCTTACCGGAGTCTGATGACCAAGATAGCTGAACTGATCTCCCAGAATTGCCCCTGTCTCAGGGTCAACGGCAAATGCACCGGCCGGGATAATATAGGTCAGCAGGCTTGACAACAGAAGCAAACCAAACATTATCCAGAACAAATGAGGCATTTTAAAGGTCTTTTTCTCTTTTTGTTCTGTCTTTTCAGCGTTAGCCATAAATTTCCTCCTTTTATATTAATGGATTTTACGGCGAACCTTTGATCCTCTCCCCTGCCTGTGTGCCCGCCTTTGTGGAAACCCACGGCATACAGGTATTTAAGACCGATATCGCCATATTAAAATAATTATACTCCCATTCAAAGACAGTTTTCAACATTTTTCCATAAATGGTACTAAAAAATATTCACAAAAAAACTCAATTTATTTTGTGTCACTTTACTATTAAATTCAGGAAATTGGCAACCTACATAACCTTGTCAATCATTCTGAAAATAATAAAAAAGGTTATGATTATTTAACACAATAGATAAATAATGTCGAACTCGCAACAAAAGTTTTTGTTGATTTATTACAGAATATATGTTATATTGTTTATAAGCAATAGTCTGTACGCCTGCAGACTTCAAAAATTTTTTCCTGCAAAATTTCTTCGGATATTTCAAATACACATCTCCCCTTAGTGTATTTTTATACAGGAGAATTTGCATCAGAGGTATTTTTATGAAAAATCTGGAAATAGCAAAAAAATATGAAGATTATATCATCTCTATGAGAAGATATTTTCATGAGCACCCTGAGCTTTCCTCTATGGAGGACAAAACCGTTGAAAGACTTTCGAAAGAACTCACTGACATGGGAATTGAACATGTAATAATTCCCAACGGAGGAATTCTCGCAACAATCAAGGGCAAAAAGCCGGGTGACAAGGCAGTGCTGCTGAGGGCTGACATTGACGCACTGCCTGTACAGGAGACTCCTGACAACCTCAAAAAAGGAATGAGGACATGCATCTCACAGAATAACGGAGTCATGCACGCCTGTGGACACGATGGCCATATGGCAATGATGCTGGGTACCTGCAAAATCCTGATGGAAAGGCTGGATGACATCGAGGGAACTATCTATATCTGCTTTGAAAGAGGTGAGGAAGGTACCGGTAATGTAAAATATATCTTCCCCTATATTGAGAAAAATAATATTCACATTGACTCCGTGTACGGCACCCATCTATTGTCCACTCTTGAAACAGGAAAACTGGGGATAAACGACGAGGGAATGATGGCAGGTGCCATGGGATTTACTATCACTATAGAGGGAAACGGAGGACATGGATCCCGCCCAGACCAGGCCAACAGCCCTATTGATTGCTTTGTGGCAATTTATCAGAGGCTTGAATCCCTGAGGCTGACAAAAATAGATCCTTTCAAGACCTGCACATACTCGGTGGGTGTTCTTCAGTCCGGAAATGTGGGAAATGTCATCCCTCAGACCCTCACTTTCGGCGGAACAATGAGAACATTTGACCGAGACGGAGTAGGTATGAAGTTCTACGAGGAATTCAAGAAAGCGGTTGACGGAATTTGCGCTGCTTATGACTGCACTCCTACCTATGAGGTTTACAATCTCCCGGGATATGCTGTTGTGAACGACCCTGAGAGCGCACAGTTTGCAAGAAAGGTCATCGGAGAAGAGATAGGCCCTGAAAATGTGGTATTGCCTGAGCCGTGGATGGCATCTGAGAGCTACAGCCAGTATCTGCTGCAGTGGCCCGGAGTTTTCGCCTTTATGGGAATGAAAAATGAACGGAAAGGTGTGGGAGCTGCACATCATAACCAGGCATTTGATATAGATGAGAGCGTTCTTGTCACCGGTGCTGCCGCATCTGCAACCTATGCCATTGAATTTTTGAAACACCCCGGACTTGTGAGCTCAAAGTATGATGAAAAGATAAGCTTTAAGGAATACCTCAGAAGGTCCGGAAGAGAGGATGAAATTTCGGAGCTCTACGGAGAATAATTAACAATTTCCTAGGCGTTAAAAGCTCATTCTGAGTTCAAAAAAAACAAAAGCCCCATATACGGGGGCTTTTGTTTTTCAACAGATTTAAAAAAATAATTCACTTCACAGAACAATATAGAGATACTTTTATAATATAATGGAATACCTGTAATTATATCGTAAAAAATATCAAAAAATAATAATAATTCTGTGAGGTTAATTTATCCGATTGTTAATATATTTTTCTGAAAAAACAACGCAATATTCAAAATTTTGATATTACCAGCCTTTTTTTGCCAAATCCGCACCTGCATTCCAGGCTTTCCCAATCTTTTCACCCACAGAATAATATCCGTTTGACATCTGATCAAAAATAAAGGCATTTAGTTTTGCAGTATCAATTTTCCCGTTTTCATCCAGGACTTTTTCGTCCGCCATGACATTTACTATTTTGCCAAGAATCCTCAGACCATATGGCTCATCCTCAAATTTTTCTACCACACACTCTAAGGTAAGAGGATATTCTTCAATAACAGGTGCATCCACCCTGCTGCTCTTAACAGCAGTAAGACCTGAGCGCCGAAACTTGTCCGGAGCTTTGTTAGAAGATACAATCCCGAAATAATCTGATTCTGCCATAGTGTCCGAGCCCGGAACAGCCAGAGTAAACGCTTTTCTCCGGCGGAGGTTTGCAACCGTTTTATGATCTTCCTCAAGATTCAGTGCAACCATGTCTCCGGCGCATATCCCTCCCCATGCCATCATCATTACGTCCACGGTATCGTCATCATTGTAAGTTCCGATCATATATGTAGGCATCGGAAACAGGTAGGGTTTTACTCCAAAATCTTTTTTCATCTTTCTTCTCCTTATCTTCCGGCATTTGACTGTTTTGCCGGCTTTTGCTAAAATTATAACATACAATATTTTTATAACAAGTACGCACATTTAAGATATATACTATCTTAAAGTATAGCAGGAGGCACTATGAATCAAAGTTGTATATCAGACTGCAAGCTTAAGGACACCGGGTTTAATTACACAATGTCGCTTATCCAGGGAAAATACAAAATGTATGTTCTATACGCCCTTATGGAATTCGGAACTGTGAGATTCAACGAAATGTACAGGTATATAGACGGAATAACATATAAAACCTTGAGTTCTACACTGAAAGGGCTGGAAAGTGATGGACTGGTAAACAGAAAAGAATACCCACAGGTACCTCCAAAAGTAGAATACTCCCTAACAGAAAAAGGCAAATCTCTAATTCCTATTCTGGACAGTATGTGTGAATGGGGGGATAGAAACAGATAAATTTGGAATTTTCTTCTGATTTTTAAATGATTTCCCCTATTCATAATTCTAAAATTTAAAGTGCAAATTGAAAATATATAATTATATTCTTAAAAGAAATAAAACGACTTTAAACTTGTCATTTTTTACAGGAAATATCTGATTTACATAGGTTAATTTATATAAACTGCTGTAAAAATGTGAATACCATTTGAAATTTTAGTGATAGATGCACTTAATTTATTGCTAATGTAAATGAATATAT
>CAZYZR010000061.1:2251-6929 GCA_964651945.1 uncultured Oscillospiraceae bacterium | reverse complement strand
ACGGCGCACCGCCTCTTAAAAACCGGGCGGAAATTGCCCCGTGGCATCCCAGCCGTAGGCACCGGGGCAGCACAGCCCACAAAAATACGGAAATTGCCCCGGGCTTTGGGAGTCTCCCTTTCTGCCCGGGATCTGCTCACAAGCCCATATCCCAAAAATCCCATATTTTACCTCCGCTTTCCGCAAAGGGAAACCTACCGCTTACGGCTTTATATTTGCCGTTTACCCATATTTTACCTTTGCCTTCCGCAAAGGGGAAAAGTGCCGGGCTTCGCCGGAATGCCCGCGGGCCGGCCTGCCCCCCGGGCAAACTAAAATTCCCTTCCGCCGCTTATCTCCTCTTTTGCCGCCGAAAGACCATTTTGCGAAAATTCCCCCAATGGCAAAAAATGTGTTGACAAAATCCCCGCCCGTGTGATATATTTAATAAGCTAAGTTCAGTAAGCTGGTGTAGCTCAGCAGGTAGAGCAGCTGATTTGTAATCAGCAGGTCGGGGGTTCGAATCCGTCCACCAGCTCCAAATTGAATATATGGGAGAGTTCCCGAGCGGCCAAAGGGGGCAGACTGTAAATCTGTTGTCGGTGACTTCGATGGTTCGAATCCATCCTCTCCCACCAGGGCACCTGTGGGGGTGCCCTTTTTATTTGTCATTTTTTCTTTATAACCTCCTTTTTTTGTGTTATCATTATTGTGTATAGATACAATGCAAAGCCTTCTTTGCGGGAAGGGACAGACACCGCAGCCCCGGGAAGTTTTTCCCCACGCCAAGTTGCGGACTCTGACGGGCAAAACTGTGCGGAAGACATTGAGAACCGCATTGCGGACTCCCACGGGGGTGAGTCTTGGCACAACCCCGGCACGACTGTTATACCCCGCACCGAATCGCTGTTTCTGACGGGTTAAAACCCGAGATGGCACTGCGGGGTGGGAAAAATGTAGGATACCGCAACCGAAGCCGGGAAAATCCGGGATTTTCTCTGGGGGCTTTGCCTTTGCAAATAAAACCTATATATTCAGGTTAAAACAGGGCTGTCGCCCTGGGAAAGGGCCATATGGCGGGGAGATTTTACAAAGACGGGGATCTGACAAGGGCCGGGCTTTTCTGCCTGGGCCTTGGGGCAGTGATTTTCAAAGTGCTTCTCAGCCTGTCCCAGTTTGCCACGATATACCCTCCCCTGGCCCCGCTGGACGACGACCTTATGTACCGCCGGGCGGTGAGCATAACAAAGGGGGAGTGGCTGGGCCCCTACGGGCATCTGACTTTGGGAAAGCACTCCTTTTTCGCCCTGTGGCTGGCGCTGCTCCACACTCTGCACATTCCGTATCTTGCGGGAAATATGGCCCTGTGGGCCCTTGCCCGGCGGGTGCGGACCCTGGCCTTCTCCCCTTTTTTCAGAAAGAACATCCACAGACTGATATTTTTCCTCCTTCTCCTCTTTAACCCCGCGGCCTCCGCCACTTACGCCACCAGAATCTACCGCGACTCGATTTTCCCCGCCCTGTGCCTCGTGTTCTTTTCCCTCTGCATACTCCTGGCGGAGAGGCTGCTGCGGGGGAAAAGGGTCCTTCTGCGGGCAGCGCTGTGCGGGGCGGCTTTCGGCTGCATATACCTGTGCCGCGAGGACGGGGTCTGGGTGCTCCCTTTTTTCATCCGGGCAACGGGGATATCCCTGGGGCTGGGGATCTATTTCGGTAAAAAAGGGCGGTGCGGGGCAAAAATTTCAAAATTTTTCACCTCCCTTATGGGGTTTGCCCTGTCCGCCCTCCTCGTCATAGGGGCCTGGCGGTATCAGAACTACAGGTACTACGGCAGATTTATAATAAGCGATTTTGACCGGGGGGAGTTCAAGAGGGCCTACGGCGCTATGACCAGCCTCAGACAGGACAGCTGGGACTCTCTGGTGGCAGTGCCCCGGGACGTGAGGGAAAGGCTTTATCGGCAAATCCCCTCCTTTGCCCCGGTAAAAGATGCCCTGCGGGACCCGCTTATAGAAAACGGGTACAAAAACCGGAGGGTGGGGGACTACACCTCGGGCTCCTTCTACTGGGCCCTGAGGCAGGCCCTGGCAAACCTCGGGGTGTATGACACGCCCCAAAAATCAAAGGAGTATTTCCAAAACCTCTATTCCCGGATAGAAAAGGCCGTTGCGGAGGGAAAACTCGAAACCCGGGACGGCAGCGGGAAGCTGAGGAACTCAATAACCCCGCCCTTAAAAAGCCGGTATGTACTCCCGGTGATAGAGGAGACCGGCAGGGGGCTGTGGCTCACTGCCACCTTCGGCCAGTGCGACCCGTTGGCGGGCAGGGCAGTGGGCAGGCCCGACGAAATAGAGCCGGTGGAGGAGTTTATCCGCCAAAAAGGCGCCACGGTTCTGGTGGAAAACACCGAGACACCCTATCTTTCCCCGGGGAGGGCTGTAAGCCACGGACTTCTCAGGGCCATAAGGGCGGTATACCGGGTAATCACCCCCGTCTTCCTGGCGATCTCGGTATTGTGGCAGATAAAGGCCCTGATATCCGACTTGCGGCACAGGAGGATGACGAGGGAGGGATTTCTCGACATAATCCTGCTGGGGGTGCTGGGAATGGCGGTATTGAGGTGCGCCATGATAGCTTTCGTGGAGGTCTCCTCCTTCGGAATAGGCACATACGTCATGTACCTGTCCACGGTGCACCCGCTGCTGATAATCTACCGGGCAGCCGGTGGTCTGAAGACTTTCGAATACTGAAAAGCTCCCTCCGGCGGGAAAAGGTGCCGGTTTGGCCCGGGGACAAAAGGCAAAGCAAGGGCGGAAAAGTGCCCTCATACAGTTAAATCCCGCTGTGCATTCCGGGGATAAGCAAAGGCGGCGGGACTTATGAAATTTACGGATTCAAAGCGGATACGTCCTCGGAGTATCTCCGATTTAAATAAAACACCTCCCCGGGGAGGAGCAGGTGACAGAGATGATAAAATACACCGGAAACGGCGCCAGCGGCGGGCTGGCAGTGGGAAAAGTAAAGATAATAAACAGGAGGATGCCGGGCTTCAGGAGGGTGGTTCTTGCCGCCCACAGGGAGCAAGCGCTGTACGACGCCGCCCTGGTGCTGGCAAAATCCGAGATAAGAAAACTCTGTGACCTGTCCGAGGACGAACAGAAAAAGGACATACTGAATTTCCAGCTCATGATGCTGGACGACAGGGGTATGAACGAGCTGATAACCCGGGGAATAGAAAAAGGCCTGGGAGCCGCCGCCTCCGCCGAGGCCGCAATGGAGGAGTACTGCCAGAGGCTGAGGGACACCGGAGACCGGTACCTGATGGGCAGGACCGGGGACATAAGGGACGCCCTCTCCAGGGTAGTGGACATCCTGGACGGGAAAAACAGGGAGAGGTTCAACCTGACGGAGCCCTGCATAGTGGTGGCGGACGAGATACTCCCCAGCGACTTAGCCTCGATAGACCGCCGCTTCGCCCTGGGCTTTGTGACGGTGGAGGGCAGCTACAACAGCCACTCCAACATAATGGCCAGGACAATGGGAATACCCTCAGTCTGCGGAATGGACGAGGAGATATTAAATCCCCTGAACGACGGGAAGCTCATGTGCCTTGACGGGTACGCCGGGGAGGCCCAACTGAATCCCAAGGATTCCACGGTGGCCCTTTTCACCCGGAGAATAGAGCGGGAAAAACGGACCAGGCGGTCTCTGGCCGCCCTGGGCAGGCGGGAGATCTTCGCCCCGGACGGGCAAAAGGTGGACATAATGGTCAACTGCAACGACCCCGCGGACATAAGGGCCGCCGTGGAAAACGGGGCCGACGGGGTGGGCCTTGTGAGGAGCGAAGTCCTGCTCATGAAGCGGCAGCCCCCGGACGAGGAGGAGCAGTTCCACTTCTACTCCGGCTGCATCACCGCAGCGGGGGGGAAGCCCGTCACGATAAGGACATTCGACATAGGCGCGGACAAGCAGGTGCCCTGGCTCTCCGATTTCACCGAGCCGGACCCGGCCCTGGGGGTGCGAGGGGTCAGAATGGCCTCCCGCCTGCCCCGCCTCTTCCGGCGGCAGATAAGGGCCATGTACAAAGCCCGGGATATGTGCGGGGACTTAAACGCCATGATCCCGATGGTGCGGACGGTGTCCGACGTGGACGCCTTTTTCGCCACCGCGCTGAAAATAAGGGACGAAATGTTGGAAAACGGGGAGATAAACAAGGACAGGGTGACCTGGGGAATAATGATAGAGACCCCCGCCGCCGCACTGATAAGCCGGGAGCTGGCGGAAAAATGCCGGTTTTTCAGCATAGGCACCAACGACCTGATACAGTACACCTGCGCCGCAGACAGGGTCAACGAGGACGTGGCCCCCTGGTACGACCGGATGCACCCCGCAGTGCTGGAGCTGATAAGGATCACCGCGGAAAATGCGGGGAAAGCCGGGATAAAAGTCTCGGTGTGCGGGGAGAGCGCCGCGGACCCCGCGTGCCGGAGGGAGTACATAAAAATGGGAATCCGCTGCCTTTCCATGGCCCACGGAGCCCTTATCCCGGTGAAAGAACGGCTGTCCTCCGCGGCAAAAGAGGAATAGATACCGAATTTAACCCTGCCGCTGAAACTGTTTTGCACCGGACCGATAAATTTTACAACCGAAAGGGGCCGTCGGCAAGGAAAACGGGGAGAGGGACCCCGGCAAAGAGCCC
>CAZYZR010000061.1:0-2151 GCA_964651945.1 uncultured Oscillospiraceae bacterium | reverse complement strand
CCCCGCTGCGGGAATTTACACGCCAGTGCGGAAAAACATTATCCTGGCAAATCAAATCGGAAACAAAAACTTTTTGCCGGCTCACCGGCGGAGGTATTTATGAAACTCATAATAGCAATAGTCAGCAAGGACGACGCGGGGGAGGTCTCCGGCGCCCTCACCGCCGAAAATTTCCTGGTCACAAAGCTGTCCAGCACCGGGGGATTCCTGCTGTCAGGCAACACCACCCTCCTGATAGGCACGGAGGATGAAAATGTGGACGCAGTGCTGGAGATAATAAAGCGGAACTCAAAGCGGAGGACCGAAATAGTCCCCTCCACCGCCACCTACGGTGTGGGAGTGGTTCACACCTACCCGCTGGAAATTCCGGTGGGAGGCGCCACCATATTCGTCCTGGACGTGGAAAAATACTACAAGGTATAGTCCCGCCAAAAAATTATGAACATAGACGTTTTTGTCGGGAACCGGCAGGTGAAATCCTCCCTTTCAGCCCGGCTCAGGGCAGGTAAGCTTTCCCACGGAATACTCCTCTCCCGGGACAGGGGAGAGGGCTCCGGGGAGCTGGCCATTCTCCTGGCCCGGGACATAACCGGAGGGGACCCGGACAACCGGAGGCAGGGGCTGGACCCCAACATCACCGTGATCAGAGGTGAGGGCGCCGGAGGCAACATAAAGGTGGACGCGGTGAGGCGCGTCACCCGGGATGCCCGGTACTCATCCCTCACTGGGGAGAACAGGGTGTACGTATTCCAAAAGTGCGAGGCCTTTAACCCCAGCTCCGCCAACGCCCTTCTTAAAAGCCTTGAGGAGCCCGCCCCGGGGGTGACCTACATACTGACTTCGGAAAAGCCCCGGATGATACTGCCCACAATAAGGTCCCGCTGCCGGGTCTACACCCTGAAAAATCCGGACAAGGAGGAGGCATTGGGGTATTTTGCCTCCAAGGGCCGGGATATGGATCTGGTAAATTCCCTGTTTAAAGTATACGGGCCCTCCATAGGCAAAATAAAGCGGTGCCTGGACGACCCGGAGAGGCTGCAGACTTTAAGGCGGGCACAGCGGGCCTGCCTGGCGGCGGCAAAGGGGGACAGGTACGGCTTTTCGAAGGCCTGCTACCCCTGCCTCGACTCCAGGGACAGGGCTAAAATCCTTCTCTGGGACATAACCGACATATGCCGCCGGGACTTAAACCCCAGGAACATAAAGATAATTTCCATGTGCGAAAAGTGCGAGGAATACATATCCAGGTACACAAACCTGGGACTTATTTTCGAAAATCTCGCCGCGGTGGCGGCGGGCAGAATTTAGAGGAACGTTTATGCCTGATGTAATAGGAGTAAAATTCAAGGAGAGCGGAAAAATTTACTTTTTCGACCCCGGCGAATTTGAGATAGAGAGAAACCGGTATGTCATCGTTGAGACATCCCGCGGCACGGAGTGCGGGAAAGTGGCCTCCGGCCCCCACGAGGAACCGGAGGAAAAGATAGTGAAGCCTTTGAGGCAGGTCACCAGGATGGCCACCCCCCGGGACATAAAAGTAATGCAGCAGAACAGGGAGGACGAAAAGGACGCCTTCAGGACAGGGGTGCAGAAAATAGCGGAACACGGCCTTCGGATGAAGCTTGTGGACGTGGAGTACACCTTTGACAGGTCAAAACTGATGTTCTACTTCACCGCGGACGGCAGGGTGGATTTCCGCGAACTGGTCAGGGACCTGGCGGGAATATTCCACACCAGGATAGAACTGAGGCAGATAGGCGTCAGGGACGAGAGCAAAATGATGGGGGGGATAGGAGTCTGCGGACAGCCTTTCTGCTGCTCCCGCTTCCTTCAGAACTTCACCTCAGTCAGCATAAGGATGGCAAAGGAGCAGGGCCTGTCCCTGAACCCCTCAAAGATCAGCGGCAGCTGCGGCAGGCTGATGTGCTGCCTCGCCTACGAGCAGGATTTTTACGAGTATCTCAACGACCTCACCCCTCCCGTGGGATCATTGGTAAGGACCCCCGACGGTGAGGGCACGGTGACGGAGGTGCAGCTTCTGGCGGGCAACCTGAAAGTGGCCCTGTCCGACAACCGGGAAGGGGCCCCCAGGGAATACCCGGTCTCCCGGGTAAAAGTGCTTCGCCGACCCCGCTACACCCCCCGCGAGGA
>CAZYZR010000060.1:0-7127 GCA_964651945.1 uncultured Oscillospiraceae bacterium | reverse complement strand
TTTTCCCGTGCCCTTTCTGCCTTGTACTGCCGCTTGATTGCTCTTCTCTCGGCCTTTTCCTCCTCTTTCCTGTCCATATCTATTTCCATCTGGGTCTTTTCCCTTTCGGGGATGAACTTGTAGTTGGGAGTATCCGGCACAAAGCCCTTAAAGATTATCATATCTTTTGTCTCCTCCAGGCTTTTTGCCCTTTCCTTGTCAGTTATTGTCCAAATTCCCTGTATCAGTCCCAGTTTAAAGGAGAACTTTACTAAAATGCTCTGGGGTTTGTCCCTGTAAAGACAGAAATGCGGGCGGCAGACAAAGTTGTTCATAAGGTTGCCGGCCATAAACTTTGTGAACCAGCTCATATCACTGCCTATAAAATCCTTTGTCGGGGCAGAGATTATTCCTCTGAATATCTTTTTCTGTTTTTCTTTGAACCAGGACATCATTCCGGGGTGGAAACTTGCCACTGCAATGTTGTCATGTCCGTAGGACAGCACGGCATCCGCAACCCTGCGGCAGATAACTTCGTTGTTCCGCCCGCTTTTCATTTCCACAATCAGCGGGACCTTTCCGGCCACAGCCTGCATAATGTCTGTAAGTGTGTAAACTCCGGCGTTAATCAGATCATCGCTGTCGGTCTCGGAAATGACCATTCCCGTATTGGGAACGGTATTCCTTTGACTTATCATCGGTCTGTCGTCAAGACTGCTCCACACGGTGATCTTTATACCCACATTCCGCTCTACACAGTTTTCTATTTCCTTGGGAGTAACAGCTGTTTCATTTCCCGCCAGAGCCCGGTCCTCAGCGTAATACCAGCCATAGAACAGGTTTTTTATTGTCCTCGCGGTGTTACCCCCGGAGAAAAAATTTACTATGAACAGCGCCAGAGCACCGACGCCGAGAATTGCCCACATCATTATTGCAACAGCCTTCTTTTTTGTTATTAAAATCTTTTAAGCTTTAGGATACATTTTAGCGATTTATGCTATTTTAGTCAAGGCATTGTAACTTTATGTTAACAAAAGTACAGAATTTTTTTCACAATTTTATAACTTATCTACTTTAAAATTGTCTTATAATTATTTGCAGAAATTACAGCGTTGCTGACGTAGGAGGTAAAAAATGAAAATACTTGTAGTGGACGATGAGCAGAAAATAAGGGACCTTATAGGGCAATATCTCCTCGCCGAAGGATACGATGTGGAAAAGGCGAAGGACGGGATAGAGGCTCTCACCAAAATCAGCAAGGGAGACATTGACCTTTGCATTCTCGACGTTATGATGCCTTTTATGGATGGAATCACCTGTCTCAAGGAGATGAGAAGCCGTGGCTTTAACCTGCCGGTGATAATACTCTCCGCCAAAGGAGAAGAGGACGACAAGATTGTGGGCTTTAATGCTGGGACAGACGACTATGTGGTAAAGCCCTTTTCTCCCAAGGAACTTATGGTTAGGGTAAAGGCCGTTTTCAACAGGACCAACCCCGAGATGAACGAGACAAAGGAGAGGTATATATTCGGAGATCTGGTGATAGATGTGCCGAGCCACAGCATAAAAATCAGGGGTGAGACAATAAACGTAACCCCCAAGGAGTTTGACCTTCTCGTATGTCTTGTGCAGAACAAGGGCGTTGCCCTCAGCCGCGAGAGAATTCTTCTCAAGGTGTGGAATTACGACTATTTCGGTGAGGACAGAACGGTGGATACCCACATAAAGATGCTCCGAAGCCATTTAAAGGATTACAGGGACTGCATAGTCACTGTATGGGGAGTGGGTTACAAATTTGAGCCCAAAGAGCAGTGACATCCCCTTAAAAATCGAAGATTCAAGGCAGACAGTCTTTCCCGCGGCAGGGGAGGCTGCCTTTGCCGTATAAAAGGGCACAAATATGAAAAAAAGTCTGAGAGCCAAGCTCACGCTCATGATTATTGGCATATGTCTCTTGGTCATACTTATTATCTGGATAACCACTGTTGTCTTTTTTCGCCCGGCTTACTATGCAGCCACTCAGTCAGAGCTGTCCAGGATACTTTCCTTTTCCACAAAGGTAATAGACGATAGCGAGAACGGGCTTACATCCCGGGAGATTGACAAGATATCCTCCTACATAAATTACGGCGTGTGCATTGAGATATCTGATGAATTCGGCAACGGTCTTGCCCTTATGGAGGGAATAGGTGACGGGTGCCAGCTTCATGGAGCTGCGGAATACAGCTCATTTGGGGCGTTTTATTCGGATCAAAAAAAGCTGAATACCGTAAAATCTCTTGAATTAAGGCGGATTGTCAGGGATGAGGGTACCTATACCGGCAGCCTCACCGATGAATACGGCAACCGGCAGCTTGTAAAAGGCAAGTATCTGGAAAAGGGATACTGCGTCATAGTCTCAACAAACTTGACCAGGGTCGATTCTGTGGTTGAGATAGTCGAATCCCAGCTGAGGATGGTTACAATAATTTCTATAATCCTTGCCCTTCTGCTGTCTGCGGTCCTGTCCAACTGGTTTATTAAACCTATAAGGTCCCTTTCAAAAGCCACCAAAGAAATAGCCGGGGGCAACTACGATGTAAAGCTCGAGGTTCCACATTTCAGCCAGGAGGATGAGATAGGTCAGCTTGCCGGAGATTTCAATGCCATGGTGACCGAGATTGAGAGTTCCCAAGAGATGCAGCGAGAACTGATTGCCGGCATATCCCACGATTTGAGGACGCCCCTTACAATAATAAAAGGGTATGCTGAGAGCATAAGGGATATCACGGGAGACGATCCGGAGACAAGGCGGCAACAGCTCAACACCATAATAGGGGAGACCGACAGGCTTTCAGAGATGGTTAATTCCGTGATGGAATATGCAAAAGTCAGCCGGGGCGCAGACAAACTGAATATTGTCCAGTACAATATGGCCGATATGTGCGAGGAGATAGTAGATATCTACTCAAACAGGGCAGCGTCCGAAAACAAGACAATCACTTATGAAGGGCCTGACACCGTCTATGTGTTTGCGGATGCGTCCCTCATAGAGAGAGTTATGCACAACTTTGTTTCCAATGCCCTCATTCACACCCCTCCCGGCACCCGGGTAAAGATAAAGATCAGCGTCCTGGAAAACGGGAAAGTCAGGGTCAGCGTGGCAGATTCCGGAGAGGGAATTGACGAAAACGACAAAAAGCACATTTTTGACCGCTATTACAGGGCCCGCAAGGAGAGTGGAAAACCCGGCACCGGTCTGGGCCTGGCGATAGTGAAAGCCATACTTGAAAATCATAAATTTGAATATGGGGTTGAGTCAGAGGTCGGCAAAGGGGCAGAGTTCTGGTTTATAATGTGATTTAGTCACTTGGGGTATTGCATATTTCCTAGTGATTTGGTATAATATAGCCAAATAAAAATATAAAGGAGACATAATTCATATGGTAGTCACAAAACAGACGATAATGGGCGATATTCTGGATGCCGATCCTACCACGGCGATAATTTTCCTTCAGGAAGGCATGCAGTGTGTTGTCTGCCCCGCTGCCAGGGGAGAGAATATCGAGCAGGCCTGTATGGTACATGGCATAGATGCTGACGAGATGGTCAATAAGCTCAATGCCCATTTCCGGGATTGACATTGAAAGAAATAAATATAGGCAGTCGTTTGAGGATGACTGCCTCTTTTATTGACTGCGGAGGCACAGTGTGCGATGTGGGCTGCGACCACGGGAAGCTCACTGTGTACTTGCTCAGTAGCGGCAAAGCCCGGAGAGTTATAGCAACCGATATAAGGGAAGGGCCTCTTTGCAGGGCAAAAGACTTGGTCGGCAGATGGGGTCTGTCTGACAAGGTCTGGTTTCTCCTTGCGGACGGCCTGTCCCGGGTTTGCCCGGACAAAATTTCTCCGCCGCTGACGCACATTGTCATTGCCGGTATGGGGGGAGTGACAATGGCAAATATAATAGACTCAGCTCCATTCTTGCGATCTGATAAGATATATCTTGTGTTGCAGCCCGCCCAGAGGGGCTACTGCATAAGACAATACCTGCGGGACAGCGGTTTTCGCATCTTGACTGAGAAAGCAGTTGAGGAACACGGCAAGTTTTACACTTGTATCCTTTCCGTCTGGGACGGCTTGAAAAGGGATATTTCCCCCGGGGAGATTTTTTTCGGAAATATTTTATCGGAAAGTACACCCCGGGCAAGCGGCTATATTGCCATGGTCAGGGAAAAGCTTTTGAAAATGAGGCTTGGGCGGGACAATGGAGGATCTTTCTCCGCCTCTGTCATAGACCGGGCGCTGAGAGAAGCCGACAGCCGCGTGAAATGATTTTAAGCAGGTGCGCAATGCCCTGCTTTTTGTCTCTGTTTGTTGTTAATAAGCAGTGTAAATGATATAATATTTAAAAGCGTTTACATTAATACAGATTTTATTGCAGACGTTGTACAAAAATTAAAAAATATATTTAAAGAGAAAAAATTAAAGGATAAAAAAGGATATAGGATATGTTTTCACCAGAGGATATTTACAGTATAGTGGACGGTATATTTCCGTTCCGGACCCGGGAAGACTGGGACAACAGCGGGCTGCTTGTCAATTGCGGGCAGATGAGCAGTAAACTTCTCATCTGTCTCGATGTCACCAAAGAGGCGGTTGCAGCAGCGAAGAAATGTGGGGCAAAAATAATATTGTCGCACCACCCTGTAATCTTTGAGCCTCTCAGACAGATAGACGGCGGAGTTATTCAGCTTCTTGTAAAAGAGGGAATCAGCGTGATAAGCGCTCATACCAACTTTGACAATTACAGGTGCGGGACCTCATACGCCGCCCGGAAATCTCTGGACCTGGACTTTACTCCCGCTGACGGGTGGGGACTAACCGGCAAGCTCTGCGATCCTGCGAAACCTGCAGATTTTGCCAAAAAGTGCAGGGATGTATTCGGGTCCGCAAGCTACGCCGATGGAGGAAGAGAATTTAAAAAAATATACATATGTCCCGGGAGCGGCGGAGGTGAAAAGCAAAATGTCCTTGACAGCGGAGCCGGCTGTTTTCTTACGGGAGAATGCAGGTATCACGATTCTCTGGACCTTGTACAGGCGGGGGTCACTGTGGTGACAACCGGACACGATGCAATTGAAAAAGTGAGCCTTCCCTATATGAAATCCGCAATTGCTCCTCAGGTAGGGGACGACAATATTGAAATTTTCCTGCGGGAAACCCTTTTCAGGGGAGTTTAGGAGGTAAAATGGCACTGGATGCCGTTACAATGAGGCTTCTGTCAGTTGAGCTGTCTCAAAAACTGGAAGGTAGTCGAATAGACAAGATTTATCAGCCATCAAAGGACGAGGTGGTTTTTCATATGAGGAACCGCACCGCCCCTTTTAAGCTTTTCATATCTGCCAGGAGCGGATCCGCGAGGGTATGCATTACAAAAGAAGAAATAGAAAATCCCCGGAGTCCCCCTTCTTTTTGTATGTTGCTTAGGAAATATCTCACAGGTGCAAGATTTGTCAGCTGTGAGTGCGTACCCGGAGACAGGATAATGGAAATGAAGTTTTCCGTGATGGGTGAACTGGGTGATATAGAAGATATCAGTCTTATAGCGGAGCTCATGGGAAGATATTCCAACCTTGTGCTTGTCAACCGGACCGGCAGGATAATTGATGCAATGAAAAGGGTGGATGCTGACGCATCCTCAGTGAGACAGCTTCTCCCCGGCCTTGAGTACAAGCTTCCTCCGAACAGAACCGTTCCGGAGTTTATTCAAGACACCGAAAAAGCAGTAAATATGGCATTTGCTTTTTCATTGCCACTTGACCGCGCTCTTATGAAAACAGCAGGCGGAATCGGTCCGGTTGTCGCCAGAGAGATAGCCCGGCTCCGGGGGACAGGGGATATACCTTGCGATTCTTTCTCCCGGGAGCAAAAAGACAGTGCGATTTCCTCGGCTTTCAAAGTCAGGGATTATTTCTGTTCACCGGTCTATACCACGGTTTACGATGCAGATGGAAAACCATCAGAGTACAGCTTTATGCCCTTGACCCAGTATCCGGGCTATAAAAGCAGGACTTTCGAAAGTCTGAGTGATATGCTTGACAGCTATTACGGGGAAAAAGACAGGGCTATGAGACTGCGTCAGAGGGGCAGAAACCTTCACAAGACCGTGCAGAACCTTGTGGAGCGCACAGCAAGGAGGCAGGCAGCCCGAAAAGAAGAGCTTGCAGGCAGTGCCGACAGTGAAAAATACAGAATTTACGGAGACCTTCTAACAGCAAACCTTTACAGGATAAAAAAGGGAATGGTGAGTGTAAAGGTGGATAATTATTACGACGGGACACAGGCGGAAATACCTTTGGAACCAAGGCTTGCTCCCAATGCGAATGCCCAAAAGTATTACAAAGAATACCGCAAAAAGCAGACTGCGGCAAAAGTTCTGAAGGATCTGATAAGCAAAGGGGAAGATGAACTCACCTATCTTCAGAGTGTGGCATATTCAGTCGACATTGCAAAATCCGAAGCAGAACTCAGCGCAATCAGAGAGGAACTGCAGGAAGCAGGGTATATAAAAAATCCCGGCAAATGTGCAAAAAAACAAAAGCCCCGGGATTTTCTCAGGTATATTTCTTCAGACGGCTTGCCAATTCTCGTGGGGAGAAACAATATCCAGAACGACAGACTCACTTTAAAAACAGCCAGGGGCAGGGATATGTGGTTTCACGTAAAGGGTGCCCCCGGCAGTCATGTCATTGTGATAAGTGGAGGCGAAGAGATCCCTCTGAAGACTCAGAACGAAGCGGCAGCCCTTGCGGCTTTTCATTCCAGCCGGAGCGGACAGGCAAAGGTTGCAGTGGACTACACATATGTTAAAAACGTCCATAAGACAAAGGATCTTAAACCCGGTATGGTGATATACGACAACTACAGCACAGCTTATGTGACACCCAGTCCCGATATAGCTGAAAAGCTCAGAGACAAATAGCTTTTGCAACATTTAATTACAAAGATATCAAGTATTATTAAATATAAAAAAAGCTTTTATATCAATTGGCATAAAAAGCGATATTTTCGGTGCACAAAAGTTCAGCGCAAAATTCTCATTTGCCATTATAGCGTTTTAGACAAAAATATTTTTAATTTTTGTTGAATCATACGAATTTTCTGC
>CAZYZR010000059.1:5942-7194 GCA_964651945.1 uncultured Oscillospiraceae bacterium | reverse complement strand
ATCCCAGATCCTCCATCTGCCTGCGCAGGAAACTGATAATTTTTGAACGAAGAACAATGTTTTCGTGTATTTTGGGGTTGCGAAGATCTAGATAGCGGTACTTAAGCCTCACCTCTTCGCGGGTATCCGTGGAATTTTCTATTTCGAAGGGAAGCATGTTTCTGGACGGGCCGAGAACTTCTAGGCTGTCTGCGTGAACTTCTACCTTTCCGGTTTCAAGCTTTGGGTTTACAGTCTCCGGGTCCCTGGCCACCACAACTCCAGTTGCCTTTATGACTGTCTCCCTGTTTATCCCGTCCATAAGGCTGCCATCGTGGAAAACCACTTGGGTCACTCCGAAATGATCGCGGAGATCAATGAAAATCACTCCTCCGTGGTCGCGTATCGTGTTCACCCAGCCGGCAAGGGTCACTGTCTGCCCTATGTGCTCTTCCCTGAGTTCGTTACATGTGTGTGTCCTGTGCATTTTTTCCTCCGATCCGATGGGCATCCGTCGTAAAACAAAATCCCGGAAATTCATTTAAATTTCCCGGGACGAGTCTTTAAACCCGCGGTGCCACCCGCATTGGCGCCTAGGCGCCCACTTTCATATGATATTGTTAAAAACTGCCTTATACTCCCCGCTGCAACAACTGTGTGCTGCACATTCCGGAAAAGGAAATGAGCGTTACCCTATAGCCGTACCCTCCCCCGCTCTCAGCCTGTGGCGGGGGTCTCTTTGAGGACACTTATGGCACTGGGACTCATCTTGAAAAGATTATAGTAAAAGTAATTAAAAATGTCAAGAGCGCAAAGCCAAATCGACAATTTACCTGCGAAAGCAAGCAATTAATACCATTAACAAACGACCCCCAAAGGAACGAATTTTTTGAGAGAGATATATAAAACTTTAGAGCAATATCAAAAAATTTACGGTGAAGTTATACTCAGAAAATCATATACTCATCCAGGTGGAAGGAGTAAATAAGACACCTGACATCCTCTTTTCCGAAAAGCCGCTTTGCTCCCCGGCGGTAGAGCTCAAGCTGGGAGACGTACCTTTCCCTGAGCGTCTTCATATCGGGGACGGAATCTGTCTTGTAATCAATGACGGTAATTTCGTCTCCGTTTTCAATTACGCAGTCCATGACCCCCTGTACCAGAACTGTGTCCCCTCGGAAGGCCTGGTTGCCCGTGACCATCTGTCCGTCACAGGGGAAGAGAAATTCCTGCTCCCTGTAACAATGTTCGCTGCCGAGGATCATGTCCGCCA
>CAZYZR010000059.1:0-5932 GCA_964651945.1 uncultured Oscillospiraceae bacterium | reverse complement strand
AATATTCAATAGCCTGGAGTCCACGAGATTTCTTTCTGAAAGACTCTCCAGCTCCCTTTCCAGGTCCTCTCTTGCAGCGGCAAGATCGACTTGCCGCAGAAAGCGATGAATCTCTGTGCCCCTCTTTGCCCCGGATTTACCTACGTCCTCCATAAAATCGGGTTTTGCCAGGGCAAGAGGCTTTGTCTTGGCTATCTCGCTGACTGAGAGTTTTACGGGAAGAAGGGTTCTGTCTTTGTGAGGATACACAAATGACAGGTTTTTGACAATTCTCTCCCCGTCCGCAGACACAGGAGAATTGCCGGAAAGTGCATTGGCATCCCGCACTTCTTCAGGGGAGGTAAGAAATTCCAAGGTGATCCCCCAATCCTGGGGAATTTTCTCCGGCAGAGCGGAAAGCACCCAGTTTATGGGAGTTTGGGCGTATACAAGGTACTCCGGGTCCGGGCATCCGTCAAAGAGGGCGGAAATTTTCCCCACAGATTTTTCAAGGTTCCTATTCCCGCCGGTCCGGGTAGCCACCAGAAGGTTTTTCGCCCTGGTAAAGGCCACATAGAGAAGCCTCATTTCCTCGCTGGCCCGCTCCCTGCGAGCTTTCTCCTTTATCGCCCGGATTCTCAGAGTGGACCTGTTGAACCCGTAGGAAGTGTTCACATACATTCCCACACCCAGTTTTACATCTGTCATAAGCCTCTTGTACAGGTCTATCTTGTTGAAATTAGTCCCCAGGCCCCGTACAATGCAGATCGGAAACTCCAGACCTTTTGAGTTGTGTATGGTCATTATGGCAACGGAATCGGAACTCATTTTTATGGGGTTTTCGCTGTTCCGGTCCCGGATGTAAAGCTCGGTCCAGCGGAGAAATGCCGCAAGGTCGTTGTCGTGACTTGCAGCCCAGTCCTTCGCCATTGCGATAAACAGACGAATATTCTCCCTTTTTTCCCGCCCCTTGGGAGAAAATGCAAGCTTCCGGTAGTACCCGGTTCTCTCGCAGACATAGTCTATAAGCTTGTCCGCAGAGTACACCCCGGATGCGTACTTTATATCTCCAAGGATTTTCAGCATTTCACAGGCTTTGGGGGCTTTCGAGGACGTGAGGGCAGCGTAGAGGTTTTGCCCCGGTTTTGAGAGCCTCTCAGACAGAATCTCATCCAGGGTAAAGCCGAACATATCCCCGAACATGCTGGCAGTGAGAGGCACCTCCTGCAGGGGGTTTGACACAACTCTCAGCAGGTTCAATATCTGCTCCACCTCCGGTTTGTTTACAAGGGGTTCGTTATCTCTGACCACCGTCTTGTAGCCGAGTTTTTCCATCTCCTGTCTGAAAACCGGAAATTTTGTGGATGCTCTCATAAGGACGCAGAAATCCCCGGGGACAACTGCTCTTTTCTTTCCGTTGTCGTTTATCCTGTAACCGCTTTTTATCATACTGTCAATGATATCTGCCACACCTCTCCGCTCCCGGGTGTCGAAAATTTTTATCTGCACCCCGGCACGGTTTTCCTTTGGCTTTAAAGTGACAAGTTTCTCCGTATCACCGTAGCTAACTCCTCCTACCTGAGGGCTCATAAGTCGGGTAAAAAGGAAATTAACCCCATCCACCACGGGCCGGTCACTGCGGAAATTGTGTGACAGGAAAATCGTCTGTCCGTTTTCACCTGAGATGCCCTGCTCCCTCTTTTCGAGGAATATCTCGGGGCTGGCTTTGCGGAAGCTGTATATGCTCTGCTTTACATCTCCCACCACGTAGAGATTCCGGTTGCCGGGCTGTGAGATCATGGAAAAAATCGCATCCTGGACAAAACTGGTGTCCTGAAATTCGTCCTCCATTATATAGAGGTATTTTTCCCTCAGTTCCAAGCTCAGAGCTGTGGGTGTGCCGTCCTCACGCTGCAGAAGTGACAGGGCGAAATGCTCAAAATCGGAAAATTCAAAGGACTTTCTCTCTCTCTTCAGCCGATCCAATATATCCTGGTACTTGAAAAATACCCTGTAAAGTGCAATGACATATTTCGCAGTCCTGTCCACATCCTGTGAAAACCTGTCCCGGTCCAGGTATGAGGCAAGTTCGCTTATTCTGTCTGCATTTTTGGCGATCTCAGCTCTTATGTCTTTTGCCTTTTCGCTGAGTTCAGTGGCTTTCTTGACCTTCCCGAGGGACGGGACACCGTCCCGGGCAAGAATTTTCAGACTGGCAAAATCCTTTGCAGTGCAGCATTCATTGAGCTGCTGAGTCCATTTGTCAATCTCTGCGGCTCCGCAGTCGTACTCCTCAAAATCCCGGCTTTCCAAGAGATAAAGTATCCTGCCGGAAAGCCTTCTGAGATACCGGCAAAGCCCGGCAATACAATCCCACAGCTGCCGTGTCCGGGGACTTTCCCGGAGGCAGGTGTCCCGGCAATATTCCTCCATATGCTTAAGTGCGGCCTGTTTAGGGTGAGGAAGAGCGGAATAAAACGTGTCCATTCCCCTGAGAAAAATTCTCATATCCTTGTCAGAGCTGCTCTTGCCGTAAAATGACACAAGCTGAGTAAAATCTTCATCCGAATAGCCGTACGCCATGGCAGCGGAGATCGAAGCATCGTGGAGCTGGTTTGCCCCGGGATCGTCGCAAATTGTAAAATCATAGGGCAAACCAAGCCGCCGGAAATTTTCTCTGCAGAGTTTTACGCAAAAGGAGTGTATTGTGCAGATATCCGCCTTCTGCAGGGCCGATCTCTGGGTCCTGAGATATATATTTTTGGGGTTCCGCTTTATTTTTTCGTTAATTCCCCTCTCTATTCTGTGCTTGAACTCCCGGGCGGAGGCTCTGGAAAACGTGACTATCAGGAGCCTGTCCGCCGGCACAGGGTTGTTCCCATCGCAGATTATGTCGACTGCTCTCTGGGTGAGAACCGCGGTTTTTCCGCTGCCTGCCCGGGCACTGACCACTGTCATCTTGCCCCTGGCGTCAATTGCACTTTGTTGGCTGCTGGTCCACGAAGGCATTACTTTTCCTCCTTCCGTCTGTCAAAATCATTTTTCTCCATCTGTCTGTACCTGGTCCTGTTCTGGCAAACACCCGAGAAGAGACAATATTCACAGGGTAGGTTGCCTCCGGACAGCTCCAATGGCAGGTCATCAAACTTGCCCCGGAAAATGTTCCTGGCCATTTCCTTTATTTTTTCCCGGGACCACCGGGTTATCCTGTCAAATTTTTCCTCTGAGACAGTGACGCTTCCCTCTTCGTCTTTCTTTTTTACTGCATAGTTCTCTTTATAGACACCGAATCTGCCTCTGTCCTCTCTGTCAAATGCAGTTGCTATCTCCCGGTCCCTAAGCGCCATTCCCTTTGCAGGATAAAGATTCTCCGATTCGTCCTTGTCAAAGCGGAACCGCCGATCCGCACTCTGGTAAACCACAGCCCCGGGCTTTAGCGGCCTGTCAGGACTTTCAAATGCCCCGCTCTTCCTTGCGGCTTCCATATAGAGGAGCATTTGGGAGGACAGGCCATTATATATATCGTCAAGCTTGAACTCCTGTTTCCCAGACTTGTAGTCGATTATCCTGAGATAATCCCGCCGCTTTCCCTTGTAGATATCCACGCGGTCACAAGTTCCCTGGACCGTTATTTTTTTCTCTTCGTCAAGGTCTATTATCAGCGGAGTTAATCCCCCCTTTCCGAACTTCTGCTCATAGGCCACAGGTCTAAATAGGCTTGCCTGCTGCTCGGATTGAATGTGTTTCATAAACCGCCTGGCGTTTTCCCTCATATTTCTGTGCCGGGCTGCAAAAGAGGGGTCCTTCCGGACCTGTGCGGGATATGTATATGATATATACCTGTCAACCCGCCGGTCCACTTCACTCCGGATTTCCTCCCAGGGGGTGGTGCCGTAATTTGCCCCGTAACGTGACAGCACCTGCCTTGCTACGTCGTGTATATAGTCCCCGGCTATCCTGCCGGACATCTCGGCTTTCTTCCACCGTGTAACCTTCAGGATATTCTCCATAAAATACATAAAGGCGCATTTGTACCACTTCTCTGCAGCAGTGGGACTTATGACAATATTGTCTCCCACACTCTTCTCTATAAGCCGGGTATCCTCCACCCGGAACAATCTGTCCCGCGGCAGTACAGTCTCTATTCCCAGATCCCGGAGAAGGTTCAAATAGCTCTGCCTGTTGGAAGCGTCGGCTAAAAAAGCACAGTAATCGAAGAAGAACCCCCCGGTGACCGCATACTCCTCAAAGTCCAGATCGTAGTTGTCCAAATCCAGCCGTTCCCGCAGCCGGGCCACATCGGAGGACATATCCTGCTTTTCTCTTCCCAGATTTTCCCGGGAGGAAATGAAAAGATACTGTCTCGGACTTGTAAGCGCCTTGTAGAAATAAAGTCTCTCAAAGGCCATGAGATTTTCAAAATCGTTCCTGAGAGGACAGCCATTTTCCTTTAGAAGTTGCCTGTCCCGGTCGGATATTAGCCTGTCCTGATTCACAACCCGGGGAAAATAGTCCTCTGAGGCTCCTAGGATCAGAACAGCTTTTACCTCTCCGAGTTTCATCCTCTTGGGATCGGTTACGGTGACACAGTCCTGAGTCCGGGGGGCGAAACCTATTTGGTTGCTTTCAACCCGCAGTGTGAAAAGCTGTCTTGCCTCACCCCGGGTCATTGTCTCTTTCCCCGCAACAGAGTACAGACTGTCGAGGCAGTCCACTGCAGTCTCCCACTGCCTAACCAGCAATTCCTGTTGCAGTGGGTCGGCCATATCGGACCGGACTTTCATTGTTTTGTCTTCCCCTCCGAGGACTGTCACCAGGGTGTAGCAGTCCCTGAGTATATCCTCCAGAGGTCGCTCTCCCTTGCCGATATACGGCTCAGTCAGTCCTATAAACTTTTCCCTTATGCCGTTGAGAGTTTCCAGCGTGCTCCGGCTGCCAGCTCTCGGCCTCTCGTCAAGTCCCTCTGGCGGGAGGACAAAAGGGGAGGACATTGACGGGCTGTACTCCCGCCATGTGTAGAGGTAACTCTCCAGGAGGTCCGTCTCGTCTTGAGTGAATGAAGTGAGGCCCGTCTTCATTATCGCAAGTACTATGTCGGGATCAGGACCGATGTTCATTATGTCCAGAACTCCCTTGAAAAGGGCCACCGGCCGGCAGGAGGAGATTATTCTCTTCTGATCTATAAAATAAGGTATTTCCCGGCGGGTAAAAGAATTCTGTATAAGCTCCTCATATCCGTCCAGCTGCGGACATACAACGGCTATGTCGTTGTAAGAAAGCCCTTCCCTCACAAGTTTTGACACAAGGGCTGTGGAATAGTACACCTCCCGCCGTGCCGAAGGAAACCTGTTAATATACCGGCCCTTCCCCGTCACCTTTGTCTCTTCGTTCAGCACCAGATATCTGTCTACGGCATTCAAAGCGGGGGAAAGGAATCTGGGCTTTTCGTTCAAAACCACCGGGACGGAAATTTTTACTCCCTGCTTCCTGGCAATTTTTCCCAGCCGTGAGACAGTCCGTTGCACATAGGAAAATATCCCGGTTCCCAGGGTGTCGTCATTGAGCTTGTCACAGACAAGCGCTATCGTCACATCCGGGCTCTCCCGGAGGAATTTCCCTATGACAGCCAGTTGCCCGGCGGAAAAACTCTCGAATCCGTCTATGAATATGTGGGTGTCCCGGGTATAGGAACGGGGTAGGAATGCGGCCAGGGAATTTAATATATCCTCACTGTCTCTCCCGTAAGTCCGGGGAATGCCGCAGTATTCGGAGTAAATAAGGGCCAGCTCTTTAAGCTTTTCACTCCGCCCCGGCTTTTCGCTTAGGACTTTTAACAAAGGGGCATCCAGGCCGCTCCTTCTGAATTCATCAAAAAGAGACGTCAAACTGAAACTCAGAGACAAATCCCCCGGTTTCGGCTTGTAAAGTTTCAGCACATTTTTCAAATTGTTGC
>CAZYZR010000058.1:5810-7253 GCA_964651945.1 uncultured Oscillospiraceae bacterium | reverse complement strand
GTATACCTATCAGTATTGCCCCTGCCACAGCAAGCATCCCTATCCTTAAATGCTGTAATGTATACTGAACAAGGGTACCGATGTTTGCACTGACATATTCAAAAAATGATGCCATCAGTTACCCGCCTCCCTGTAATCAATATATTGCCGGCTCATAGTCGTGACAAGACTTGAGTTGGTTATAATTCCGAGCAGATGATTTTCCCGGTCAAGTACGGGAATTACCCTTGCTTTGGTAGTGTTCATCTTGTCAAGGAGCTGGACTATGTTTTCCTTTGGAGAAGCAGTTACCTGTACATTCCTCGCAAGGTCGCCTATCTGCACATTCTTATCCTCTGCCCTCTGTATATCCATAGCGGAAACAAAGCCTAAGAATTTTTCATCCTTGTCAATTACTACTGCACCGTTTACATTGTGCTGGCGCATCTGCTCAAGGGTGCTAATCGCACTGATACCCCGCGGAACAGTCAGAGGATTCAAAACCATGATGTCCTCTGCATGAATATACTCCGGATTTGCCCAGATCCTGTTCCTTCCGACAAAATCCGCCACATATTCATTTACAGGGTTCTTCATTATCTCTTCCGGAGTTCCGTACTGGACTATCTCACCATCCTTGATAATGCAGATATAATTTCCAAGCTTTATAGCCTCGTCCATATCGTGAGTTACGAAAACTATAGTTTTCTTGAAATTGTCCTGCAGGAACAGGAGTTCATCCTGAAGCTGGGAACGGGTTATCGGATCAAGAGCGGAAAAAGGCTCATCCATAAGGATTATTTCCGGATCAGTGGCAAAAGCCCTGGCAACGCCGACCCTCTGAAGCTGTCCTCCTGAGAGCTGAGTGGGATATCTGTCGAGGAAATCCTCCCCGAGACCTACCATCTTCATCAGTTCCTTGGTTCTCTTCCGTGTGGCCTCAGGGTCTTTTTTCTGCAGTGTTGGTATGATTTCAATGTTCTCCCTTACTGTCATATGGGGGAACACGCCGGTCTGCTGGATAACATAACCCATATTCCTGCGCATCTCAATAACATCAAACTCGGTAATGTCCTTCCCGTCGATTAGGATTCGACCGGAAGTCATTTTAATGAGCCTGTTTATCATTTTGAGGCAGGTGGTCTTTCCGCAGCCGGAAGGGCCTATCAACGCAACTATCCGACCAGTGGGAATTGTCAGATTCATTCCCTTTACAGCATCTTCAGACGCACCGGGATAGCGCTTGGTGACATTCTCAAATTGTATCATCTTTTCTCCTTTCTGAAGGGCATCAATAGAAAATCCGCCCCACAAAGGAACGGATCAACCAAACAAAATATGAAAAATATACATAAAATTATTTGATATTGACTGTAAAATTATGCAGTCTGCCTATCCTCTGTCCTTCGTAAGTTTAATCAATGTAACTATTATACATAAATTGTAATTATATTGCAATAAAAT
>CAZYZR010000058.1:0-5710 GCA_964651945.1 uncultured Oscillospiraceae bacterium | reverse complement strand
TAAGTTTAATCAATGTAACTATTATACATAAATTGTAATTATATTGCAATAAAATAAGAACATTTATCATTAAAATTTCAAATTTTTGACACTTAATCCGGTCAACTTATACATATAAATTGGAGCAAGCCAACATATATTATAGACATTCTGACGAAACCGCAATATTTACTGCAATCAGGATATATTAAAAATATAGCAAAGAACCGAGATATACTGAAAAGTCGCAGAGAAAATGCTTTATTTGTATTTTTTTAATGCAAAGGCTCTAATGTCAATTTAATACATATAGGAGGATACAGGAGCGGTCAGATATCTTCCGGTGACAGATCGAGGGCAGAAATTTCATCCATAATCTCTTTGTCACGCTCGTAGAAAAGCAGGGACTGGTTGTGTTTAAAATATTCCCGGCAGCCATAGGAACTTATGAATCTCGCATCATAATAATTCTGAGTGAGCTCTGTCAGGAGAATAAGCATTTCCTGTCCGTCACCAAAAACTTCATCGACAAATCTGAAAGCGTTGTTCATCTCTTCGGTGACCTCTGTCGCCTGCCGGGTAAGCTGTCTGTATTGATCTGTATACATTTCCTTGACAGCTTTTGCAGCACTCCGCCCGTCCTGATTCATTACAAACGGAATTGCCCTCTCAAGAAACTCCAGCCTGCCGTTGAAATCAGTTCTCTCGGCCTCTGAGAGGTTCCCCGCTTCTGTCCTGGTATCCAGGTTGGACCTCAAGGAAGATATCATATCATTGAGTATATCGGAAGGATTTTTTCTTCCGGTCTTTGCACGGGATGAAAACGAAGCAGTGAGCTTTTTGCAGGATGAAAGAATATCGCCCTTTACAATTGCCCTGTAGTCAAGTTCATTCACACTGTCTGCGAGAAGACTTATAATCATAACTCTCTCATCGAAGCCTGCCGCTTTGGCCTTTTCCTTCACCTGGGGAGGGCAGTCTCCTGCCATTATTCTGTCTATCTGATAGTCTCCCCTGTATTTTACATACAGATCATAGTATGCCGAAAATGATTTTGATATTTTTTTGTTTTGTATATACTGGGAAATCAGTGTCTCCTTTACGGGGATACCTCTCTTTTCGTAGAGGGTTATCATCCGGCTCAAGTCCTCCCAGCCCCTTGCGGTGGCAAAGGATTTGCTGTCAACAGTTGTCTCTACGGTGTAGAAATCTGCGGTCTTTGACTCGAGGTACGAAATTATAGACATATGCACCCCCGCTTTATAGGCATATTCCTTCCATATAGGGAAATCAGGCTCCACATCGATTCTCTTAAGCCTGTCCCAGGTGGCTATATCGTACTCTCTCACCGAGTTGTTGTACTCCGGAGGGTTGCCGGCAGTGACAATCACCCATCCGGGGGGTATTTTGTGTTTCCCGAAGGTCTTGTACTGCAACAGCTGAAGCATTACAGGTGCCAGGGTTTCAGATACGCAGTTTATTTCATCAAGAAAAAGTATCCCCTCTTTTATTCCCGTATTTTCCATAAGTTCATATACGGAAGACACTATCTCGCTGAGGGTATATTCGGAAACTGTGTACTCTACCCCGCCATAAATCCTCTTTTCAATGAAAGGGAGGCCTATGGCGCTCTGTCTTGTGTGATGGGTCATAGAGTAGGAAAGCAGGCCCACACCCATTTCTGAGGCAATCTGTGACATTATCGCAGTTTTGCCTATCCCGGGAGGGCCCATTAGAAACACAGGTCTCTGCTTTTCAATCGGGATCATATAATTCCCGAACTCGTCTTTTGTAAAGTAAACTGTGAGGGTATTTTTTATCTCCTCTTTGGCCTCTTTGATATTCATATCATTCCTCCGGAAGGATTATTTTTCTTTTATTTCATCGGGAGTGAAAATCAGCTTTATCGCCCAGGGCGGCACTTTGGGGTCAAATGTAGGATCATCGCTTACAAAGGCAAATGCAGTCCTGTATTTAGGCGGTCTTTCAGGAAAGTCCCCATATCCGTCGGTAAAATATATCAGCCCTCTGAGATTTGTAAACTCCCCTTTTTTTATAAGGTCGTCCACATATTCAAATACAGGCCTGAAATTGGTGCCTCCAAAGCCATAAAGAAGCATATCGCTGACATAGCTGTCCAGCTGGGCCATTGACGTTATCTTTTCATCGTGCTGAACTTTGACGTCCCGCTGTATTATGTGAAGATTTACCTCTGAGGAAAAGCTCTCGGTGGATTTCAGTATATTGTAAGTTTTTCTTATAAATGACTGCACTTCATCCCCATGGACGGAAAAAGAGGTATCTATCGCTATGACAAACTCCCTCACCAGGTTCTGCTCCCTGTATTCCAAGGGTTCAACCAAGGGCATATTCTGATAAAGACTCAGTCCATAAGTGTAGTATACGTAGTCAAATTCATCCTCACTTACCTTCATTTTTTCTCCGAGAGAAGCAAATTTTTTTAAAAATGAGGCATAATTGTACTTTTCCCTTGTCACATTTTTAATATTTAACAGCAGATCACCTACTCTGGAACCTTTTTCTTTTGAAAAGGTCTCAAGGTCGATGTCCATGTGCTTTGCCACATCCTCCCACTCGTCAAGCATCTGCTTCGTGGCACTGTCAGGAGGTATCTTATCCTGTTCCTCACCCTCAGCAGACCGCTGATCCTGCCCGCTGTCTGTCTGCCGGTCCGCTTCCTGTTTTCCGTCGGACATATTTCCCGAAAGACCCCCGTCATCTTCCGGGGAAGGCTCCTCGTCCTCCACATCCTCCTGCTCCATCTGGTTTTTTTCGGGTTCCTTTCCGGGATTTTGCAGCTCTGTGGGTTTGTTGTTCAGATTTTCATACCATACCGAGTGGTCGTCAACAGTAAAAATGGAATAAAGTTTTTTCGCTTCCTCAAAATCAGGGTCTTTGTCATCAAGATATCTGTAAATCTTTTCGGCAGTCATCAACGGCACTTCCCGTCTTATCCGTCTCAAAGTCTCCTGTTTTTCAGGATCGGGAATTTCCTTCAGATAATCCTCGGTCCGGGACAGTTCGTCTATGATATTTTCCACTGCAATGTCACAGGCTATGTCCCAAAGTTCCCTGTAAATCCTCGGCCCAACATAAAAATGTATGAATGTGCAGTGGAGTATCATATGAAGATAGGCTCTGGTTGCAAAATTCTGGTCAATTTGATATCTCCGCAACAGGTAATAAGGATTATAGGAAATCTGTCTCCCGTCCACCTGAAGATATCCGCTGCACTCTGAAAGAGCCAGCTTGTTTATGGCCCGATCCAGAAACCTCATATGCACAATCAGTGAATTTCTGGAATTAGTCATCACCTTTTTGGCAACCCGGCTTACTTTTGCCTTGTTTTCTTTCTTTTCAAGTAACTCACTCATTATTATTTTATATCAGTCACATCTGAACCTTATCACAGGTCTGACCCCGTAATGATCAAAATATTTGTCGTAACTGTTAGACAGAATAACTCCCCCGTGATCCGTTATCTCCCCGTCATCCCTTACATAACTGCCTCCAACCTTGTCTGTGCTGGGGGAACGGAGCCACCAATGGCCAAAGACATCAAAGGATGCCCACATTATCTTGCTCTTCGCCTTGACTGTGACCCTGGCTCTTCTCTCTTCGGGAGTTTTGAAAAAATCCCGGGCTTCCGCCATGCTCAGAAGATATACTCTGTCCCGGGTGCAGCCATCTGTCTGCTGTGAATAAATTCTGTCGTCTTCGCCTATATACACAGTACAGAGTCTGTCCTTTTCATCTTCTGAGAAAACGCCATGGATAAATTCTCTGTTCAGCCACCGTCTGAGGCTGCAATCGGCCCAGGTGACAGTGTGGTAGACCTGATTATATGGCTGGCATTCCAGGGCAAATTTGCTGAGCAGGGTAAGGCAGCCGTCTTTCTTTTCCAGGACTGTCCAGGGTATGGGGGCCTTGCCAAGCCACACTGTGTCTCCTGATACGCTGCTCTGATAACCAGGGAATTCCTGCCGGGAAGGATTTATATTCCCCGGTTTTTTGCGCTTTGCCCCAGAGAATTTTTTATCCCTGAGAATATTTGACACATTGAGAAGAGCAGAAAGCATGTCAAATTTTCCCTCGCTCTGGGCGTATTCTACCAATTTGTTTATATTCTGCCTTTTTATCACCCTGTATTTTAAAAGCGAAGGAAAAATACCCGGCTTTCCCAGATCCACAAATTCCTTTGCTATGTCCCCGGCTTTGTCAAAAAGCCAGTCCTGGTACATAACATAATCTTCGTCCGAAAGATTATATGGATTTTCAAGCCTTGATATGGCGAGCAACGCCTTTTCCGCGCAGTCATTGAACCTGGTGAAATCCTTTTTTTCATCGTAATAGACCACTGTGTTTTTGATTCTGAGATCCCGGGGCCAGGGCTCATCGCTGTCTATAAGCCAGTCCCTGCCTATCTTTACGGCGGTCTTGAAACTTCCCCTGCCTGCCCGCTGCCTTGCAGTGTCGGGGTGCTTCCCGTTTTTCAGAGAATATTCTTTAAGAGAAATCAGCATTTTTACTTCTGCCTTTTTTCTGAAACTTTAAACAGATAATACTACTTTAACGTGACAATGTCAATATTTTTTGTCAAAAAATCCTACTTAAATGTGACAATGCTTTAAATCTTTGCTCAGTATAAAGTGAATTCTTATGTACAGATATAAAATTATAAAATATTAATTTTCACTAAAACGGTTATTATAAAAACTCGAATGAATGTTTTATTTATTTCCGGTATACCTGGATTTTGTAATTCATTTTTAAAAGATATTGTTAGCGGCATTATATTTATGAACTGAAAATAATTCCCGTAAAAAATACACCTTCAAAAGCTTTCTTGAAGGTGTATTTAATTTAACGTTTCTTGCTATGAGACCCGGTTAATCTTCCAGTGCGTTTGCCACTTTTTTCATTAAATCTGGTATTGGGATTGACTGTGGACAGTGGGAAGTGCAGCTGCCGCAGGAAATGCAGTCCGATGCTTTGCCGCATAATTTTATCATCTGCAGGTATGCCGGTTTTATTTTCCAGTCATCTCCGGGGTATCTGCTCATCTCATTGTACATCCTGAAATAATCAGGAATCGCAATATTTTTAGGGCAATGGTTTACACAGTATCTGCATCCGGTGCAGGGTACGGCAGTGTTGCGATTTATTATATCAACAACTTTTTCCAGCGCTCTAATCTCTGTATCCCCAAATACGGGATAGTCCCTCATATTTTCCTCTACCTGCCAGGTCCGGGTCATACCTGACAAGCATATTTCGACCTGAGGAAGAGACTGCACGAATCCCAGAGCCCAGGCAGCGGGGGAAAACCCTGGGTGTACGACTGAAAGTATTTCTGCAGCCTCCGGAGGAATATCCGCCAGAGTACCTCCTTTTATCGGCTCCATTACCAAAACTTTTTTGCTGTGCTTTACACATACATCGTAACATTTGCCGGATTCAATCCCCTTCGAATTCCAATCCAGGTAGTTTATCTGCAGCTGCACTACATCCACATTTGGATGCTCTGTAAGTATTTTGTCTAAAAGAGCGGCATTGTCGTGATATGAAAATCCAATGCGTTTTGCTCTTCCGGACTTTTTCAGCTCTTCAAGAAAACCGAATTCGTTAAATTTTTCGGCGATTTCATAATTTTTTCCGTTGAGCCAGTGGAGCATATACACGTCAAACCAGTCCGTGCCACATCTCTCGC
>CAZYZR010000057.1:0-7833 GCA_964651945.1 uncultured Oscillospiraceae bacterium | reverse complement strand
AGCCTGCCAAATGCAGCACTGATAACAGCGGATGTTTTATGTATTTCTTCCATTCTCCTAACAATATCCGTGGAATCGATGGCACTTATCACCACTCCTCCCATTTCAGAGATTGCTCTGATTATTTCTGCCACAATTGCTCCTCCTGCAAGTAAATAAAAATCTCTGTGACTTTTCAGTCAATTTGTCAAATGTTTCGCCGTCAATTACAGAGGCAACTTCAAGGCCCCGCGTTTTCAGCATAATTTCCAATTCTTCGAGGTTATAAAAATATTCGGAGAAAACTTCCTCAAATTTTTCCCCCTGTCTTTTATCAAATATTGAAACAGATATCTCTGTCTTGCTTAAATCCGTGCAAAGGCTGTTTTTCCAGGTACAACTGGCATCGGATGCGTCTATGACAAATTCATTATTCCCAAGAATTTTTGTGTGCTTGTATGGAGTGTTAGCATCAAATACGAATATTCCATCGGGATCCAGAAAAAGACTTACTCTTGAAAAGAACTTTTCCACTGCACTTTTTCCTTCAAGATGGTTTACAGTGTCATAGGTACAGGTGAAAATATCAACTGTGCCATACATATCTAACATTGTTATATCCTGCTTCAATATAAGAAGATTATCGGCTTTTTGCCGGAATTTCTTTTCATACAGAATATTCAGCATTTCGTCAGAAAATTCGACTGCAATGACATCATAACCGGCTTTGCAGAAACGCAGGGCAAGTTCTCCTGTCCCCCGTCCCAAATCGCAAAGGATTTTGCCTTTACAGCTACTATCATCCGCTGTTTTGTCTATAAACCTGAACAAAGAATCGTAATCTGCTTTTGAGTTGAAATAGTCGTAATAGTAGCTGAAATCTTTATAGGCCATTTTTACTGTCCAGGACTTTCCGCAAGGTATTGCCCAAAGTATCTATGCCGGTGTTTTTTTCAGCACTGGTCACTATCACTTCTCCCGGATGATACGGGGCACAATAGCTATAAAACTCATCCCGGAACCCTGAAACACTGCTTTTGTTCAGTTTATCTGATTTGGTCAGGACAACATCAAACGGAAGATGAAGCCGTGAGAGATATTTCATCAGCAATATATCATCTTCCGTCGGAGGACGCCTGCAGTCAATCAGCCGAAGGACAAGCCCTATATTTCTCCCTGAAGTAAAATATCCCCGGATAAGACTGTCCCATCTTGTTCTCTCAGTTTTTGAAACTTTTGCGAATCCATAACCCGGCAGGTCGACAATATAGAAGTCATTTACGGAATAGAAATTTATATTTGCGGTCTTTCCTGGCCGGCTGCTGACTCTTGCTAAATTTTTCCTGTTGCAAAGGCGGTTGATCAGGCTCGATTTGCCCACATTACTTCTGCCCGCAAATACAATTTCGGTTCTCCCGGAAGCGGGAAGTTGTTCCCGTGTCCCGTATGATGCAACAAATTCTGCAGATTTTATAATCATATCCGTTAATATACCATCAGCCTTTTATCATTGACTGACAAAAGGCTGATTACAAATTATTTTCAGTTGAGGTTTACGCTTATAGCCTGGTCTATTGTTTTTACAGGTACGAACTTTACATGTTCCTTTACGGTTTTGTCCACATCCTGAAGGTTTGGCCGGTTGTCATAAGGAATTATCACTGTCTTGATACCCTCTCGGTAAGCAGCCATTGCCTTCTCTTTCAGACCGCCGATAGGAAGAACTCTGCCCTGTAAAGTAACTTCACCTGTCATAGCGACATTCCCCTTTACGCTGCGTTTTGTGAGCACAGACAGAAGAGCCGTTGTGAGGGTTATTCCCGCAGACGGTCCGTCTTTAGGAACTGCACCCTCGGGAGCGTGAATGTGAATGTCTATTTTGGAGAAGTCAACATCTATATTGTATTTGTCTATGTTGCTCTTTATATAGCTCAGGGCTATTTTGCAGGATTCCTTCATAACGTCCCCAAGGCTTCCCGTGAGCTCCAGCCTGCCGGATCCGTTGGGGATCACCGTGACCTCTATGGGAAGCATTTCGCCGCCCATACTGGTCCAGGCAAGTCCGTTGGCAACACCCACGGTGTCTTCGAGATCAAGCTTCATAGTCTTGAAAGTCTCAGGACCCAGCATATCAATGACTTTTGACTTTGTCAGGGATATCTTTTCAACCTGTTTTGATGCCACCAGTTTTGCGCATTTGCGCAGAAGGGTCACAAGAGTTCTCTCAAGGTTTCTCACTCCGGCTTCCCTGGTGTAGGAATCTATTACTTCGTAAATTCCGGAATCTGTGAATTTCACATAACCCTTCATTCCGGTCTTTTCAAGCTGTTTTGGAATTAAATGCCTTTTTGCAATCTGAAATTTCTCTTCCATTGTATAGCTTGACAGCTCAATGACATCCATTCTGTCAAGGAGAGGTGCGGGAATCGTGGATGTGGTGTTGGCTGTGGCAATGAAGAAAACATTGCTGAGATCTATGGGAATATCTATATAATGATCGTTGAAAGCGTGGTTCTGCTCGCTGTCCAGGGCCTCAAGAAGTGCCGAGGCGGGGTCACCTCTGAAATCTCCCGACAGCTTGTCAATTTCATCGAGAAGAATTACAGGATCTGACACCCCTGCAGCTATCATAGCATCCGCTATTTTGCCGGGCATCGCACCGATATATGTTCTCCTGTGACCTCTTATTTCGCTCTCGTCGTGGATACCGCCAAGAGACATTCTCACGAATTTTCTGTCAAGGCACTCAGCAATTGAGGAGGAAATACTGGTTTTGCCGACTCCGGGAGGTCCCACAAGGCAGATTATCTGCCCTTTCAGGCTTCCTGTCATCCGGCTGACGGACAGAATTTCAAGCACCTTTTCTTTTACTTTTTCCAGTCCGTAGTGACCTTTTTCAAGTATCTTTTCGGCTTTTACTATATCAATTTTTTTGTTTTTCGGCTTTTCCCAGGGAAGCGAGAGACAAGTATCCAGGTATGTCCTTATAACAGTGGCTTCCCGTGAGGAAGCGGCCATTTTTTCAAGCCTTGACACCTCTTTCAGAAGTTTGTCCCTGCTCTCATCCGGCATATCGGTTTCATAAAGCTTGCGGCGATATTCCTCGCATTCACCTATTGTGCTCTCGCCCTCATCCAGCTCATCGGAAATTGTCTTCATCTGCCGGCGGAGATAGTATTCCTTCTGGTTCTTCTCCATCTCAGCGTTGACTTTTGAGTTTATTTCCGCCTCCAGCCGGAGCACATTGCATTCATTGGTGAGGAAGTCAAGAACATATTCAAGGCGCTTTTCAAGAGAATTCAGGGACAGGATTTTCATCTTGTCCGAGACCTTTGTCATTATATTCGCAGCTATAAAATAGCACAGATAAGTCGGGTCTTCGGCGTAGAAAACTCCGGAGATCACATCTCTGGGAATTTTCGGAGCAATGGGAAGATAGTTTTCAAACTTTTCCTTTATTGCCCTTACAAGAGCGGTAACATTGTCCTGTCTCCCGGATCTCACTCCGCCTGCGGGATATTTTTCAACTACTACGGAAATATATTTTTCTCCGATATTTACATCGATTGTTTTTGCACGGTAAAGAGGCCGGACCATAATTCTGACGAAATTGTCCTGCAATCTCAGAATCTGTTTAACTTCAGCCACTACCCCCACACTGTATATGTCGTTTTCAGAAAGCTGTTCCTTTTCAATGTTTTTCTGAGGTACCAGGAAAACCATTCTGTCCCCTGACATTGCTTCATTCACGGCGTTGACGGATATGTCTCTCCCCACATCGAGGTGAGCCGGTATCTCGGGAAACACAACCATTCCTCTAAGAGCCACAGCAGGAAGACGAAGATATTCATTTTTATCGTCGGATCTCACTTTGACCTTTGCAGGCATATATATAATCCTCCTTTTCAGTCAATCAATAACATTTCACACAACAAAAAAATTATATCACAAAAATATGTAAACTATGTAAAAAGAGACGCCTCCGGCGCCTCTTTTTTTTACCGAAGTTATCTGTCTGCATACATTTTATGTTTCTGTCCGTGGACATATTTTGGCTGCTTAGTGTTTATTACCTCTCTGTCAATGACAACTTTGACGATTGTAGGATCACCGGGAACTTCGTACATTGCTTTCATAAGATAAGTCTCAAATATTGAACGCAGCGATCTTGCCCCGCCTTTTCTCTTTATTGCCAGTTCTGCAATGCAGCCAAGTGCCTCTTCGGTTATCTCAAGCTCCACATTGTCAAGCCGCAGAAGGGCACGATATTGTTTGAGAATTGAATTTTTGGGTTCTTTCAATATCCTTATCAGCGTGTTTTTGTCAAGGGATGACAGCGCAGAAACCACGGGAAGACGGCCAACAAGTTCAGGAATTATTCCATAGTGAACTAAGTCTTCCGGTTCAACTTTTGAGAGTATGTCCGTCATATTGTCATCTTTTTTTGATTTGACTTCTCCGCCGAATCCAAGGTTACCGCTGGTTGATATTCTTTTGGAAATCTGCTTTTCTATGCCGTCAAAAGCCCCGCCGCAGATAAAAAGGATATTCTTTGTGTTTATCTGGATAAATTCCTGATTCGGGTGCTTTCTTCCCCCCTGAGGCGGGACATTTGAAACAGTTCCTTCAATTATTTTCAGCAGTGCCTGCTGCACTCCTTCTCCGCCCACATCCCTTGTGGTGGAAGGATTTTCGCTTTTCCTTGTTATTTTATCTATTTCATCTATATAGATGATCCCGGTCTCGGCTTTTTCTATATTGTAATCTGCTGCCTGAATGAGCCTCAGGAGGATGTTTTCAACATCCTCTCCCACGTATCCTGCTTCTGTAAGAGTAGTGGCATCTGTTATTGCAAAAGGAACATTCAGCATTTTTGCCAGCGTCTGTGCCAGCAGGGTCTTTCCTGTGCCGGAAGGTCCGAGGAGAAGGATGTTGCTCTTCTGTATTTCAACGTCATCGAGGACTTTCTTTTCATCTTCCCCGGCAATAGGATCAAAATCATCTTTTTTTTCACCTATTATTCTTTTGTAATGATTGTATACCGCAACACTTAGTGCAACTTTTGCCCGGTCCTGACCTATCACATACTTGTCAAGCCCCCGTTTTATCTCCATAGGGCTCAGTATTTTTATGTCATCAAAAGGTCTCTGGGAGGACCTCCTGTCCTTTGCGGCTGACTTCCGTGTGCGGACTCCTTCATTTTCAAGAAGCTCGTTGCACAGGTCAATGCACTCGTTGCATATATTGACGCCAGGACCGATAATTATACGTTCAACCTCGTTTGAGGTCTTTCCGCAGAAACTGCAGGTAACAGTCTTGTCTTTAATTGCCATATTACTCCGTAAAAAATATATGTGTATCCAAGCTTACAGCCCCGTAAGTCTGCGGGGCTGTAACACAAAACAAAGATAATTATTATCTGTGTTCGATTACTTTGTCGATAAGCCCGTACTCAAGAGCCTCCTCAGCACTCATAAAATTGTCGCGCTCGCAGTCCCGTGCAACAACTTCAATGGGTTTGCCTGTGTTTTCTGCGAGAATTTTATTGAGTCTGCCCTTGATAGCTTCAAAATGTTTCAGGTGTATAGCCATGTCTGTTACCTGGCCCTGAACCCCTGCGGATGGCTGATGGATCATTATCTCACTGTTGGGAAGTGCAAATCTCTTGCCCTTTGCCCCTGCAGCCAGAAGAAACGCTCCCATAGATGCAGCCATTCCTATACATGTAGTGGATACATCGCACTTCACATACTGCATAGTGTCATATATCGCAAGCCCTGAGGACACACTGCCGCCGGGGCTGTTGATGTAAAGATTAATATCCTTGTCAGGATCCTGCCCTTCAAGATAAAGCAGCTGAGCCACTACAAGACTCGCTGTTGTGTCGTTTACCTCCTCGGACAAGATAATAATTCTGTCATTCAGCAGACGGGAATAAATGTCGTAGGATCTCTCTCCTCTTCCCGTCTGCTCAACTACCATTGGTACCAATGCCATTTTATTCACCTTTCTTTTTTAAAAAATATTTTCAAAGAAACTGAAAATCATTCATTTTTTTCTTTGACTTCTTTTTCGGCTTCCTCAGCTTCAGTCCGGACCTCTTCCGGCTCTTTTTCATCTGCAACGGGTTCTTCCGGAGTCTCTTCGCTCACCGGAATAACTTCTGCACTATCCCTTATAAGATCAATTGCCTTCTGGATACAGAGATCAAGCTTTACATCCTCAGGCCTGAGCATATCCCTCAGCTCATTTATCGGGAAATTGTATGAAGTGGCCGCCTTCATAAGCTCATCCTCATACTCCTCATCGGTAGCGGTTATGTCTTCAAGCTTGACGATCTTTTCCAGAGCGAGGCGGATTTTAACTGACTCCTCGGCCTGGCTCCTGAAAGAATCCCTGAATTTTTCCATATCGGTCTCTGCATACTTGAGATAAGTGTCAAGGTCAAGACCCTGCTGGGCGAGCCTGCTTTGAAAATCCTGAACCATATCATCGACTCTGTTTTCAAACATAGCTTCAGGTATTACAGCCTGCATCTCATCAATAATCTGTTGTATAAGTTTATTCTCGAAGTCCAGATCAGATGAATGTTCAGCCTCTTCTTCCTTTTTCTTTCTTATATCGGCTTTGAGATCCTCCAGAGTATCAAATTCGCTGACATCCTTTGCAAATTCATCGTCGAGCTCGGGAAGTTCTTTTATTTTTATGTCATTTATTTTTGTCTTGAAAACAGCTTCTTTTCCCGCAAGGTTGTCAGCATAGTTTTCGGGAAATGTCACTGTGACGTCAAATTCATCGTTTATATTGTGCCCTTCTACCTGCTGCTCAAACCCGGGTATAAACTGTCCGGAGCCAAGCTCAAGATCTACGTTTTCTCCCTTTCCACCGTCAAAAGCAACACCGTTTATTTTCCCTTCAAAATCGATGTTTACTGTATCCCCTTCCCGGGCGGGCCTTCCTTCTACACTGATAAGTCTGGCATTTCTGTCCTGGAGAGAAGAAAGTTCCGCAGATACTACTTCGTCGGTGACGGGAATTACTTTCCTTTCTGCCTTTAAGCCCTTGTACTGGCCAAGAGTGACCTCTGGGTAAGTTGTGAGGACGGCCCTGACAGTAAATCCATTTTCCTTGCTGCACTCTATTACTTCAATATCAGGCTTGGCCACAACAACTGCCCCGCTGGCATTCACTGCGTCCTCATATGCCTGCGGAAGAAGTTCATCCACAGCATCATTGAAAAATATTTCAGGCCCGTACATCTTTTCAATTATATTTCTCGGAGCTCTCCCCTTTCTGAATCCGGGAACAATTATCTCAGAAGAAGCTTTCCTGAAAACTCTGGAAATTCCTTCTTCAAATTCTTCCGGGGGAACCCTGAACTCTATTTCCACCGTGTTGGTGGCTATATTTTCATTTTTTAAAAGTTCCATTTTTATAACTCCTCAGTTATTTAAGTGTAAATCATTTCAGACTTTTGCCGTTTCCCAATTATTATATCACAAATGTAAAAATTAATCAATATTCAATCATTATCAGTAAAAAATATCACCTTAAAGGGTTTGGTTAAAAACTTTTAAGCAAAATTGATTTATAAAACTAACTGATCTTATGTAATAAATGATTATTTCAAATATCATATTTACAACAGGATAGCCGAAATTTGATATGTTCTCTTTTCCCGGACAAGTCCTGGTTTTAAATTTTTCGTCAACAAAAAAATTTATAATTTTTTGATTTATAACTCATATATTATAAAAATTACTTTGTTGCAGATAAAAATCGCAAGGTCAGAGAGTTATGTATTAATCAATCTAATATTTCCTTACGCTGATGAAGGGTGATGAGAGAATCAAG
>CAZYZR010000056.1:3371-7910 GCA_964651945.1 uncultured Oscillospiraceae bacterium | reverse complement strand
TTGTCGGAGCATACGAAAAAGTGAGTAAATCCTTCCTCCTTTGCCTTGATGGCCATAGGAAGTATACCTGGTACGGATCTGAGGCTCCCGTCAAGTGACAGCTGGGCAGCAAAAGCATATTTTTCACTTATCTGGGGTATATCATCCTTTGCGGCGAGGATTCCCAGTAGCACAGGCAGGTCGTACACAGCACCGCTTTTTCTCACATCAGATGGGGCAAGGTTTACGGTAATTCTGCTGGCAGGGTAAGAGATGTTGTTGTTCTTTATTGCGCTGCGCACCCTTTCTTTGGCCTCTTTTACCGCATTGTCGGGAAGCCCCACTATTTCAAAGCCTGGAAGTCCCCCGGATATATAGGTTTCCACAGTGACCACATAGCCATCAATACCCATGACACCGAAACTGTATACCTTGCTGAACATAAAATCACCTCTTTAAAATGATACAACAACATACGGGAGTTAAGCAACATAAATTTAATTTTGAGCAGCTGTCAAAAATCTTGATTTATCCGCTTCCTGTCATTATTTACGATAAAAAAAACTAATTTCGGTTAAATAATCGTTGATTATTACAACCCCCTTATGATATCCTTAATATATACTATTTTATCTTTAGGTCTTTGATCAGGAGGTATTTCTATGTATATGGATGAATATAAACGCTGGCTTTCTAATGTCAGCGAGGACTATCTTCTAAGAGAACTTGAGGAGATAGAAGGAAATGATGAAGAGATAAAAGACAGGTTTCTGCTGAATCTTGAATTCGGCACTGCCGGACTGAGGGGTGTCCTGGGAGCCGGCACAAACAGGATGAATGTCTACACTGTAGGCAAAGCCACGCAGGGCCTGGCAGATTACATTACATCAGGGGGCGGGAATAAAGTTGTCGCCATATCCTATGATTCCCGCAACCGCAGCCGGGAGTTTGCGAGGATCGCGGCGTCAATATTAGCCGCAAACGGGGTAAAGGCGTACATCTACAAAAATCTCTCGCCGGTCCCGATGCTTTCCTTTGCCACCAGGCAGTACAGAGCAGGGGCAGGGATAATGATAACCGCCAGCCACAATCCTGCAAAGTACAACGGTTACAAGGTCTATGGCCCCGACGGCTGCCAGATGACTACGGAGTCTGCCGACAAGGTCCTGGAAGAGATAAATAAGCTCGACATTTTTAAAGATGTTAAAAAAATCGACTTTGAAGAAGGCATTGCCAGCGGCATGATCGAATATGTTTCCGATCGGGTGATAGAGAGCTATTACAACTGGGTTTTAAGCCAGATGATGAGGAAAGACGTGTTTGCCAAGGCCCCTATGAAGATGGTTTATACTCCCCTCAATGGCGCAGGCAATATCCCTGTCCGCCACGTCCTCAGCCGGGCAGGGCTTAAAAACATAAGTGTGGTCAGGGAGCAGGAACTCCCGGACGGCAATTTCCCGACCTGTCCATATCCAAATCCTGAAATCAGGCAGGCAATGGAACTTGGACTTTCCCAGGCAAAAAAGGAGGAGGCAGATATTCTAATAGCCACCGACCCCGATTGTGACAGGGTGGGGATAGCCGTAAAAGACGGAAGTGATTATGTCATGCTCACCGGCAATCAGGTGGGCATACTCCTGACAGACTACATCGCCAAAACACGCAGGGAGCTGGGCACAATGCCAGAGAACCCCGTGATAGTAAAATCCATAGTTTCATCATCCCTCGCTGACGCAGTTGCCGCGTCCCACGGTGTCGAGACTATAAATGTTCTCACCGGTTTCAAGTATATAGGTGATACCATAAAGAAGCTGGAAGAAAAAGGTGAAAAAGACAGGTTCCTTCTGGGCTTTGAGGAGAGCTACGGATATCTTGTGGGGACAGAGGTCAGGGATAAGGACGGTGTGGTTGCCACTCTTATGATCAGCGAAATGGCCGCTTATTACTCATCAATAGGGTCTTCCGTGATAAAGGTCCTCGGTGAGATATATGCAAAATTCGGCTATTATCTCAACAAAGTCGATTCCTACGAGTTTGAAGGCCTCGTTGGCATGGACAAAATGAAACGGATAATGGAAAACCTGAGAAATGCTCCTCCGGCTTACCTGGGACATCTCAAAGTTACAGCCAGGGAAGACTACAAAACATCAGAGAGGGTAGACCTTGCCAACGGAAATATATCTGCCATAGATCTTCCAAGTGCCAATATCCTGGTGTTTTATCTCGAAGGTGGTCACCAGGTGATTATACGTCCCTCGGGAACTGAGCCAAAAATTAAGGTTTACTACTCAGTAAAGGGACAGGACCAGGCCCGGGCAGAAAAGATAAAGGAAGACATAGATGTCACTGTAAGAGCAGCCCTTCGGTAAAAATTCTTTCCCTTTTTGAGTCATAATATTACATAAAGTTAAATAATCAAAGCTCCGCTGCTATCCGGCGGAGCTTTATTAAGGTTGAAAATATGTTTTCAATGTGCTAATATTATTATGTTTATTCAGCCCATGGCAGAAAATTACGCTGGGGGATGCAAATGTCCAAATTTGAATTTATCAGGAATGAAATAGAAGGCCTAGTGATTGTAAAGCCCACGGTTTTCGGGGATGACAGAGGTTTTTTTATGGAAACTTTTCAGAAGGATGAGTTTGCCTCTGCCGGCATTACAAAGGAATTTGTGCAGGATAACCACTCGAAGAGCAGCAAAGGGGTCTTGAGAGGACTTCACTACCAGAGGGAAAACACTCAGGGAAAACTTGTCAGGGTGATCTGCGGCGAAGTATACGATGTCGCAGTGGACTGTCGTCCCTCATCCCCCACATTCGGGAGATGGTTCGGGATTACCCTTAGCCGGGAAAATAAACTTCAGCTCTACATACCGGAGGGATTTGCCCATGGATTCCTCGTTTTGTCAGACGAGGCCGAATTTGTGTACAAATGCACAGATTTTTATAACCCTGAGGCTGAGGGAGGCATTCCTTACGATGACCCGGATATAGGAGTAGAGTGGCCTGGAATTGATGTCCCTTTGAAACTAAGTGATAAGGACGGGCTTTACCGTCCTTTTTCCCGGCAGGATTTTTCCTGGGCTTTGAGGTACTGATATGAAAGCTAGGCTCCAGAGGCTTTGGAAATATCGCTTTCTCCTTTCTAACCTAATAGGAAGGGACATAAAGGTCAGATATCGCAGGAGCAAGCTGGGAATTTTGTGGAGTGTCCTGAACCCTCTCCTTATGATGCTGGTCATGACAGCTGTGTTTTCCCGTTTTTTCAGAATGAACATACCTAATTACCCTGTTTATCTGCTTACCGGCCAGATCCTGTTCACTTTTTTCAATGACGCCAGCACTACGGCTATGGGAAGTGTAATAGCCTCAGCTCCCCTCATAAAAAAAGTTTATGTTCCGAAATATATTTTTCCGATTGAAAAGTGTTGTTTTGCTTTTGTAAATCTGATCTTCTCTATGATCGCTCTTATGTTCATAATGGTAATCACCGGCGCCCCGTTTCACTTAACTATTTTTGCTGCGGTGGTACCCCTGTTTTTCCTATTCCTTTTTTCCGTGGGAGTGGGGCTTTTTCTCTCAGCAGCGGCCATATTTTTCAGAGATGTAATGCACTTCTGGACCGTCATAATAACTGCCCTGACTTATGCCACGCCCATTTTTTACCCTGTAACCATATGGGACGGGACATTTATGAGATATGCGGGGAGACTTAACCCCATGTACTGGTATATCACTGCCTTCAGGAACTGCGTCATGGACGGTGTGCTTCCATCAGGAGGCAAGATATTCGCGTGTGTGTTTTTCCGGGCAGTTTCCCTCTTGGTGGGCTCGGCTCTGTTCTTAAAAACCCAGGACAAGTTTATACTGTATATTTAGGAGAGCTTTTATGGAACCTATAGTAAAAGTCCAGAATGTCAGTATGCGCTTCAATATGGCCAAAGAGAGAGTGGACAGCCTCAAGGAATATTTTATCAAACTGGTTCACGGCGGACTTCAGTTTGAAGAGTTTTGGGCGCTCAAAGATGTGAGCATAGAAATAATGCCGGGGGATGTGTACGGGCTTGTAGGGCTCAACGGAAGCGGCAAATCCACCCTTCTGAAGACAATAGCCGGAGTTTTGAAGCCCACACTCGGCACAGTCACGGTGAGGGGCACAATAGCTCCGCTTATAGAGCTGGGGGCAGGTTTTGACATGGACCTCACTGCAAGGGAAAACATTTATCTGAACGGAGCAGTATTGGGGTACTCCAAGGATTTTATGAATGAACATTTCAAGGATATAGTGGATTTTTCAGAACTCGAAGGATTCCTGGATGTGCCGCTCAAAAACTATTCCTCCGGGATGGTGGCAAGGATAGCTTTTGCCATAGCCACTGCCACGGAGCCAGATATCCTTATTGCAGATGAAATACTGTCTGTGGGAGATTACACATTCCAGCAGAAGTGCGAGCAAAGAATGAAGGAGCTTATGAGCGGCGGCACAACGGTGATCCTGGTCAGCCATTCCATTGACCAGGTGAGGAGGATGTGCAACAGGGCAACATGGCTTGAAAAGGGA
>CAZYZR010000056.1:0-3271 GCA_964651945.1 uncultured Oscillospiraceae bacterium | reverse complement strand
CCTGAAAAATTTTTCGATGAAATGCTCAGAAGTGTTCTGTCCCAGACTTATTCAAATTGGCAGCTGGTTCTGGCGGATGCCTCGGATCGGGGGCAGGACTACATAGAAAAGAAGTTGGCTAAGCACTCCGACGACAGGATCGTCTACATAAAGCTGGGAGAAAACAGAGGAATAAGCGGGAACACAAACCGGGGTTTCGAAAGGGCAACAGGGGACTTTATTGCCCTACTCGACCACGACGACTGCCTGTCCCCGGATGCCCTCTATGAAAATGTAAAGGCAATAAACCGGCAAGGGGCAGATATGCTCTACAGCGATGAGATAACCCTGTCCGGCGATATGAAGAATCTGGTTCAGTACCATTTCAAAGCGGGGTTTGCCCCGGATTTTCTTAGGGGTGTAAACTACATAACTCACTTTCTGGTCTTTTCCAGAGATCTTGCCCAAAGGGCAGGATTTTATGAGGACAGCACATGTGACGGGGCCCAGGACTACGACCTCATCCTCCGACTTTCGGAAAAAGCGGAGAAAATAGTACGCATTCCCAAGGTTCTTTACTATTGGAGAGCAGGTTCCGGTTCCACGGCGGAGGATATGAAAAACAAGGACTATGCCTTCCGGGCAGGGAAAAGGGCATTGGAAAAACACCTTGGCAGACTAGGGCTCAAAGGCGAGGTGTCAATCCAGAAGTACCCGGGGAGCTACAGGGTGAAATATCCCGTGGAAGGAGATCCTCTGGTTTCGGTAATAATACCGAATTGCGATCACCGGCAGGACCTGTCCCGCTGTGTCGAATCCTTATACAAATATGGCAGCTGGGAAAATACAGAAGTTGTCATAGTCGAAAATAATTCCCAGGAAGAAGAAACTTTTATACTGTATGAAACTCTGAAATCAAAACACGCCGGTCTCAAAGTGGTCACTTACGAAGGCCCATTCAACTTTTCCGCAGTCTGCAATTGCGGGATTAAAAAATCAGCGGGGGAACATATACTCCTTCTGAACAACGACGTGGAACTTATTTCCGACGGCTTTATACCCGAGATGCTCTCCTTTTCTCAGAGGCGGGATGTGGGTGCAGTGGGTGCAAAGCTGTATTATCCCGATGACACAATACAGCACGCAGGCGTGATAGTGGGAATAAACGGCAGCGCAGGCCACAGCCACAAGGGAATTGACAGGTATTCCACCGGAGATATGTACAGGTTGGTAACAACCCAGAATTACCTTGCGGTTACAGGTGCTTGCCTTATGGCAAAAAGGGAGCATTTTGAAAATTTTCCCTTGGATGAGGAAAATTTTGCCATAGCCTACAACGACGTGGATTTTTGCTTAAGACTTTATGAGGCCGGATTTTTGAATGTTTTCACCCCTTACAGTGAGGCTGTTCACAACGAGGGAAAGTCCAGGGGCACTGAGGGTGACGAAAATACCAATCCCAGGTATGAGGCCGAAAAAAAGAGGTTCGCAGAGAAGTGGCAAAAATATTTTGACTGGCAGGACCCTTACTACAACCCTCATTTTACCCTGCAATATGAAAATTACGGATATAAATAGTTTGACAATTACTGTTCAGTTTAAATTGCCCTTTACCCACTTTAAACTGCAGAATGCATAAAAAGCAGAATATTCCATTTGCTGCATTTTCTGTGAAAGGAGGCGGACCGATGCCCAGGCTAAAGAGGCTTTGGGAGCTTATTTCCCTTTTTTTTCAATACTTAGGCGAAGAGGGCATTTCGGAGACCTTTCACAGGGCAGCGGGCTTTTTTCGCCGCCGCCTGAGGAGAAAAAAGGGCCGCTTTACTCCCCCACGGGAGGATCTTTCCCGGCAGAGGTACTATGTCCCGGATTTTCAAAACAGGACTATATCTGTGGTGACGTCTCTTTACAACACCGATCCGGCTTTTTTGGAAGAATTTGTCGGCAGTTTCCTGTCGCAGAGTTACAGTTTCGGGCAGCTTGTGCTAGCCGATGCGTCTGACATGGAGCACAGATATGTGGGGGAGTATATAAAAAGCTTAAACTCTCCTAAAATAAAGTATTTCAAGCTGGAAAACAAGGGAATATCATCTAACACAAACCGGGCCGTGGGGCAGGCCGAAGGAGATTACATATGTTTTGCGGATCACGATGACATTCTCTCTCCTGATGCGCTTTTCCGGATGGCAAAGAGGGTAAACGATACCGGTGCCGACCTGGTCTACAGCGACGAAGCCCTCTTTGACACAGACTGGCAGGATCCTATTGTGCCCCATTTTAAACCGGATTTCAGCTATTATTATCTCACGAATTGCAACTATATCTGCCATTTTGTGTGTGTAAAAAAGAGCATTTATCAATCTCTCGGAGGACTTTCTCCTGATTGTGACGGGGCACAGGACCACGATTTTCTACTCAAGGTTAGCGAAATTCCCGGAGTAAAGATAAGTCATATTCCAATGGTCCTATATTATTGGAGGGTTCACTCAGGTTCCACCAGCAAAGGCATGGAGGCAAAACCATATGTCACCGAAAGGGCAGTGAGAGCGTTAGACAGTCATCTGTCAAGGATTCAGGTCAGCGGCAAAGCAAGGGCGGGGGAATACCCCGGCACTTACAAGATAGATTACCGGATTGAAGATCCTCCGCTGATATCCATAATAATTCCCAACAGGGACCGGGCAGAGCTTTTGCAAAAATGTGTGGGCAGTATTTACGCTAAAACCGACTACAAAAAGTTTGAGATAATAATAGTCGAAAACAACTCAGTGACGGAGGAAATTTTTAACCTGTACGATTCGCTGCAAAGGGAGCACAAAAATCTCAGTGTTGTAAAATTCCGGGGACCTTTCAATTTTTCCTCAATAGTCAATTTCGGAGCAAAAAAAGCCGACGGCAGCATTCTCCTGCTCCTTAACAACGATATAGAGATCAATTCTGCCTCCTGGCTTTCCGAAATGGCACAGCTCTGTATACAGCCCAGAGTGGGAATAGTTGGTGCAAAGCTCCTTTATCCGGACGGGCGAGTGCAACACGGGGGAGTCATAACGGGGCTGGGGGGATACGCCGGCCACAGTCATAAGTTCCATTCCGGCAAAGGCAGCGGGTATATGTTTCGCTTGTCCTGCGTTCAGAACCTTTCCTGCGTCACAGGTGCCTGCCTTATGGTAAAAAGGGATGTATTCCTCTCCCGGGGAGGATTTGACGAGAGATTCCGGGTCGCATTCAACGATGTGGATTTCTGCCTGAGGGTGCAGGATTTAGGTTATCAGGTGCTTTTCACCCCTTATGC
>CAZYZR010000055.1:5292-7932 GCA_964651945.1 uncultured Oscillospiraceae bacterium | reverse complement strand
ATTTACAGCAAAAAGGAGCTTTCCGATCTCAGGGCCGTCTGCGACAAATGGGGACTGCCCCTGTTTCTGGACGGAGCAAGGCTTGCCTACGCCCTGGGGTGTGAGGAAAACGATATAGCCCTGGAGGATTATCCGAAACTCTGCGATGTATTTTACATTGGCGGCACAAAGGCAGGGGCCCTGTTTGGGGAGGCTGTCGTGATATCCAACCCTCGGCTCAAAAAGGACTTCGGCTACAACATAAAGCAGAACGGAGGCCTTCTGGCTAAGGGCAGGCTGCTGGGAATTCAGTTCATAGGGCTCTTTTCCGACATGCTGTATCTCAAAGCCGGCAGGCACGGGGCAGAACTGGGTATGAAGCTGAAAAAGGCACTTTCGGAGGCAGGAGCGGAATTCGCATACGACTCCCCCACAAACCAGCAGTTTATTTATATGCCAAGGGGAATTTACGATAAACTATCTGAAAAATACTCCTTTGCCCTGGAGGGAAAGGGTCCGGACGGCAAATACTTAGTCAGAATCTGCACCAGCTGGGCCACAAAAGAGAAAGATTTGGATCTTCTCATTGAGGATCTGAAAAAGGCATACCGGGAGGCAAAATAAATCATATTTAAAAAGGACCCTTTAGGGTTCTTTTTCATTTTCATTCAATATACGGTTTCCCAAAATGCGCCCCACAGTAAAATTTCTCTTTCTGAAGCCGGAATTTCCGCCTTGCACACATAAGTTGTCAACCTTCGGAACCTACGATTTCCTTTGCCTGTTTCCCGGTTATCCTGCAGGGGGTGAGCCGCAATATGCAAAGCCCTTTCCATCCCAGGGATATCTCTTTTTCTGTGGACTCCCGGCTCTCCCCGGGGCTGTATTTTGCGGCAATTGCCTTAATATATTTCAGCTTTTGGCCTTCATCCTCCACTATATCAAGTCTTCCTGTCACAATGACACTTTTGAAGCGGGTGGTGAATTTCTCCGGGACGACACTGTCCATTCCCACAACGCAGAATGAGGCCAAGGGGTTCTGCCTTATAATTTTCAGTTTCTTTCCCTCTTTTGCGCAGTGGAAGATTACTTTGCCCTCGCAAAATGCAAAGCTCATCGGCACAGCATATGGCTCGGTGTCCTCACCGCAAAGGGCAAGCACCCCGTGAGACCCCTCCATAAGGATCTTTTCCCGTTCCTCCCCGGACAGTTCCTGCCTTTTCCTTCTCATCGAAACCTGCATAAAATCACTTTCCTCCAAGGTGATTATATATATTTTCTTCGTATTTTTCAAGAATTTCAATGTGCCTTGAGGTTTTTCCGTTATTGCGCAGCCTGCGGCGCTAAATATCAATTCGTGAACACTCTGTCCCCGGGGATGACTTCATTATTTTATCAGGCACAGAGTTTCGCACTTATATTTGGAAAAATACAAAAAAGCGGCATAAAGCCGCTTTTTTCCCGTCATATCGCTGAGTGGCCCCGCTCTGCCCGGGCGGCAGGTCATCTCTCCTCGATAAGAACCACGTCCGCGCTTATGGTCTCCTGGGTCTCAGGGCGATATACCTTGATATTCATAGTGTCTCCGGGAGAATGTTCAGCCAAAAGGGAAATGAGGTCATCACTGCTCCTTATAGTCACCCCGTCGGCCTCCACTATTACATCGCGCTCCCTTATTCCCTTGTTCACAAGGTCGCTCCCCTCGTTTATGGTGGCTATGTAAACTCCGCTGGAGGGCAGCCCGTTCACCGGTCCGTTGGATTCGTTCAGGTCAATTACCTCCACCCCCAGCACCCGCCTGCCGGTGACATACCCGTTTTCTATGAGGCTCTGTATTACGGGCATGGCGTCGCTTATAGGTATTGCAAAGCCTATTCCCTCATAGTCCACGTTGGCTATTTTTGAAGACGTTATCCCGATAACCTGCCCGAACCTGTTTATCAGCGGGCCGCCTGAGTTTCCGGGGTTTATGGCGGCGTTGGTCTGTATCAGGCTGAATGACCTGGCGTCCGAACTCACATCCCTGGAAAGGCCGGAAATTATCCCGTTGGTGCAGGTGCCGGAAAGGCCTCCGGCGTTTCCTATCGCCACGACCCTCTCACCTATCTTAAGGGAACCGGAGTCCCCGAATTCAGCCGCAGTGAGGCCGCTCTCAGACACTTTAATAACCGCGATGTCAGTCTCCGTGTCAGAGCCCACCAATGAGGCGCGGGACTGGCTGCCGTCGTTGAAGATGACGTTGTAGCTCTGTCCGCTGTCCACCACATGGGCGTTGGTTATTATGTACCCGTCACTGGTCATAACTATCCCGGTGCCGCTGCCCACGGGGGAGAGGGACGTGCCGGAGTAGATATTTATGCTGACTACGGCGGGGATCACTTTTTCGTATATGTCGGCAGTGTCGTAGCCGTCCCCCCGGTTTTCGGGCACAGGCTGCAGCTCCACTACCGGGGCGTCGTTTGTGCCCTTATTCCCGTCCTCGTCCAAAAAACCCGAGACCCGATCGGAAAAATTGCCGCCTTTGCCGCCTAAGTACAAGCCCCCCGCAAAACTCACGGCGAGGATCAGCGCCAAGACGCATACCAGCAGGCCGGTTCCTTTTTTCTTTTTTTTGTCCATAAAAAACACTCGCTTTCAGATAGTCTCTCCGGACTCCGGGCT
>CAZYZR010000055.1:2650-5192 GCA_964651945.1 uncultured Oscillospiraceae bacterium | reverse complement strand
AATACATAGGGCAGATCCTCCCGCCTTATTCCCTCGCCGGAATTTTTAATCTTCACCTGGACAAAGGCAGTAGAGACTTTTTCCACCTTTATCTCTATATATCCCCCCTCGGGGGTGAATTTCAGGGCGTTGTCGAAGAGGTTGTAAACCACCTGGTGAACTATGTCCTCGTCGGCGAATACCGTGACCTTCCCCGGGATAAACCCTCTGAGGGTGATATTCTTGTCCTCCACTCTGTTTTCCAATGAAAGGACCACTGCGGCTATGGTGTCCCAGATGTTGTACTCCGCGGGGTTCATCTCGAACTCCCCGCTCTCCAGCTTAGACATATCCAGCATATTGTTGGTGAGCCTCGCAAGGCGCCCTATCTCATCGCTGACCACGGCAAGGTACTTGTCCTGGCTTTCCGGAGGTATTGTGCCATCCCTTATACCGTCCACAAACCCCTTTATGCTGGTCATAGGCGTCCTGAGCTCGTGGGCCACATTGGCTATGAAACTTGAGCGGGATTTTTCGTTTCTCTCCACAAAATCCGCCATCCGGTTGAAAGTCCGGGCCATCCTGGCGATCTCCTCGTCCCCCTCCACGGCAAGTCTTACGGAAAAATCTCCGCGGGCAAAGCGCCGGGCAGCGTCGTTTATTGCCCTGAGGGGGTCGGTTATCTTTTCGGTGACCACAACTGTGACCCACCCGGACACAATAAGTATGACCAGGGCACTTATAAGGAAAATCGCAAGGAGGGTGTCCATAAAATCCGACACTCCCGAGGATTCAGACAGTGCAAATACGTAGCCGGCAAGTTTTCCTGACCCGGTTCTTGCGGCCCTGCCCACAGAGTACTTGTACCCCCGGAATATTCCGGGGTAGACATCTTCCAGCCGCACCTCCGACCACGAGTCATCTATTGCCTGCAGAGCCCGGCCGGGGACAACAAGCCCCGTGTGGGGACAGCCATCCTCTTCCGTGCAGATTATTACCCTGCCGCTACTGTCAGCCAAGAGCAGAACGGAGGATGTGCCGGCAGTCACCAGGCGCATATCCTCCCTCAGATCGTCTCTTCCCTGCTCAGTCGCCAGTCCTCCTGATATTGATTCCCGGAAAGCACTCCGGGCCGTCCTGGCGCAGAGCCGCAACCCCTCTATCCTCTCGGAGCGCAGATACCTGCCGGTAAAGAAAGTGAAAAGAATCCCCAGAAGGCTTATGGAAAATACGATAAGCAGGCTGACAGCGGAAAAAAGCCTGGAAGAAAGGGTCTTTCTCATGCCTAAGGCTACCCTTTCAGGCCCCGCTCCTGCCTCTCCATATTCTCAACAACCACGTCGTATATGTTCCCCAGCCCCGAGCAGTACTCCAGGATCTTCCAGGGCTCGTTTGTGTGGAAGTGGATTTTGACCGTTCCGCCCTCCTCCACCACAAGGAGGCTGTCGCCGGAAAAATTGGCTGCGATGTAGTCATATATATCATCCTCATCCAGCCCCTGTCCGTCGATCAGCAGCTGAGTGTCAAATCTGTATTCAAGCATTTTCCCCTCCGCACCGCATCACTTAAACAAAATTTTCTGCGGGTTCATTGAAATTATACAGAAAATCAGCCGGGGGTGCAACATTTTATTTGCTTCCCGTCACTCTTTTATCTCAAATTTGTACCCCACGCCCCAGACGGTCTTGAGACTCCATTGGTCGCTCACGCCCTCGAGTTTTTCCCTCAGCCTCTTTATGTGAACGTCTATTGTGCGGGAATCCCCGTAGTAGTCAAACCCCCAGACCTGATCCAGAAGGGCATCGCGGGTAAAGACTTTGTTGGGGTTTGAGGCCAGGTGGTATAAAAGCTCCAGTTCCTTCGGCGGGGCATCCACCACCTCGCCCTTTACTTTGAGTTCATATTTTGAAAGATTTACCGACAGGTTGTCAAAGACCAGGGCCCCGTCCTGGGACATCCCCCGGCCTCCCCTGCGGCCGCTGCGGCGGAGAACTGCCTTTATCCTCGCCACCACTTCCTTGGTGTCAAAAGGCTTCACTATGTAATCGTCCGCCCCCAGCTCCAGCCCCAGGACCTTGTCAAAAGTTTCTCCTTTTGCGGTGAGCATTATTATGGGTGCGGCACTCATGCTCCTTATTTTCCTGCAGGCCTCCCACCCGTCGGTGCCCGGCATCATCACATCCAGGAGAACCAGGTCAAAATCTCCCCGGCTGAAAGCATCAATGGCCCGCTGTCCGTCGTACACGACCCGGGTCTCATACCCCTCCTTTTCAAGGTAAAGCCTCAGTAGCTCACAAATGTTCCTGTCGTCGTCAACTATCAGTATCTTTTCCTTGTCCATCGACAATGCCTCCCTTTAAAATCCGTTAAATCATATGAATAAAACAGAAAATTTTTAAATTTTCAGCTCCGGTTTTTATATGCCCGCATCCTTTGCAATCTGCCGCAAAAATTTTTCAAGTATCCCTTGAACAGCTCGTTTTTACTGGGCTCCCTGGAATCTTGCGGGGGAAAGCGCTCTGCGCTTTTCCTGAATTTACTCTTGTAAATTCCCGCAAGGTTA
>CAZYZR010000055.1:0-2550 GCA_964651945.1 uncultured Oscillospiraceae bacterium | reverse complement strand
TTTGTGGAGTACGGCTCAAAGGAGCGCATGCCGGAGGACGGCAAAGCCGGATACATTTCCTACAGATATTCCGATTACGCGGATGTCACCTTCAGCTACGACCGGGAGAGCGGGAGGTATTTGAAAACCGCCTTCGGGGTCCCGCACACGGACGCGGCCACAGGAGCCCAGGTGGGGTTTGACAATGTCTTTGTGCTGATAGCCGACGTGGGAATACAGGAGGAAAACGGGATACTTATGGACTTTGACCTAAGCCGGGGAGAGGGATATTACTTCTACAAAGGAATGTATCAGAAGATAACCTGGCAGAAAGGCGAGCCCGAAAATCCTCTTCTTATCTACGATGAGGACGGGGAGATACTGAAAGTCAACCCCGGGAAGAGCTATGTCGGACTGCTCGACAATGTGCAGCTCCCCACTTTCAGCATAAGTGAAACTGCCCCAGAGACCAGCGACGGCGGCGAAAGGGTGCAGTGATCAAATTGATGGAAAATAAACCCAAGTGCCCCTTCGGGGGCACTTATTATCTGGGGTTTTGACAATCCCGGACCGAACAGAAAAAGTACTTTTCAAGGTCCGTTTTGACTGAGAATGTTGCATAATTTAACCCCTCCCCGTTTTATCGGCGGGGAGGGGCGTTTTCAGTCCTGAAATTATATATTGAAAGCCATCACAGAGAGCTTATGAGCCTTGTGAAGAATTCCACGGTCTTGCCTATTTTCTCCACCGGAATTCTCTCGTTGTCATTGTGTATAAGCCCTCTCTCCTCCTTTGTCAGTTGCATCCGGCTGAACTTGTATACATCGCGGCAAATCCGGGAAAAATGTCTGCTGTCGCTTCCGGCAATCATAAGGTAAGGGCTGACTATTGCGTCAGGCCATGTGGCCCGCACCGCATTTTTAACCTTGTCCCAGTTTTCTCCCTCGGATGCCCGGTAGGGGGATGCCTCCTGGACGATGGTGTATTTGCAGCTGGCACCCCCCACGCAGAAGCTGTTCAGCCTCTCCAGTGCCCGCCGGGGAGTGGTGTTGTTCAAAAGCCTCATATTGACCCTGGCCTTTGCCTCTCCGGGAAGGACATTCCCTTGCTTTGAGCCGGAAGCCATAGTGGCCGCGGTGGTTGTGCGCATCATGGCGTTTATCTCACCGCCCAGTTTTTCCGAGATTGCGCAGAGTACAGGCCTTGTGAGCCATAGGTTTGCCAACGCGACCCTCAGGGGGAAGGTAGAATATGGTCCCACGGCTTTCAGCAGACCCTCCACAGGCTCCGTCACCCGGGCCTTGAAGGGGTGATTTTCTATGTTGACAATCGTCTGGGCCAGGTTCCCAAGGGCAGTGTGCCTGGGGGGTGTGGAGGAATGTCCCCCTGCTCCGGGGGCAGTTATCTCCACTTCGCACATACCTTTTTCGCCTATACCCACCACGGCAATCGGCTTGGTGACGCCGGGGAAGACCCCGTCCACCACTGCGCCGCCCTCGTCAAGCACCAGCCGGGGGGCTATTCCGTTTTCTTTCATATACCGGACAACTGCGGGGGCACTGATTCCGCTGACCTCTTCATCTCCGCCGAAGGACAGGTAGATGTCGTTTTCCGGCACAAAGCCCCGGGAAAGGAGGGAGTCCATGCTCTCCATTATTCCCACCATCGTTATCTTGGTATCCAGAGTTCCCCTGCCCCAGAGACAGCCGTCGTAGACCTCGCCGCAGAAAGGCGGATGTTCCCACCTGTCCTCTTCCACGGGCACCACGTCGTAGTGGCTCATAAGCACTGTGGGCTTTTCCCGGCTCTTTCCGCTGATTTTAAACAGCATCCGGGTGTTGCCCAGCTCCCTGTACTCGGCCTTTGCAGTGACATTGGGGTACAGTTCCTTGAGTTTTGCCCTGTACCGGGCAAAAACTTCCTTGTCGGTCTTGTCGTAGTCCGCGTTTGAGACTGTGCGGAATTTTACCAGGGTGGACAGGTTTTGAAGAGCCTTGTCCCCGTCTACCTCCACAGGAGCCCGGTTTATCTCCTCCGGGTGGGGTTTGAAGGACGCCGCCCTGACCAGAAGCACACAGACAAGGAGGGCAAGCAGCCCCAGTATAACCAGAAGTACTGTCATAAATCCATCTCCTCTTAAAAAATGTATTTTTGTCACGCCTTTAAAATTTGCAGGCATATACTAACAATATATTAACATAATCGACGGCAAAATCAAATTTTTTATAATAAACCGGCCCGCACTTCAGAAAAAAGGCGAATTCCGACTTTTTCTAAAATAATTTTGTGCAAATTTACGAAAATTTTTCTGTATTTTCTACCCCTTTCCCTTTTTTGCAGGTAAAGAGAACAGGGTAAAATGGTATAATGAAAATATACGATTCGATGCCGGGGTAACCGCCCTCGGAGGCGGACTGGCATAAAGATTATATATAAGGGAACATAACCCGCCTTTTCCGCCCCAAAGACCCGGGGGAAAGGCTTTCCCACTATTAAAATAATCAAAGGAGCAATTAACGATGGACAAACGAGAGAGATTCGAAAATTTTTTGGCAAACAAGCCGGTTGACA
>CAZYZR010000054.1:5793-8515 GCA_964651945.1 uncultured Oscillospiraceae bacterium | reverse complement strand
ATTCAGATTTGCATATATATTATAGTATCGTCATTCATTAAAAAGTTTTCTAAAGAGTATAAAGATTAATATTCTTTCGAGAAGTATCTGAATAAAACAATAAAAATTATTTGAAATATCAATGATATTGGTGAAGTTCGGTAATTAATAACTTTTTCTATAAAACTTTGTCAATATACTTTAATTTTATTTTCAATTTCAAAATAAATGTATAAACTGTTATATTTCATAAGTGAATTTTTATAGTTAAAAATTATTTGCAGACAAAATTTATTAATTGTAATATATTTTTCATTTAAAAGGTATGATAATCTATCACTTATACAATAATTCAACTTAATGGGGCCCGGCAAATAGCCGGGCCCCATGGTGATTTCCAAAAATTAAATAGATATGTTTCAGTCTTTCTTCGTCAGCATTATAAGAAGTTCTCCGTCGACTACAGATATTCTGACAGGAGAGCCGCAAAATTCATTGCTCACTCCCAGGGGATAAAAATTAGTGAGTTTAGCATTTCTAATGGAATATTTTGCACCCTCAATGCTAACCCCAAAGGCGGCCCCTGAAACACAAAAGACCGAAAGAAATCTTCCGGGGTTATCTTTTAGCAGAACCTCTCCGTCATCTATAGCAAAAACAGTGCAATTGTCTGCAACTGCTGTTGCATTCACTCTGTGTCGAGCAAGAAAAATCAGAGTCTGATACGTGGCAAAAGTGTGATCAGGTCTTGCACCCCCCAATACCCCAAGGAAAAGAGCGTCAGTAAAGCCGTTTTCAACAATATAATTTGCAATATGATGTGTATCCGTATCGTCTTTTTCAACCGGAAGCACTATAACAGGGCAGGAAGCGTCAGAAGGCCTTGGAGACGAATCAAAATCCCCGACTATCAGGTCAGGCTCTATTCCAAAGGATTTCACCGTCTGCCACCCTTTATCTGCACATATAATAGTGTCTCCCCTCTTTATCAGACTGTTAATCGGAAGATCTACCGGAGCACCTCCTATGACAACACATCGTTTCATCCTATCTGCCATTCCTTTATATTTTTTTGCCTTTCGTAAAGGGCAGTATAGCTTTGATACCTGGAAGGAGATATTTTTCCCTGTTCCAAGGCATTTTTTACCCGGCAATCCGTTTCGGCAGTATGCGAACAGTCCGCAAACCTGCATTTGCCTATGTACTTTGAAAACTCAGGGAACAGATATTGCAGCTGATCCCGAGGTATATAATTTTCATCGTCCAGTTCGATTGAAGAAAATCCGGGAGTATCTGCCACAAGGCAGTTTCCGGTATCAAAAATTTCAACCCGCCTTGTAGTGTGTTTTCCTCTTCCAAGTTTTTTGCTCGTCCGGTCCGTGGCAAGGTTTAAGTGAGGAAAAAGTTTATTCAGCAAAGTGGATTTCCCCACTCCGCTGTTGCCTGCAAGTGTGCAGAGCTTTCCTCTCATAAGTTTTAATAACTCCGTCTCACTATTCCCTTCATCCAGGCCAAAAGAAAAAACAGTATAGCCTGCATTCTCGTAGACATCGGTTATATATTTATATTCTGCAATATCGGTTTTTGTTATTGCTACAGCAAGTTCAGCTCCTTTATAACAGGCAATGGAACACATTTTGTCTGCAAGCAGAAAATTGGGAAGAGGATCGACGGCCGAGATAACAAGTATCATCAAGTCAAGGTTTGCAAAGGGGGGCCTTGTAAATCTGTTCTTTCTTGGCAATATCTCTGAAATGACATTTAATCCGTCCTCTAGTGATATTCCAACATAGTCCCCTGCAACAGGAGAAAGGGAAAGTTTTCTGAACTTTCCCTTAGCCTTGCACTCTATGACGCCCCCGGGGGTTTTTACGTAATAAAAGCCCCCTATACTTTTGAGTATTATATTTTCAGGCATCATTTACTTGTTTTTGCCTTTTCTCTCTTTTAGTCCGAAATATATTCCTCCCAGCATAACCGGCAGCTGCGCAGCTACTGCTCCTGAATCTGCGCCGCCTTCTCCTCCTCCGCCTGAATCACCGCCACCAGAAGGCGGAGTCTCTGTAGGAGCAGGCTCAGTTGTGGGTTCTGATGAAGAGCCGGGATCTGTGGACGGCGATGCCGAAGGCTCAGCGCTCGACTCCGGTGGAGGAGGCGGAGGAGGAGGCGCCGCCGGAGGTCCTGAGGACAGTACAAGGTTAACCCTGCTTCCTGCCGGGATTTTTTCTCCCACCCGGGGCGACTGTTCCACAACAGTCCCGGCAGCTGCTGCATCCTCTCGGTAAGTATAAGTCCCCACTGCAAGGTCATTGAGAGCCAGTATTCTGGAGGCTTCCTCAAGGCTTGCCACTCCCAGGACGCTGGGCACTGTTTTCATGTTTTTCCCTTCATTTCCGTTCCCTGATGAAATATAGAGGGTTACAGTGTCACCGGTAGATATTGTTGTGCCGGCTTCAGGATCGGTTTTTATGACATATCCTAGCCTTACATTGGCGTCTCTTACTGTAACTATGGAGACATTCACTTCCATATCGGCAAGCATCTGCTCAGCATCGCTGCGGTTATAATTCTGCAACTGAGGCATCTCAGTGCTCTGAGGGCCTCTGCTCACCTTGAGTCTTATATTTCCGTTTTCTTTTATGTTTTTCGGTGGTTTGGGAGTCTGAGAAAATACCGTGCCGGCAGGATATTCGCCTGAATAAACGTATTCTATGTCAAATCTGAACTTGTATCCGGCATTGTT
>CAZYZR010000054.1:0-5693 GCA_964651945.1 uncultured Oscillospiraceae bacterium | reverse complement strand
AGACCTCTTGGAACACTTTCAACTATCTCAGAAGGGCGGCGGGGAGTCTCTGAAACCTGTTTCATAGCAACGGATACAGCGGTATCAGAGACAAAGGGAAGGGTTCCGGTCAGCATCTCATACATCATAATTCCGATGCTGTATATATCGCTGCGGGCATCGCTCCCTTTACCCTTTACCTGTTCAGGACTTATATAATGTACAGAACCTATGGCCTTGTCCGTCATAGTTCTCTGACTTGAGGCCGCAAGACGTGCTATGCCAAAATCCATTATTTTAAGGGTTCCGTCTCGGAGAAGCATAACATTCTGCGGCTTCAGATCCCTGTGTACTATGCCGTTCTTATGAGCATGTCCTATCGCCGCCAGTATTGTTCCCGTAAACCGCACAGTTTCCTGCCAGGTAAGTACTTTGCGGTTGTCCATGTAGTCTTTCAGGGTTATCCCGTCAATGTACTCCACGACTATATATTTTTCATTTTCCGCAATTTTTACATCGTAGACCTTGATTATATTGGGATTGTCAAGAAGTGAAATAGCCTTGCTTTCATTTTTGAATCTGCGAACAAGCTCCTCATTCTCAAAAAATTCATGCTTTAAGAATTTGATAGCCACAGTATTCCCTGTTTTGTTGTCAACGGCTTTGTAAACATTTGACATGCCGCCGACACCTATGAGGGATATTATATCATACCTGCCGTCAATTCGCTTTCCTATATAGTTGTCTTCCATATACAGCCCTTTCTGTCAGTACTCCACCACAACAGCTGTGATGTTGTCATTGGCATCTTTTTCAAGAGCCTTCTTTATAAGATTATCTGCTATAGAATAAAAGTCATCATCTGACAAAATCTCGATTATTTCCCGGTTTGTAAGTGCATTCGTGAGCCCGTCAGTCGCACAGAGTATCTTGTCATCGGGCTTTACGTGGAATTCACTTATATCCGTCTCCACAGAGTGAGTAACCCCCACAGCCCTGGTTATCAGGTGCCTCTGGGGGGAGGTAGCCATTTCCTCCCTGGTTATAGCCCCTTTCCGGAAAAGTTGCCGGACCACAGAATGGTCCTCTGTGATCTGAGTCAGGACACCTTTCCTAAGTACATATACCCTGCTGTCACCTATATTGTAAGCGTTGCAAATATCACCTTTTATTGTAACGCCGGAAAGTGTGGTGCCCATGCCTGTGAGAGATTTGTTTTTCTGGGCAGAATAAAATATATCCGAACAGGCGGAATCCACTGCATCCACAACTGTCTTTTCAGGGATCATATTCCGGTTGTCGTTTTCAAGGAAAAGTCGCTCTTCCAGATCTTTGCACAGTGTAGAGCTGGCTACACCACCTCCGTTGGCTCCGCCCATTCCATCCCGGACAAAGGCAAAACCGACCCCGCAGGAAAGAATTCCGGACAGAAATCTGTCCTGGTTATCTTCCCTGAAGAGGCTTTTGTCAGATTTAGCGACAATTCTCAATTTATCACCTGTTCTCGTTTCTGAGCTGCCCGCAGGCAGCGGATATGTCTTGTCCCAGCCTTCTCCTCACAGTTACATTCATCCCAAGGCCCGCAAGCTTCTTTGCAAAACCTTTTATCCGCCTTTCGTCGCTGGAGGTATATGGTGATCCGTCTACCGGATTTACCGGAATTAGGTTTATATGACTCATCATTCCTCCCAGCAGATTCTTTAGATCATATGCATCCTGCGAGGTATCGTTTACTCCCCTTATCATAGCATATTCAAAGGATATTCTTCTGCCGGTCAGCCGGGCGTATTCTCGGCAAGCGGAAATCAGTTCGTCTAAACTGTAAACATTTGCAATGGGCATTATTTGTTTTCGCTTTTCATCAGTGGCCGCATGCAGAGAAACCGACAAAGTTATCCCCAGATTCAGCTGACCCAACCTGTGTATGCCTTTAATCAGGCCACAGGTGGAGAGAGTAATATTTCTCCTGCTGATATTCTGCCCCTCCTGGGAAGATATTATCCTGATGAAATCAGCGCTGTTGTCAAAATTGTCAAGAGGCTCTCCGATTCCCATCATAACGATGTTGGAAACTTTTTCACCGGTATCTTTTTGAGTCCGGTATATCTGCCACAAAATCTCCCCCGAAGAAAGATTCCTGATTTTTCCGCTCTGGGTAGAAGCGCAGAAATGGCATCCCATACGACAGCCCACCTGAGTGGAAACACATACAGTGTTGCCGTATCTGTACCTCATTAGAACCGTCTCAATACAGTTTCCATCGAAAAGCTCATACAGATATTTTACGGTTCCGTCAGCGGAGACCTGCTTTTTTCTGATTTTGACAGATGCAATTCTGGAATTTTCCTTTAATTTGCTTCTGAGTGGTTTTGACAGGTTTGTCATATCGTCAAAATCTGACACGCACTGCCTGTGAAGCCAAGTATAAACCTGCCCTGCAGTATAGGGCTTTACGTCAAAGCCATAAAGAAATTCTTTAAGCCGCGACAGGGTGAGACTGCATATATCTATCTTATCCACGAAAGTATTTTACCACAATTTTTTCAGTACTGCTATAAAAAATCCGTCATATTCACATATATCCGGCAAAAATGTAATCATATTGTCATTGTTCAGCACATCCCCGGGCAAATTTTGAGGCAATGACACGCAAAATCCCGGATTTTCAGACAAAAACCTATATATCTGCCTCTCATTTTCGTCCTTGTTAAGAGTACAGGTGGAGTAGACAATTTTACCTCCGCACTTTAAGTATCTGGAGGCAGTATACAGGATATCGTGCTGCAGATTTGTAAGAGCAGATAAATCGCTTATATTTTTTAATCTAATGTCAGGCTTCCTGCCCATTACCCCTGTCCCGGAACAGGGTACATCGCAGAGTATTACATCCTGTCCGCAGAAATCCTGTCTGAAATTCTGCCCCAGATTTTCATAGATCACAATGCTCTTGAGACCTAACCTAAAAGCACCTTTTTCAATAAGCTTTATTCTGGAAATGTTGGGGTCACAGCTGGAAATAACTCCACTGTCCCCACTCTCAATTGCTGCAGCAAAACTTTTTCCTCCGGGGGCCGCACAAAGGTCTAAAACCCTATAACCTTTTTTTATTTCTGCAAATTTTACAGCCAACCGGCTTGTGACTCCCTGGACAAAGAAAAATCCCTCATTGTAACCAGGCAGAGTTTCTATAGGTTTCGGGCTGTCTACGGTTATGCAGTCCTCACATACAGTTTTTACGGCCCAAATGCCTGCATCGGAGAGGAGGGAAATATATTCATCCGGGTTTATTTTCAGAGTATTTATATGCAGCGTTAGAGGTGATGGCGAAAATGAACTTTCAAGAATATCTTCATAGCAATCCGGATAATCTCTTATTATTGCCCCGGCAATAGAAAAAGTCACAGAATATTTAACCCGCAACTCCTCGGTTTTGTTAGAAAAATTCCGGAAGGAAAGGTCAAATCCTGCACACTTTCTGAGGACAGCATTTACAAATGATCCCGCACTGCTCTTTTTGAATGTACGGCAGAGTTCAACTGCCCGGTTTACGGCAGCAGCAGTCGGAACAGAATCCATATACCTTATCTGGTACAAAGCGGTTTCAAGTACAGCCAGGACCTGTGGATCAGTCTTTTCCAAAGGTCGGCTCATACATCTTGAAAGTATGTAATCGATTGTAATTTTTCTCTCTATCGAACCATAAAAAATTCTCGCGGCGAAAGCCCTGTCCCTGCCAGACAGTCCGTTTCTGTCGGCAATCCGGGGGAAGACAAGGTTTGAAAAGCCACTGCCCTCTACCCTGACAAGGCATTCCGCCGCTGTTTTTCGGTTTAAATCTATCCGCATCAGTCTCTGCGTCGTCCGCCGAAGAGCATAAACATCCTCAGTAAGTTACCTATTGATACTGCCAAAGCAGCAACATAAGTCATTGCTGCTGCATTTAAGACCTGCTTTACACCATATACTTCATCATCAGTGATTATACCGCTCATGGAAAGCGCCCTTATAGCTCTTCCGCTCGCATTAAATTCCACCGGAAGCGTTGCCAGCTGAAAAACAGTTACAAGCGAAAACAGCAAAAGGCCCAGGTCAACAAGACTATCCATTCCAAATATAAGGCCGATAAGAAGCATAGGGAATGAAAGATTTGAGCCGAACTGGCATATCGGTATTATGGCAGTGCGAAGCTTTACAGGGAAATACCCCTCTGCATATTGCACGGCATGCCCTGCTTCATGGGCAGCCACACCTATCGAGGAAATACTGCTCGAAGTCCGGACCTGATCTGAAAGCCTTATTACATTGGTCCTGGGGTCATAGTGATCCGTCAAGGTCCCTGATACCCTTTCTATTCTGACATTTCGAAGGCCATTCGCATCAAGTATTCTCCTTGCAGCCTCGTATCCGGTCATTCGACTATAAGTTCCGTATTGAGAATACTTCCTGTAAGTCGAATTTACATGCCCCTGTGCCCAGAGAGAGAGTATAACCGCAGGAACTACAAATATAAAATAATACCTGTCCAGAAAAAACATAAGCTATAACAGCTCCTTTTGCCAAATTGGACAACTTAAGATTTTATTAAAGTATTTTATTCCATATATTTGAAAATTTGGTAAAAATTAGAGCAAAAAATTAAAAAATTTCCCGATTTATAGCTTATCTTAAAATTTCTCACAGAAAATAAAAAACTTTGCAGTCAAAGTTTATATCTTTGTAAGATAAGAGCTTTGCCCTCACTTTGAAAGTAAGGCTCTAAAAAAGACTGTCTCCTTTTTTTAACCTCTTGCCGGCAGCCCAGGCAGTGCCTGTCATAGCTTTTGAACCCCGAGGGGAAAGTGAGGTGAGAATTATACTTTTTTCACTGCATGCCACTGTAAGCGGGTTCAACCGGAGAATTTCACCGGGATCTCCTGATTTATCACAAACAAGTGAGCCTGTGACTTTTACCGTTTTCCCATCGAACACAAAAGAAGTGCCCGGCCAGGGATACTGACCCCTTATTTTGTTGTGTATTGCAGCTGCCGGCATTAAAAAAGTAAAAGAAGCCATATCCTTTGTGAGCGGAGGCGCATATGTAGCTTCCCGGTTATTCTGAGGAGTCCTTGAGTAATCTCCGGCAAAAATTTTTTTTACGGTTTCAGACAGGAATGATTTACCTAGCTTCCGCACTTTTTCAGATAACTCCTGCCGGTTTTCATTTTCTCCGATTTCAACCCTCAGCGTATCGATCACATCCCCCGTATCAAGTCCCCGGTCTATGAACATAACGCTTACTCCTGTCTCTGTTTCGCCGTTGATTATTGCCCATTGAATCGGAGCAGCGCCTCTGTATTTGGGAAGAAGCGACACATGCAGGTTTATACAACCATATTCGGGAATATCTATAACCTCCTGAGGTAAAATTCTTCCGTAGGCAACAACTATTATCATGTCAGGGGATAACATCCTCAATATATCCGTTGCCTCTCCTCTCAGTGTCCGGGGCTGCCACACCGGAATGCCATTCCGGAGAGCCGTAACCTTTACAGGAGGGGGAGTCATCACATATTTCCTTCCGACCCGCTTATCCGCCCTGGTAAAAACCCCAGTTATGTTTATTCCGTCTTTTATAAGTTGCTCAAGGCACTGCCGGGACAACCGGGGAGTTCCCATAAAAACGACGGATTTGTCCTTGTATTCATCACTCATCGTATCCGTCAAGCTCCAACTCC
>CAZYZR010000053.1:7556-8845 GCA_964651945.1 uncultured Oscillospiraceae bacterium | reverse complement strand
AGCTCTCCGACAAGGTATTTGGCATTGAGCCGAACAAAGAGGTCATGCACGCCGCTGTGGTTAATTACTTGGCAAACCAGAGGCAGGGCACCCATTCAACTCTTACCCGCAGCGAGGTCAGAGGCGGTGGCCGGAAGCCCTGGAGGCAGAAGGGCACCGGAAGAGCGAGGCAGGGTTCAATCCGCGCTCCTCAGTGGACCCACGGCGGAGTTGCCCTCGGTCCAAAGCCCCGTGACTACAGTTACAATCTGAACAAAAAGGTCAAGAATCTGGCAATGCGCTCTGCCCTTTCTGCCCAGGCTGCAGATGGGAAGATCATAATAGTCAACGAGTTCGGAATCGACGAGTACCGCACGAAAGCCGTTGTAAAACTTCTGGAAAATCTTGGAGTTTCTGGGAAGACTTTAATGGTTCAGGAAGTTGCTGACAAGAAGGTTGTTAAGTCGGCGGGTAATATTCCCGGTGTACAAACAGCAGTGGCAACAGCTATGAATGTATATGACATTCTGAATGCAGGTACACTTGTGGTCACTCTCGGTGCTGCAAAGAAACTGGAGGAGGTGTTCGCCTGATGAAAATGGCCCAGGATATAATAATAAAGCCCATCATTACTGAGAACAGCATGAACGGCATCCGGGATAGAAAATATACATTCCAGGTTGCCAGGGATTCCAACAAAATTGAGATCGCAAAAGCGGTTGAAGAGCTCTTTGGAGTCAAGGTGCGGAAAGTAAACACTATCAATGTCCGCGGACGTTTTCGCCGTCAGGGGTACACCAGTGGTTTTACCGCAAAATCGAAGAAAGCAATAGTGACTCTGACACCGGATTCAAAGGGAATAGAATTCTTTGAAGGAATGGTCTGATGGCCCTCCGCTGAAAGGCGGTTTAAGTATGGGAGACAATTGAATGCTCCCGCAAAAAAACTCATTAAGGAGAGTGAAGCTGAATGGCTGTAAAGAAATATAAGCCAACCAGTCCTTCCCGCCGCAATATGGCAGTTACGGACTATTCGGGGCTTTCCAAGGTACGGCCGGAGAGAAGCCTGCTGGAACCTAAGAAAAGCACTGCCGGACGCAACAATACCGGAAAGATTACCGTGCGCCATCACGGAGGCGGAAACAGGACAAAGTACCGTGTAATTGATTTTAAGAGAAACAAGACAGACATGCCCGCTACGGTCCTTACACTTGAATACGATCCTAACAGGACAGCGTTTATAGCACTTATTCAGTATGAAGACGGGACAAAATCCTACATTCTTGCCCCGGACGGACTGGCAGTCGGAGA
>CAZYZR010000053.1:0-7456 GCA_964651945.1 uncultured Oscillospiraceae bacterium | reverse complement strand
CCCACCCTCGGTTATAAGACCAGGGACAAACACAAAGCATCTGACAAGTTTATAGTCAGACGCCGCAACGGTTAATGAAGGAGTCACGATATGAGTAGAAGTGTTAAGAAAGGCCCTTTTGTTCAGCCTGTCCTGCTTGAGAGAGTGAGGGAGATGAACAAGACAGGGGAAAAGAGAGTGCTCAAGACCTGGAGCCGTTCCTCTACGATATTTCCGGACTTTGTAGGTCATACTTTTGCGGTTCACGACGGCCGCAAACATGTTCCGGTGTATATCACCGAGGATATGGTGGGCCATAAGCTTGGAGAGTTTGCACCCACAAGGACATTCCGCGGTCACGCAGGATCAAAGACAACTAAGTAAAGGAGATTGGTATTATGGAAGCTAGGGCATATCTAAAATACGCCCGCATTGCGCCGAGAAAGGTACAGATTGTAATGGATCTCATCAGAAACAAACCTGTAGATGAGGCCATAGCGATTCTGAAGTATACACCCAAGGCCGCCTGTGAACCTTTACTTAAACTGGTCAATTCAGCGGTGGCGAATGCGGAACACAATTTTCAGATGGATACAAACAGCCTGTATATCGCCGAGTGCTATGTGACACCCGGTCCGGTACTGAAAAGGGTCATGCCAAGGGCACAGGGCAGAGCATACAGGATACTTAAAAGGACATCTCATATGACCGTTGTCCTTAAAGAAGCTGAGTGAAGGAGGAATTATGGGACAGAAAGTAAATCCGCACGGTCTGCGTGTAGGTGTTATTATGGACTGGGATTCCCGCTGGTTTGTCGATAAGAAAGATTTCGGTGACACTCTGGTGGAAGATTACAATCTAAGAAAGACTCTGAAAGCTCAGCTTTACGCTGCGGGAATATCAAAAATTGAGATAGACAGGGACTCCAGAGTAATAAAGATCACAATCTTCTGTTCAAAGCCCGGTCTTGTAATAGGGCGCCAGGGCTCAGAAATAGAAAAGCTCCGCCTTCAGCTGTCAAAACAGCTCCACAGGCCTGTGGAAGAGATTCTCGTGGACATAAAGGAAGTCAAGCAGGCAGATTTGGATGCACAGCTGGTGGCTGAAAATATCGCTTCTCAGCTTGAAAGACGTATTGCCTTCAGAAGAGCTATGAAACAGGCAATTTCCCGCGCCATGAGACTCGGCGCAAAGGGGATCAAGATCAGTGTTTCAGGGCGTCTCAATGGAGCTGACATAGCCAGGACAGAGCATTACCACGAGGGAACGATCCCGCTTCAGACCCTCAGAGCCAACATTGACTACGGATTTGCAGAAGCGGACACCACATTTGGAAAGGTCGGTGTCAAGGTCTGGATTTACAATGGAGAAGAAGTCCTTATGGGTGCCAAACCCCGCAGAGAAAGAAGGGAAGGAGGCAACAGATAAATGCTTTTACCTAAGAGAGTAAAATACCGCAGAGTCCATAGGGGGCGCATGAAAGGCGTTGCAACCCGCGGAAACAAGGTTGTCTACGGTGAGTACGGCCTTCAGGCCCTTGAGCCTGCGTGGATCACCTCCAACCAGATTGAGGCAGCCCGTATTGCTATGACCCGTTATATCCGCCGTGGCGGGCAGGTTTGGATAAAAATATTCCCGGACAAACCTGTGACTGAAAAGCCCGCAGAGACCCGTATGGGTTCCGGCAAAGGCAGTCCGGAGTACTGGGTTGCGGTTGTAAAACCCGGCAGAGTGCTTTTTGAGATAGGCGGTGTGCCCGAGGACCAGGCCAGGGAGGCTATGCGTCTTGCAATGCACAAACTGCCTATCAAGTGCAAATTCGTTAAAAAGGAAGAGGCAGGTGTACGGCAATGAAAGCAAGCGAACTTCGAAATATGTCAGTAGCCGAGCTCAACCGGAAACTGAAGGAACTTAAAGAGGAGCTGTTCAATCTCCGCTTCCAGCATGCGATTAACCAGCTGGACAACCCAATGAGAATCCGCGATGTGAAAAAAGACATTGCCAGGATTAACACAGTTCTGACGGAACTTGAAAAACAGTAGAAGGAGGCAAGACGATGGAACGCAATCTCAGAAAGACAAGAATAGGCACTGTTGTTTCCGACAAGATGGACAAGACTATAGTCGTAGCCATTGAGAACAGAGTCCGGCATCCTTTGTACAAAAAAATAGTCAAGAAAACTGTAAAGTTCAAGGCCCATGATGAGAACAACGAGTGCAGTGTAGGGGACCGCGTGGAGATTATGGAAACCCGTCCCCTTTCCAAGGACAAAAACTGGCGTCTGGTGAGAATAGTGGAGAAAGCCAAGTAATCTAGTGAAGGAGGAATGTACCTATGGTACAGATGCAAACCTATCTGAAGGTTGCCGACAATACCGGGGCGAAAGAGATCATGTGCATCCGCGTCCTTGGCGGCACCAGAAGAAGATACGCCAACATTGGCGACGTGATTGTGGCTTCAGTCAAAAAGACGATTCCCGGCAGCGCCGTCAAGAAAGGTGAAGTTGTAAAGGCAGTAATTGTTCGCAGCAAGAGCGGACTGCGCCGTGAGGACGGCTCATATATCCGATTTGACGAAAATGCGGCCGTTATTATCAGAGAAGATAAAAATCCGAGAGGCACGCGTATTTTCGGACCTGTAGCCCGCGAACTTCGCGACAAGGGATATCTCAGAATATTGAGCCTTGCCCCGGAATCACTGTGAGGAGGCAGCTATGAATAAAGTTCATGTAAAAACCGGTGATACCGTAAAGATTATAAGCGGCAGGGACCGCGGTGCCACAGGAAAGGTCCTGGCTGTCAGCCCCAAAGAGGGGAAGGTCATTGTCGAAGGGCTGAATATGGTCAAAAAGCATATAAAGCCGAGAAGAGAGGGCGAGATCGGCGGAATAGTAGATGCTGAAGGTGCAATATACGCCAGCAAGGTTATGCCCGTGTGTCCCTCCTGCGGCAAACCCACCAGGGTTGGACACAAAATCGAAAATGGCAAAAAGATCCGCGTCTGCAAACATTGCGGCGCCCGGCTGTGATTGGGGAGGAGCAAAGATGTCAACAATAAAAGATCTTTATACTAATGAAGTCGCACCTGCCCTTATGAAACAGTTTGGCTACAAGAGCGTGATGCAGATACCGAAACTTGAAAAAATAGTTGTCAATGTGGGATGCTCAGACGCAAAGGACAACCCTAAAGTCGTGGATGCGATAATGGGGGATGTGCGGAAGATAACCGGACAGCATCCGATTGTCTGCAAAGCCAAGAAATCCGTGGCAAACTTTAAGCTCAGGGAGGGCATGCCGATAGGCGTTAAAGTGACTCTCAGGGGCGAGAGGATGTATGAATTCGTGGACAGGCTTTTCAATGTGGCTCTTCCCCGCGTAAGAGACTTTCATGGAATAAGTCCTGATTCATTTGACGGCCGCGGCAACTATTCTTTTGGGATCAGAGAGCAGCTTATATTCCCTGAGATAGAATATGACAAGATAGATGCAGTGCGCGGCATGGACATATCTTTTGTGACCACAGCGCAGACGGACGTGGAGGCCAGATATCTTTTGAAGGCTCTCGGTGCTCCGTTTGCAAACTGAAAGGAGGGTATCCTAAATGGCAAAGACTTCGCTGAAAGTAAAACAGCAGCGCGAACCCAAATATTCAACAAGAGGCTACAACAGGTGCAAGATCTGCGGAAGGCCGCACGCCTATCTCAGAAAGTATGGCATCTGTCGTATCTGCTTTAGGGAATTGGCTTATAAGGGCCAGATTCCCGGTGTGAAAAAGGCAAGCTGGTAATAATTTCAAATTTACAGGAGGTAAGATTATGAATATCACTGATCCTATCGCCGACTTGCTCACAAGGATAAGAAATGCCTCACGGGCAAAACATGAAACCGTCGATGTTCCTGCGTCCAATATGAAGAAAGCAATAGTTCAGATTCTTTTGGATGAGGGATATATCAAGGGTTATAAGGTGACTGAGGACAACAAACAGGGTGTAATCACAATCACACTCAAATATACAGAGACAAATGTGCCTGTCATAACAGGCCTTCGCAGGATTTCCAAACCTGGTCTTCGCATATACACAAGCTGTGAGGATATGCCAAAGGTTATGAGGGGTATCGGCACTGCCATTATTTCTACACCCAAAGGCGTCATGACTGACAGGAAAGCCCGAGAGGCAAACGTGGGCGGCGAAGTTCTCGCATTTGTCTGGTAAGGGGGTATTAGTATGTCGAGAATAGGAAGAAAACCCATAGCTATTCCGGCCGGTGTCAAAGTTTCAGTTGATGGTACGAATGTCACCGTGACCGGCCCTAAGGGAACGCTCAATTCCACCTTTCATCCCTTGATGTCAATCAGAGTCGAGGGCAATGAGGTGATCGTTTCCCGCCCAGATGATGAGAACAAGACAAGAGCTCTACATGGACTCACAAGGTCACTGATAAACAATATGGTTATCGGTGTCTCACAGGGGTATTACAAGGACCTTGAAGTTCAGGGAGTAGGATACAGGGTTGCAAAGCAAGGCAAAAACCTGGTTATGAACCTTGGATTTTCGCATCAGGTCATAGTGCCTGAGGTGGATGGAATTACAATAGAGTGCCCGGATCCCAACAAAATAAGGGTTACCGGAATTGACAAGCAGAAGGTCGGACAGTTTGCGGCGGAAATCCGTGAGAAGCGCCCGCCTGAGCCATATAAGGGCAAAGGCATCCGCTATGCGGGGGAGTACGTGATACACAAAGAAGGCAAAGCCGGCAAGGGCAAATAATCAAAGGAGTGAGCTAAAATGATCAAGAAACCGAGCAGGAATCGGGCGAGACTCAGAAGACATGCCAGAGTCCGCAGAAAAGTAAGCGGCACGCCGGAATGCCCGCGTCTCAATGTGTTCCGTTCCTCAAAACACATATATGCCCAGATAATAGATGACCAGGCTGGGAATACACTTGTCAGCGCATCAACTTTGGATAAGGACTTTGAAGGATACGGCGGCAATATCGATGCAGCAAAGGCTGTGGGAGTTAAAGTCGCGAAGGCTGCCCTTGACAAAGGTATCACCCAAGTTGTATTTGACCGCGGAGGGTACATTTATCACGGCCGTGTAAAAGCACTGGCAGAGGGTGCCCGTGAGGGCGGCCTGAAGCTCTAAGGAGGGACATAATGGAAAGAATTGACGCAAGCGCTTTGGATCTTCAGGAAAAAGTAGTATCCATCAACCGCGTATCCAAGACCGTAAAGGGCGGCCGTATAATGAAATTCTCGGCCCTCATAGTTGTCGGAAACGGCGACGGAATTGTGGGTTATGGTATCGGAAAGGCATCTGAAGTGCCTGAGGCGATCCGCAAGGGGGTTGAAGACGCCAGGAAAAATCTGGTGAGAGTGTCTCTGAGAGGCACTACAATACCCCACGAAACAGTCGGCTCTTTCGGTGCAGCCAGGGTTCTTATGAGACCCGCAGCCCCCGGTACCGGAGTTATAGCGGGGGGTGCAGTCCGCGCAGTTATGGAAGCTGCCGGAATAAAAGATATCCGCACAAAATCACTTCGTTCAAGGAACCCCGGCAATGTTGTTGCCGCAACAATATCCGGACTTGTTTCCCTCAGGACAATGGCTGATGTGATGAAGCTCCGCGGCCTTGACGAACAATCCATAGGTTGACAGGAGGTAGTTTCAGATGCCAAGTGACAAAACAACCGATAAGCTGAAAATCACATTGGTGAAGAGCCTGTCCGGCAGCTTGCAGAATCACAAGGATTGTGCTGCTGCTCTTGGCCTTCACAAAATAGGCGATGTGACTGTTCAGCCTGACAACCGGGCCACATGGGGCAAGGTGAGAAAAATTGCCCATATGGTCAAGGTTACAAAATAACCGGCAGGGAGGTGCACTACAATGATGCTTAACGATTTGAAACCGGCCCCGGGTTCAAATAAAGGACCTAAGAGGAAGGGCCGCGGGCACGGAAGCGGAAACGGCAAGACTGCCGGTTACGGCCACAAAGGTCAGAAGGCCCGTTCGGGGGCTAAAAAGGCAGGATTTGAGGGTGGTCAGCTTCCGCTCCAGAGAAGGCTGCCGAAAGTTGGATTCAACAACAGCGTTTTTGCCACTGTTTATTCAACTATCAATATCAGCGATCTTGAAAAGAGGTTTGTGGCTGGCAGCGTGGTTGACGAGGCCGCAGTTGTTAGATCAGGTCTTGTAAAGAAAGTAAACGATGGCATAAAAGTTTTGGGCAGGGGTGAACTTACAAAGCCATTGACTGTACAACTTACAGCTTTTTCTGCCAGTGCCAAGGAAAAAATTGAAAACGCTGGTGGAAAGGCAGAGGTGAAATAGGGATGCTACAGACATTCAGGGATGCCTGGAAAATTGAGGATCTCAGGAAGAAACTGATATATACATTTCTGGTGCTGGTGATTTACCGTCTCGGGTGCAACATACCTGTTCCGTTTATTCTGCGTACAGCCCTTGAGACTATGGTCACAGCCGGAGATGGAAGTATGTTGGGATATCTCAATATGATAAGCGGCGGAGCTTTTGCGAATGCAACGGTTTTCGCCCTGGGTGTCATTCCTTATATAAACTCTTCAATTATAGTGACCCTGCTTACTGTGGCCATCCCCTACCTTGAAAATCTTTCCAAGGAAGGCGAAGAGGGAAGAAGGAAAATAGCCAAGATCACCAGATATGTGAGCGTTGGAGCTGCCTCAATTCTGGCCACAGGGTACTATTTTGTCCTCCGCAACAGAGGCGCTCTTGTTTATACCGAAGGTTTTTCTGGTATTTTCAGCCGGTTTGTGATAATAGTGACATTTGTCGCAGGATCCGTCCTGCTGATGTGGATGGGCGAACAGATAGACAAAAAGGGGATCGGCAACGGGATTTCGATAATTATATTCACAGGAATTATTTCAAGATTCTCAAGTACAGTAACCCGGTTCGTTGATATGTTCAGAGATGCAGTTGAAAATCAGAAGACCCAAAACTTCTTCCTGATTCCTCTTTACATTATCTTCGCTGTGGTGGTCATTGCGTTTGCTGTTGTCCTCAACAACGCGGAGAGAAGAATACCCATACAATATGCCAAGAGAGTAGTGGGAAGGAAAATGATGGGAGGACAGAATACGTATATTCCCATCAAGGTGAATATGTCAGGGGTAATGCCGATAATCTTTGCAAGTGCCCTTGTATCCATCCCGGGTACCATAGTGAGCTTTTTCAACATAAAGAGCCCATTCTGGATAAGGCTTTTCAACGTCTTTAACTACAACGGCTTTGTTTATGCGGTGGTGTATCTTCTTCTCATAATTGCTTTCAACTATTTCTATGTCACAATGCAGTATAACCCGGTAGAGATCGCAAATAACCTGCGCAAGAATAACGGGGTTATTCCGGGATTCCGCCCCGGCAAACAGACTCAGGATTTCATTCAGAAAGTCCTGAGCAAGATTACATTCATCGGCGCATTGTTCCTCGGCGCTG
>CAZYZR010000052.1:6230-8981 GCA_964651945.1 uncultured Oscillospiraceae bacterium | reverse complement strand
TTTGGCCTAATCGATTGTGCAAAAAAACTTTTACCGGAACAGACAAATGGCCCTGTCCCTTACAAAGGAAACAGGACCATAAGTGTTTTACAATTATTATTGAAAATGCATCAATTGTTTTCACAACAGATACATTTACGACAATTGCTTCTGATTACTCAGCTTCGGCCTCGCTGGCAGAGACATTAAGTGTTGAAAGAAGATCATTCCACTCGTCTTCGCTCATATCGAAGTAGGACTTGCACTCGATGGAACCATCGGCCAGGCCGGCCTCAATTCCCTCTACCTCAGTGCGGAGTTCCTCGGAGACAAGTTCATCATACTTCTCTGTCTTGGCAATACCAGTGCAACCTTCCTCGGCGCCAAACCACCTCTCGGCGGTCTTTTCAAATGTGCCGTCAACAACTTCACCTATAACAGTGTAGAGAGACTCGCCCACGTTCTTGAGGGAGGATGTGACAACCACATCTGCGAGAGGGTTGCCCTCTTCCTTGAACACAGTGTACTGGTCGGAATCAACGCCTATGGCGAGGACACCCTGCTCACTGGCAGCCTCTATGGCTCCGTTGCCGGCTGAACCTGCCACAGCGTGGATAACATCGGCACCACCGCGGATCTGGGTAAGACCGAGGTCCTTGCCCTTGGCAGCATCGGTGTAACCGCCCACATAGGAAACATTGATCTTTACATTTGGATTGGCGTACTGGGCACCCTGCACATAGCCTGCAAGGAAGTCATAGATGACAGGAGCTTCCTGCCCGCCCACAAATCCTATGCTACCGGACTCGGAGAGTTTTGCAGCGAGATAACCGGCAATAAAGTCGGACTGGGATGCGCGGTATTTCAGATACTGAACATTTTTGACATCGAGGTCATCATCAACGGTTGTGACATTATCGGGGTCAACCTCATCGTAAACAAGATAGAGGGTGTCAGGATAATTTGCAGCGTTGGACTCAAGCCACGCAGCAGCTGAACCAAAGCCCAGGTTGTTGAAGACCATAATGTCATAGCCCTCTTCTGAGAAGTCTGTCAGAGAAGGAGCAACTTTCTCGGCCTCTGAACCTATTTCTCTGAAAGAGTAATCAATTCCATAGTCAGCTGCAGCTTTCTCAAGACCCTCGTTTGCGGAGTCATTGAAAGACTTGTCACCGAGCTGGGAAGCCACGAGAAGTACTTTGAGTGCTCCATCGCCATCAGCGCCGGCATCTGACTGGCTCTCAGAGTCTCCGCCGCCACAGGCAACAAGGGACAGAGCCAAGCAGCCTGAAAGCAGCAGAGCCAATAACTTTTTCATTGGAATATACCTCCTAAATTATTTCTGCGTTTATTACGCTTAATAAAGGGACAAACAGTCCCTTTTCAAGTAAAAATATAGCATAACAAGGGCGGTTTTGCAACATTGAATTTTGGGACAAATAGATAAAAAGGCGTTTTTGCAAACAATTTAAATAAATAAAAATAATGATTTTTGTATATAATGTATAAAACAAAATATAACAATTTTATTACACTCACACCTTACCTATGTTAACAGACAGATTAAGCGGCAAGGAAACCCGAATATAACGATAAAACCCCTTCCCCGCTGTTGGTAATGTCAAAAATATTATCGCAGAATTTAACTGACACACAATTAAGAACAGCTATATAAATAAAGAACAGGCCAGATAATAAAGAGTTAATAGATAGATTTGAGCGTCAATTCCTTCGGATTGTAATTATCGACACAGAAAAAATAAATACCTAAATACTGATGTATTGTAAATCAATCGTCTGAATGCCAAGCAGCGGAAAAGGAAAATTTTAAAATGAGTCTATCAAGAAGGGGCTATTTCAATCTGACAGAGAAAATCTATTCCTACAAGTTGTATAGCAAAATGAAAAGACATATAAAAAAGAATGCCCTGCAAAGATGATTGAAATTTATTAAGCTTACTAACAGACGAAAACGGTGCTTTAAGAACCCGGAAGAAATTAATGCTAAGTAAATTTGACATTGATAATGATTACAAATGATTATTTTAAACGTCGTTAGCAAAACTTTAAAAGAAGCATTTTTGTAATTAGCTGGTTGAAAGTTTTAAAACAGTATTTCATGTCAAATAGAATAATGGATTATAAAATATATACTTTGTCAAATATTTAACGCTACCTCCCTGAGTACAATTTGCAAAATCGTCATAAAATACTTTAATTTGTATTTTTTTTATGGTAAACTTATCGTTGAAAGACCAAATCCGGAGAGTTAATTATGCGGGAAAATATGTACAGACTGGGCTACAGCCTTGCCATGGCAATACCAGTGGCAGTTGTGCTGTTGTTAATACTGAAAATAAGAAAGAACAACCGGGAGATAAAGAGGCTGGAAGCAGAGCAAAGAGAAAAGGAATCCATGAAAACCGCAGACAGCGGCGGTAAAACCGCTGCGGGAGGCTCCCGGACACAGGCAGAGAACGGACCGTCCGATAAGGCGGCAGCGGAATTCACCGATAATGACAAGAGAGATGCAACGGATGACAGCCTCGAGACATTAATTGAACCCGAGACAAAAGCTAAAGTGCCCGAAGAGAGTGTCAAAGAGCTAAATCCATAAAATTTTATTTATAAATACATAAAATTTTCAAATTTAGGCTTATTGCTCTGCGGTAACGCAACATTGGGTGATTTATCTTACATTTTGTTTGGAAAAAAATTTCCGGAGAATTCTATGACAGAAGTTTCTGCTGCACTTATATACGATGGGGACAG
>CAZYZR010000052.1:0-6130 GCA_964651945.1 uncultured Oscillospiraceae bacterium | reverse complement strand
ATAATGGATAAAATAAGCAGTGTCTCAAAGGGAGACTCAGATAATTTTTTGGGAGGAGAATATGAACGTTGTACTGGTGGGTGCCGGAAAGGTGGGGAGACTTCTCACTGAGCTGCTTGTCAAGGAAGACCACAATATTGTGGTTATTGACAGCGACGAGGACATCCTGAACAAGCTCCAGGAGGATTTTGATGTGGCAATAGTCCACGGAAACGGCGCCACGGTGGAAGTGCAGAATGAGGCAAATGTCCGGGAGCGGGATCTGCTGATTGCGGCAACTTCCGGGGATGAAATAAATCTGCTTTGCTGCGTTGTGGCAAATATGCTGGGGGCAAAGCACACGGTGACAAGGGTGAGAAACCCGGAATATGACGGGCAGATTGAATTTCTGCGCCGCAAACTGGGGCTTGACCTTGCCCTTAACCCGGAAAAAGCCGCTGCGCAGGAAGTCTTCAGGATATTGCAATTCCCCTCTTTCCTCCACAGGGACACTTTTGCGGGAGGAAGAGTCGACCTGGTGGAGTGGAAACTTTCCGACAAGTCAAAACTTGCGGGCAAAAAACTGTCAGAATGCAGAAATATTCTGAAAATAAACGCCCTGGTTTGCGCAGTGGAGAGAGACGGGGATGTGACCATTCCTTCCGGAAATTTTGTCCTGAACCCCGGTGATCACATAATGCTGGCAGCTGAGAGCACACAACTGGCGGTTATGATACAGAATATGGGACTGTCCAACACACAGGTAAAGGACGTAATGATAATCGGCGGCGGGCATATAAGCATGTACCTGGCATGGCAGCTGCTGCGGTCAAATGTAAAAGTGACCATTATAGAGAGAGACAGGGAGCTGTGCGAGGAACTGAGCTACAGGCTGCCTAAAGCCACCATAATCTGCGGTAACGGCACCGAACAGGACCTGCTTCTGGGAGAGGGAATCCGGGATATGGATGCAGTGGTGAGCCTCACGGGAATGGACGAGGAAAATCTTATGGTCTCAATGTTTGCCAACTCCCTGCATGTGCCGAAGACAATAACAAAAATAAACCGCACCGAATACATAGGCGTCCTGAACACCGTGGGAATAGACACAACCGTGAGCCCTAAACTGCAGGTGGCAAACGAGATAATGAGATACGTCCGCACAATATACGAAGAGGACGAAAGCCTGGAGGAGCGCTCAAAGGAGGGCTCTATCGAGACCCTTTACAGGATTTTCGACGGAAAAGCAGAGGCACTGGGATTTACGGTGCCCCGGGGGGCCGAATACCGGGGCGTCACCTTAAAAGATCTGACGCTGAAGCCCAATATATTGGTCGCAAACATAGTCAGAGGCGACAAGGTGATAGTTCCCGGAGGAAATGACTACATGAATGCCGGAGATTCCGTCGTGGTGATCACCACTTCCGGAGGTGCAGTGAGTTCCCTTTCCGACATTTTCGCCGGTGAATATCAGAGATAGGAGGCCTTGGGAGGATCATTATGAATTTCAGGGCTGTTACGAAATATATGGGCGATATCCTCGTGCTGGAGGGAATCGTCATGGTGCCATGTTTAGCAGTGGCGCTTATATACGGTGAAAAAGACTGCTTAATCCCCTTTGGGGCAACCATAGCAATATGCATTGTACTGGGTACTTTACTGTCGAAAATAAAACAGGACAGCAGGGGGATATATGCAAAAGAGGGCTATGTATCTGTGGCCCTGGGCTGGATTGTGCTGTCTCTATTCGGCTCACTGCCCTTTATTTTCACAGGGTGCATACCCAGGTTTGCGGATGCGTGGTTTGAGACAGTATCCGGGTTTACCACCACAGGAGGAAGCATACTGACCCGGGTGGAATGGCTGCCGAAGTCAATACTGTATTGGCGCAGCTTCACTCACTGGCTGGGTGGAATGGGCGTGCTGGTGTTTCTTATGGCCGTGGTTCCAATGAGCAAAGGCAAAGGCGGCGGCGAGGGACTGCAGCTGATGAGGGCTGAGAGCCCAGGACCTACAGTGGGAAAACTCACCCCCACCCTCAGGAGCACCGCAAGGATCCTTTACGGGATGTATATTGTCCTGACCATTCTGGAGATAATCTTCCTTAAAATCGGCGGAATGCCCTTATTTGACTGCATCGTCAACAGCTTTGCCACTGCAGGAACGGGAGGATATTCCATAACCAACAACGGAATGGCTGCTTATAACCACTACTGTCAGTTTATCCTTGCCTTCTTTATGATGCTCTTCGGAGTGAACTTTTCGATTTATTACCTTATCCTGGCTAAAAAAATAGGAGAGGTACTGGCAAATGAGGAGTTCAAGTGGTATATAGGGATAATGCTGGGGGCGACACTGCTGGTCTTTGTGAATATAGTGAGTACTTACGAAAGCGCACCTGTTGCGCTTCTCGACAGCTACTTTCAGGTTTCAAGCATAATGACCACCACAGGATTTTCTACCGTAGACTTTGACCTGTGGCCCCAGTTTTCGAGAATACTGCTGGTAATTCTTATGATATGCGGAGCAAGCGCAGGTTCCACAGGCGGAGGCATGAAAGTCAGCAGGATTGTAATACTGTTTAAAGCCAGCATGAGAGAAGTGGGAAATATTATAAGGCCAAATCAGGTAAAGACTATCACTATGGACAAAAAACCCGTCAGCGAGGGTGTAGTGAGAAACACATTCTCCTTCCGGGCAATGTACTGCGGGATTGTGGTCCTGTCAATAATAATCCTTTCAGCCATAGACGGTCTTGACACAGAAACCACAATAACTGCAGTCCTGGCGTGTATTAACAACATAGGACCAGGGCTGGGGCTGGTGGGACCCACGAGGAATTTCTCAATGTTCAACGACATATCAAAGATAATACTCTCGATGTGTATGCTGTTCGGGAGGCTTGAGATATTCCCGATGATGGTGCTTTTTAATCCTGCAACTTACAAAAACGTAAAGAGAAAAACCAAAGTTTCACAGACAGAGGCTTAAATACCAAATTTCTAATTATAAAACAAGGCCCCGGAAACCCGGGGCCTTTTAGATTTAAAAATTATTATTTAAGATAAAATACTTTTTGCAGTCGGTTTTGACTTAAAAACTGAATTTTATCTTCTTCCCTCAACTATCGGCTTTATATGCTTTTCCATGAATTTCAGAAGGGTGTACAGGATAAATATGTCTATGGGAATCATCACCAGATTTTTTATTATCCTGGCGGGGACCATAAATTTATATGCATCGCCGTACATAATGGAAAGCCACAAAGGGGTGAGAGTAAGATTTATACCGAAAGTTACAATTATTCTGGCGCCTATTACCCTTGGAAGGGTAATCTTCTGGCGGTAGAAGAACAGACCGTAAATCAAGCCAACCAATATTTCGTTTAAGGTGAAGCCCGGGAAAAACGGACCTGTGGGTTTCAGTATATACTTAAGGATATCTACAATCCCTCCGGCGAGCATACCGACAAAAGGCCCGTAAAGATAACCGGTCGCAGCGTGTGTCAGCGAAGTGAAACTTATCTGCAGAAACTCATTTATCGTTATTGTGAGCATACCCAGAATGGGACTCATTGCACCGAAAAGTGCAGCCCCTGTTATAGAACGGGGGTTCCTCAGCTCTTTCAGCGCCCGTTTAAGATATTCTCTCATCAAAATCCCCTCCTCTGCACCGCTGTGGCATATAATTCAAATACTTCCCGCAGTATACTAAAAACCGGGGAAAAACAAAAAAAAAGTTGTGAAAATACACCTCCTGTCGCCAAAGGCGAATTTAAAAAATCTGTTTACCAATAATAGAATCTAGGGCAATATGTCCAGTAAAGCAGTGAGATTTTCCGCTACATAATCACAGGCAGGGCTTTTCTGATCTTTCGGCTTATTAACAAGCACAGTCTCAAAACCGCAGGCTTTAGCCCCGAAAATATCGTCCCGCAGATTGTCCCCTATCATTATTTTTTCTCCCCGTCCTGCCTTGCGGGAAGCAAAATCAAATAACTCCTTTCGAGGTTTTGCATAGCCCACAAGGGCGGAAACGAAACAGCCATCGAAATATTTATCCAGGCCCAGGCGGGATATCACCCGAGGAAGCTCGGGAAAATTATTTGAGATTATATAATTTTTGTATCCTCGTCTCTGTAATTCATCCAAGACAAATATTGTGTCAGGATAGAGGCGATGGCTGGAAGGATCTGTGATGTACGGCCTGATGTGAGGGACAAGGGCCCGGGCCTGCCGGGGAGTTAGTCCGCTGTTTATGTACATTTTGGCAAGCTCCCGGTTACAACTGCGCCACCAGCCGTCATTTTCAACAAGGTTCCTCGTGTCCCTGTCCGGCATTGTAAACCAGGGAAGACATTTCCCTATGAGGTTTTTCCTTATCTTTTCGTGGGATATTTCCAACTCGGGGTAAAATTCATCGCAGAGCCTGCAGGATATATCAAGCCACTGATTGTCGGGATAGGTCAGGGTGCCGTGAAAATCAAAGAACAATGCAGGCTTTCCCCGTATTATTCTCTGTATCTCTTCCCTGTCAGTCATCCTGTTTAATGCCTCCAGAAATGATTTTTTTGACAGTCTGTCGGGAATACCCAGAAAATCACATACTTTTCTCCTGTTTTCACCGCTGCCCTGCCTCCCGGAAAGACCGAGTTCATAAAGATCAGCATATGTGAGGCCTGCAAAGGGAACTTTTTGCCGCCCTTCCCCAAAGCCCGCGCTATGAAAAGCTTCTCTTATTTCGCTTTCAGAGATACCCTCAACTCCAAGAAAACCTTCTTTGGAAGGGCGAGTTTTTCGCCTCTCTTTCCCGGGGATCAGCGGTGTGTAAACATGAGTTACTTTAAGTCCTTGGCAAAAATCCGAAACATAGTTTCTTATTTTAAAACCGGCATAATCGGAGTCGGTTATAATGACTACTCCTCCGCCCTCGCCTAGTCTTTTTATAAGCTGCCTTTTCCCCGGATCTTTAAAAATCCTGTACCCGTCGGTGGTGACAATAATACCGTCTATAATGTCCCGGAGCCTGGCTGCATCGTATTGACCCTCTGTGACAACAACACCCGGAATTTTCAGTTTTTCCATCAGGAATATCCTTTTATCATAATCTGGGCAACAAGAGATAATATGATCAAGGGCTTGTCCGCTCCTGTCATCTTACACCTGAGATCGGCGTCCAGCAGGAGGGCAAGGATTTTTTCAAGGGCAGCAAGGGAAAAAGCAGATGCATTGTAAGAGGCCTTCTGATACCTGTAGATCTTCGATCGCTTTTCAAAATCATCGTGGACTGTCTGGTAACTGAGCCCCACCTCCGATGCTGTCTTGCACCTGTACATATCCACAAAAGACGAAGTCAAAGCCCCTAGAATGCTGAACTCGTCAACCTTGAGATAAAAAAGGTTATTCAGTATTCTGAGAGCACCCGCGGGATTCCTGCGGCATATGCAGGTTATTATATCGAATACCGATGCCTCAACTGTCTTGCAACAGGCAGCATTCACAACCTCCCGTGTTACCTCGGTATAACCGCAGACTGAACATAATTTATCAGTCTCATTCAGCAGCATTCCTGCGTCGTTCCCAACGTAATTTACAATCTCTGTGGCGATTTTTTTTGAAAGAACCGTGCCCTGGTCTTTTGCCCTGAAAACAACCATATCTGTTAGAAGTTTCTCGCTGAGGTCTGAAACGACTAAAACTAGCCCATACTTTTCAGCAATTTTGGAAAAGTTCGAAAATTTCTTTGCAGAAAGAACTCTTTTGTCTTTTACGCCCAACACCATTGCGAGGTGTCCTGTGTCCCCTGACTTCAGGATATTTTCCAAGGAGTTTAGGTCATCTTCGGAAAGATCCTCAAAATTCAGATCCCTGATCATCACAAGTCTCTCACCGAAAAATCCGGGAGTGTCCAGAAGATCCTGCACATCAATCCAGTTTATCTCTTTGTCCTGTATGTAGGTTATGCTGTCGTCATCCACCCCGTTCTTGCGGGCTATCCCAAGTATTGCAGATGCGTTTTCTAGACAAACTCTGGCATCGGCAGACACCACAAACCAAAATCTGCGGAATGTCTTGTCGTTTATTTTATAGCCTGAAACCAAAGTTCTTCACATCCTTTACAACGTAATATTTGCCCGCAGAGGGAAAAATTT
>CAZYZR010000051.1:3613-9025 GCA_964651945.1 uncultured Oscillospiraceae bacterium | reverse complement strand
ATTTAATTGAGCACAAATTGATTTATTTCCTCTAAAATCAAGCATATACTCAACTAATAAAATTATAATAACATTTAAATGCGAAGTTTTTGTGAAATACCTTTTGAACCCGGCATTTTCTGAAAATTTTTTACGGAAAAATAAACTACAAAAGCGGGCTGAAACATAAAATTTCAGCCCGCTAATTTTAATATATAAACATAAACATAAACTAGATATAACACATATCTCATATTATATAAGGACGGACAAAACTATATTTTTTATACAAATTTATTGTAATCTATTTGATTCAAAATTAAAGGCTGTCCTCCGATGCGCTTTCCTCCCGCGCGTCCTCTCTCAAGACCTTCCCTTCATCATCCACAATGACGAACTTTACTTTGTAGGTTTTCTCGGACACTCCGTTTATCCCGTCTACATATCCCTTCAAAAGCTCCTCGGCTCTCTGTTGGGCCTGCCGGATAAGCGCCTCGTTTTCAGATGCCTCCCGGATAAGGTGCTCCTGGGCCTTTTCAATGGCGATTCTCTCGTCCTCGGCAGAAATTTTTGCAGACCCCTTTTCGATTATGTATTTGAAATCCTGACTGTTGTCTATGGTGCAGTCCAGCAGTTTTGCCTGGGGCATAGTGATGGTAATATCATCGCCGTCCACTGATATATTAACTTTGGACACATCTACTCCATATCTCGCCACTGAGTTGTACTCGATCCAGAAATGGCGGTCCTTTTTCCAGAAGAGTATGCCCTCGGCATCTATTTCGCGGCTTTTTGCCACATTGTGGTAATAGCACTCAGTGGCGGAAAGTTCGCATATGGACTGCACTTGGGAGAGCTGCGGCAGAATTTCACTGACTTCGCCTTGTGCATTTCCGCTGCCGGAACACCCTGAAACAGACAATATAAACATCGCTGCCAGAAAGATATTCAATATTTTTCTCATCACTCATCACCTCTGAATTCTATGGTATAGCCGCTGAAATACCGGTCTACGAAAGGCTGGGTCAGGGCAGTCAGGGAATTTTTGGCACTGAGTATTGCGGAATCAAAGAGCTGCTCATTCCGCTCGCATTCGGTCTTTACATCCTCAATGCATTTTTCCTGTGCCCTCTCGACAGCCCCCACGGTGTCAGCGTCGCTGTTCTGGAAAATATATGCATCTTCGCTGTCCACGTTCACGCTTATATTTGTGATTTTTGCAGGCGGGAGATCGATGTATATTATCTTCCGCTCCGGATCCTCCCGGAAAGCGATCTGGTCAAAATCAATTCCCACGCTCACTTCGGCGTTGTAGGATACATAGTAGTCAATTTCTTCCGGCTTTTCCTCGTTGTGCACCTCCGCAACCCCGTTGTAAACCGACTTGTATGTGGACAGTTCACTGCTCTTCACTATTTTTTCAAGGGTTGAAATCGTCACAACTTCCCGCTCACTCTTCTCGGAAGAAGAAAATTTTATGAAAACAAACACCAGTACGGCAATCACAACTGCCGCTGCGATCAAAGCCGGGATTATGAATTTGTTTTTCCCGCCTTTTTTCTTTCCCTTTTTCTCGCTTTCCGCAGCGGGATTGTTTTCACCTTTGACCCGGACATTTTCGTTGTTTACATTTTCGCTCATATCGGCACATCCTTCATAAATGGTCTGTGTTGTATAAATTATTTGCTCTGTAAAAAATTATACTATAAAAAACATCGGATATCAACAGCAGCCTATATCTCCTTTATTCCCAGGGATTTTAAGTATTCGAATGTTCCGTCATAAAAGGACTTTTCCCTCGTCCGGTCCTCATCACTTCCCTTAGGCACAAAAATTGCCATCCCCTGTCTGGCTCTTGTGAGCAGAACTCTGTATGCATTTTTCAAATACAGCCTTTTTTCCTCTTTGTTTATATTGTTCCACCTGTCACCCGTAAAATTGTAGTATACCCACTCGCCTGCTGAAAACCTGAGATCCGCATCCCACGCCACTATGGTGTAGTCCAATTCAAGTCCCTGTATGTCAAATTCGGTTACAACATCCTCAAGGGAATAACTGGATCTGACGTCCTCCTTCCCGTTTAAAAACCAGTTTGCCACAGAGACCTCATTTTTTACAAAAATTCCCTCGGGCTTGAGCCTGAGTCCTCCGCTGCTGGCAATAAGCCCGTATCTTGTGGTCCCTTTGCACTTCTCTTTTACCCACATTTTTGCCCGTTTCAGATCCCTTGTTATCACAATGGGGTATTTTTCTTTTATCTGTCTGTGCAGATAGATTGCTTTTTCCCTGTCTGTGTCCAGGAGCGCCTTGACAAAATCCGCCAGCAGGGGAGTGCGAAATGAGCGGATCGATGTGGAAAGATGCAATTTCGGCCTTTCGGATACCCTAAGTCCCGAAACTATCTCTTCCCAGGCCTGTCCTCTGCTGTATTCCTCATCCCTCAGTTTTTCAGTGACGTATACATCCCAGTTTACAAAGCTCCTTCTGAGGGATCTGAACCACTCGGGCATGCCGGCCTCCCCGGTGTTTATCTCCTGTCCTCCTCCTACAAGACAGATTATCACTGCCCAATCCCTGTGGCGGTCCATGGTGCTGATGAGAAATTCGGGTTCGCTGTATGAAAAATCCGGTATTCCCTTCTTTGTCAGCATAAATTTGGAAATCTCTTCTTTCGTCCACGCCCTCTGCGCCTCATCGAATATGACAATTTTTTCCGGCGGCACATCCCGGTTCCCCACAAAGGAATCCCTGTATTTGTGTATTATCTGAATAAAGGATTTTGTCATCCTTGTGGCATCCTGTTTTCTTATTTTGTTTCCGAGTTCCTTTTCCTGCCGCACTTTGTCCCTGGCCAGGGCTTCCTGGAGCACAGTTACCAGGGGAAGATTGCCAGAGAGAAAGACCGCATGTTCGCCCTTCCGGGCATCCCGCCTCTGGATTGCTATATTCAGTCCCACCAGGGTTTTGCCTGCCCCCGGCACCCCTGTGACAAAGCATATGGATTTTCTGCCGAATTCTTTGCTGTGTTCAATAATTCTGTTTATTTCATCGGTGGTAACGGTGAGATTTTCTGCTCCCGCATCGTTCCTGGTTATATCCTGCACATTGTGTCCCCGGTAAAGCGCCTGAGCTGCCTCAATGATCGTGGGAGTGGGCAGATAGTCAGAGTTTTCCCACTCAGTATAGCTGAACCGGGGCTCCGTGAAATGCTCTGTGATTTTTTGTATTATATATCCGAGATTTTCCCTGTTTGCTCTAAACGGTGCGGCGACACCCTCGTATATTTCAATGTTCGTATCGGCATTTTTCGCCCTGGTGGCCACAAGGATGGGAATTATAATTTTGTCGTGGCTGAGCCTGTGGAAATTTTTCAAATCAAGTGCATAGTCCCACACCTGATCCGAATCCGCTCTCAGGTACTCAGTCTGTCCGCATTTGAACTCCAGCAGGAACACGATATTTTTATATAGGAGCACATTGTCCACCCTTTTACCCATCCTCGGTATGGTGTATTCAAAAATTATCCTCCCCTCTTCAAAGCCCTTCAGAACCTCTTTGAGTATAATCACCTCTTCCTCCCAGGCGTTGCTCTGCTGTATTGTGGTCTTTGCCGAGGCGTCGTTTGAGTGTATCACTCCCAGTATCGCTGCGTTTTCGGTATTTAAAAATTCATATATGTCAGAAGAATAATATGCCCTTGGGTTTCTCATATCTGCGCTGTTTCACCTTAAGTTAGTAATTACTTAAAATCTATAATAGAACCTGATAAAGCCCCTGTGTTACTTATAAGTAACATTTTAAAATTTTATCACTTCCCTCTTTCTAAAACAACAGCATACCCGGGAATAAATAGTGCATGTGTCTCTCCTTCATCAGTGCCGTTTCTTGACAGTAAATTAAATTATGTGATAATATATTCAGCGCTGAATTGGTTCAAAAAGTATAGGTTTTGAAACAATCGGAAAACTTCATAATTATGGCCTAAAACACCTCGTTTTAGGCTGTTTTTTATTGTTTTAAAAGTTGTAACAGAACGTATGGTTTTAGATACAAATTATATGTATTATTTCTCATTCCTTGACGTGAGAAAGAGTTTGGAGGACATAAATGGAAGAAAAGAGGACAGAGGAGCTTAAAATCAATCTCACCCACAAATACAGGCTTCAATATCCCCCTGTGGGCTCGGGCAGCCAGGGGGCAGTATTCAAAGCCACAGATACTCTTTTAAACAGGGATGTGGCAATTAAAAAAGTTAATTTGCAGGGGTTTGGCAAAAAAGAAATCGAAAAAATTGAGGCTGAAACTCTGAACTACGTAAAATGCACCCGGCGGGATGTTCCGGTCCCCGATATCTACGAAAGTTTTAGAATGGAAGGCTCCTATTATATAGTTATGCGCTGGATAGGCGGTAAAACCTTACGTGAAATTATTGATAATTCCTTATACAGTCCCCCAAAAAACCTTGAATACGCCAAAAAACTTTGCCGGGCAGTAAAAGGTCTTCACGATATGAATATACAGCACCGAGACTTAAAGCCTGAAAATATAAAAATAACAAAAAAAGGCAATCTTTATCTTTTGGATTTCGGCATCACTGCATTTATGCCGCGAAAGGGAATGGGGACTGATCATTACAGACCTCCCGAGTTGCATAAAGATTTTAGACACCAGGTGGGGGAAGACCGCTCAGATGTTTTCCGGATAGGTGTGATACTTTATGAGCTGTTTGCTGGCGATACCGGGGTATACGTAGAGGCCATCAGCGGCGACAAATGGGAATATTTCAAGCCGCCTTCAAAAAAAAATCAGCAAATTAATAAAGATTTGAATGATATTATCTGCAGATGCATGGCATATTCCATAAAGGACAGATACAAAAATGCGGGAGAAATATTAAACCGGCTCAAAAGAGTTAAATTGTGAAGTTGTGCTTGAAAACAGGGGAGGATTCATATGGACATAAAAAGTCTGGCACGGGAATTAATAAAAAGGCTTGTAAACAGTAATCTGGAAGGTGTAAAGGACCCGGACTCGGATACACTTCCCACGGCACCGGAAAAGTTAAAGGAGGATATAGGAAAATATGAGTAAAATTGTAAGGCTCGAAAACCCCAGGGATCTCTCCGGGCCAATAGTATTAAGTCCGACTGATACATGCTTTAAAGGAATGGCAGACACGGGATTTTCATTCGATAAATCCTGCCGGCTGCTCAGAGATTTCACCAGGTCAGATATTTTTGTCGCAAGATCTTATAAGAATAAATATGATGAGGATAGAATTGATATATACTACGGAAATTTGGTATTTACTCTTTCGAAGTCAGACAGAGATACAGATCAACTTACAATCCGTTATATAAAACCTATTCAACTAATAGATAACAATTATTCATTGAAAGATGGTGTTGCAATAAGACCTACGAAAATAATTGT
>CAZYZR010000051.1:0-3513 GCA_964651945.1 uncultured Oscillospiraceae bacterium | reverse complement strand
CGGAAAGCCGGGCTCCGCTTTCGTATTGGGATCCTGAGCCCGTCCTCTATAACAGACAGGAAAAGATTTCATACAAAGTCCACACCGCCCCGCTTGATGAAGAGAAATACAAAGTCAACACCAGACTCAGGTTTAAAGTTGATGGAGATAAAGTTATGGCGGCAACAGTCACCGAAATATCCCCCGGCATATCGGATGACGGCGAAAGCGACACCACCCTGACCTTGTTGTTCGAAGATGAGTTCTCCTTTGACTCTTTTCCATCCTCCGGGAATTTATATCTTGATCCAAGCGACATTCAGATGAAGGTGAAAAAAGACGCTATAGAATCCATTCGCAGCGGAAAATTTCGCAGGGGAGGAACTGCATCCAGTTCTTATCTTCCCACTGTTCTCGCACAGCAGCCTCCTGCGGGATTTAAATCTGCGGATCTCAGCTCTTTGGAAAGGCAGCTTAATAGTGAAAAATACCCTCCCAATGAAAGCCAGATAAAGGCAATCAAAAATGGAATAGAGGCAAAGGACATATACCTTGTTCAGGGCCCTCCCGGCACAGGCAAGACCACAGTAATCGTGAAATGGGTTGAATATTTTATAAAGACCGAGAAAAAGAGCGTTCTGGTTTCCTCCAAGAACAACAAAGCCGTGGACAACGTCCTTGAGAGGCTCACCGACATTGAAGGGATCCAGGCAATCAGGGTGGGAAATGAGGCCAAGGTGCAGCAAAACCTCTACAAATATCTTTTGCCGAATCAGATCCGGGGTCTGCAGCGGGAAATGTCCGGCACTTTCAGTGAAAAAAGCAGATTGCTGGATGAAAAGATAGGGATTTATGGACGTTATCATTCAAATATAGAATTTTTGCAGTCATTCGCCCGAAAAATAGAAAAGCAGAGCCGGGCCCTGAAATTAGATATAAAGAGAATATGTGATCCAATAGTCGAATCTATACATAGCATAGAAAATCAGCGGGCACGGGAGGACTTGCTGCCGAGGATGGTGGATATAGAGAGGTATGTACGCTCTATTGCAAGGTTTACCGCTTATCTCGGGAGAAATCCTGTTCTGCGCTTTATTTTCTCTCCCCTTAGGTGGATCACTTCCCGGATAACAAAAAGACTTCTGTCAAGGTATGAGGAGCTGTACAATTTCTACATCACTTATCATATAGCCAAAAGAGATCTCTACCGAAGGGCAAAAAGCATCTGTAATGATCCGGATTCTATTTCCCGAGCTGAAAACATATTGTCTGTTAAAAAAGAATTGGATGAATTAAAGGAGAGCGTCCGATATGGTCCCTCTGATGAGGATATTTTTCCAAGTCGCCCTTGGCCCGCAATTAAAAATGCCAAGGATATAGAGACTCTGGAAAAGACTTTTGCGGAGATGAAAAGATTTATAGATGACAGACAGTCTCAGCTGCGGAAAATCAGATCTGCTTTTAACGGATGGAAGGACTTTATCAACGGCTCGAATAACCATGCCCTTTCCGACTATCTCCTGGAGAGTGTGGACCTCGTGGGCCGGACTTGCATAGGGATAAACTCTCAGCGCGCCTTTTCTGACATTGATTTTGACGTTGTAATTATAGACGAGGCGGGTCAGATACAAATTCATGACGCCCTTGTGCCTCTAAGCCGAGCTCCCAAGGCAATCCTTTTGGGAGATCACAAACAGATCCCTCCCATAGTAAATGAGGATGTAAAAAAAAGGTGCACGGAGGAGGGAATAGAGACAAATCTCCTGGAAAAGAGTTTCTTTGAATACCTTTACGAATGGTTCCCGGATAAAAACAAAATAATGCTGGACACCCAATACCGCATGCCCGCCCAGATAGCAGACCTTTTGAGTGAATGGTTTTATGAAGGAAAATACAAATCATTTGAAGGGAAAAGGGGTATGAACAGTTTCTGCCCCCGGCTTTTCCGCTCTCCCTTTGTTTTAGTGGACACTTCGGGTGAAAAGGAAAGATTTGATAGCCCAGTCGGAAAGAGTAAAAAAAATATTTTCGAGGCGGAGATAATAGTTTCAATTGTCCAGTTCCTAATAAAGGAAGCGGGCAATCCTGCGGAGATTGGGATTATCAGCCCATACTCGGCCCAGGTAATGGAGATAAGAAAAAGAATGAAAGTCGGTGTTCCCTCCCTTAGTGCGGACCGGATACAGGAAATGGTGGCAACCCTGGACAGCTTTCAGGGAAAAGAGGAGGACGTAATACTCTACTCCTGCACCCGGAGCTTCGATTCAGATTCCGGAAATGAAAGGATAGGGTTTCTCAAGGAGCTTCGCAGGCTTAATGTGGCCCTCTCCAGGCCCAAAAAGCAGCTGGTGTTTGTGGGCGACATGAATTTTCTGTCCGGTTTCCACAGAGGTAATGGTCCCGGCAGCGAAAGAGAGTTTTCCGAATTCATTAAGCTCTTAAAGAGATATGCGCAGGAGAATGGAGAGATTATCCCCTCCTCGGAGCTGTTCAGGAGGGAGATGCGGCAATGATGTATAGCTCAAACTATTTTTTTCAAAAATGGATGGGAATTACCCGGGATTTTCCACGGATAAAAAAATTGGGAAGGCCTCTCATCTTCAGTACAGTCTACTACCCAATAGCAAAGCTCAGGATGAAACTCGACGAATACTCCTATGAAGAGTTTGAGGCAATAGAGAGAGCGATACTGGGATTTTGCCGGGGAGGTATAACAGAGCCCGGAAAATTGGCAGGCTGGATGGGCATAAAGTCAGAGCGCTTTGTGAGCGAACATCTTGCCCTTTTGAAAGCAGAGGGCTTATTGGACGAAAAAGGGACCGTCACCGCCCTTGGAGAAAGTTCTTTGATAGATAATCATAAAATACAGACCTACGACAAAGAGCAGATATTCGAGGCAGACGGCCATTTCGGATTCCTCCTGCCCAGGGCATTTCAGGCTCCGGAATCCAATGTAAGAAGCAAAGATAGTCTGTTTTCTCCCATTCCGGTACTGCGGCATGCGGAATCTATACAGGTGGAAAATCTTTTTAAAGAGATAGGCGGGGATAACAATATAAATAAATACAAGCGCTACAGGTATTCCGTACTCAATGCAAATGTAAATGAAATTCTGGATGTCAGTTTTCAGGAGATGGGATATGTAAAATCCATACTGATGAGTTTTGAAAAGTTGCCCGGACCTGTGATCTTTTTGCCCTACAGAGCTTGGGAAGAGGATGCCAAAAACAGAAAATCTTTTTACAGCCCTCTGTTTCTGACCCCTGAACAAAAATCCAAGCTTTTAGTCGGCGAGGAATCGAATGATTTGAATATTCCCGAAAAAATAGACAAAAATCAGCTTGAAACTCTTCAGGGCTTTGCAGATATGATAGCTGATAATTTTAAAAAAGAGTTTCTTGCGGATGAGAAAGGCCTGAGAGACTTAGAGGATTGGCTCTCCGAAAACACTGCTTTTAAGTTAAGTGGCCTAAAAGCGGAGGATGAGATAATATATGCGGACTTGGATCTTGACTTATCAAGGGTAAAACGGCT
>CAZYZR010000050.1:0-9459 GCA_964651945.1 uncultured Oscillospiraceae bacterium | reverse complement strand
CGTCCTCCTCTCCAAAGAAGACGTGCTCTTTTTTATCCATAAGCCTGCCGTTTCGGAAGCGAAGGACGCTGACACAGCAATTTTTACCACTTCCCGCCACTGCTATGAAATCATGACTCTGCAGGCTTTCGTTTACTACATTCTGCCCGGCGGAGAGTTTGTTTATAGCGGTTATTTGATCTCGGAGTAAAGCCGCTTTCTCAAATTCAAGGTTTTCGGAGGCTTTCTCCATATCTTCCTTTAAAATGTCTGTTATCTTGTCAGTATCCTGTTTAATAAATTTTACTGCATTTTCTATTATTTCGTTGTAATCCTCTTTGCTTATTTTACCCATGCAAAGGCCCATACACTTTTTTATATGGTAATTCAGGCACGGCCTCTCTTTGCCGAAATCCCTTGGGAAAACTCTGTTGCAAGTGGGAAGCTTGAATACCTGCTGAGCTGTGGATACCATCTCTCTCACGGCAAAGCTTGACATATACGGACCAAGGTACCTGCTGTCGTCCAGGACCTGATATTCCGCAGTTATTCTGGGGTAATCCTCTTTTGATATTTTGATGAAATTATACCCCTTGTCGTCCTTGAGCAGAATATTGTACTTGGGACTGTGAAGTTTGATCTGGCTGCACTCGAGAGTCAAGGCCTCAAATTCGCTGTTGGTAACTATGACATCAAAAGAAAAGGCATTTTCCACCATCTTCTCCACCTTGGGAAGATGTTCTGCCCCATCCTTAAAATACTGGCTAACTCTGACCCTGAGCCTTTTTGCCTTTCCTATGTATATTATCTCATCCTTTTTGTCCCTTATAATGTACACTCCGGGCAACATAGGGAGATTCTTCGCTTTCCGGTAAAGCTCCTGTCTTGTCATCTGTTCTCCGTCGACTGATGATTTTTTGTAAAAAATATGTGCAAAAAGGGAAATCCCATAAAGATTTCCCCTCACTGATCAATATGAAAAACGCCGCCGGATTGGCGGCGAAAAAATCTTCTCAGTCGCTGAATCCCGAATTTACAAGCCGGACCAATGCCTCTACAGCATCTTCTTCATCCTGTCCGTCAGCAATTATCCTTATTGTAGTGCCTCCGACAATTCCCAGAGACAACACACCCAAAAGGCTCTTTGCATTGACCCTTCTCTCTTCTTTCTCAACCCATATCGAGGATTTGAATTCGTTGGCCTTCTGAATAAAGAAAGTAGCAGGACGGGCATGCAGTCCGACCTGATTTTCCACTGTAACATCTTTAAAATACATTATGTAAATCTCCTTATAAACACAAACATTATAAATTTATATACCTTTTTAAAACACATTACTATTTTATATCAATATATATAATTAGTCAACTGAACAAGCCAAAAATATCTATAATAGCTATTAAAATGCAAAAGAAACGGGTGGGTTTTTGTATATATTGCCACCTATTTTTTGTCAGTTCCGCAATTTTTGACTGCTTTTTCAAAAAGGTCCGGTCTTCTGTTTCTTGTCCTCTCCAGGGAATCCTCCATCCTGAATTTTTTGACATTCCGGTGGTCACCTGAAATAAGCACTTCAGGAACTGTCCTTCCGCGCCATTCATAGGGCTTCGTATACTGGGCGTACTCCAAAAGTCCATTGAAATAGCTCTCCTCAGTATACCCTTCCTCGCTTTTCAGAACCCCCGGCAACATTCGGCATACAGCATCAGTTATCACCAGTGCAGGAAGCTCCCCTCCGGTGAGAACATAATCGCCGATAGAAAGCTCCATATCCCGGAGTTCGTCAATCACCCTTTGGTCAATTCCCTCATAATGACCGCACACAATGGTGATACTGTCCTTCAAAGACAAGTCTATGGCTGTCTGTTGGCTAAAAACCTGGCCCGCAGCACTGGTAAAAATGAAAAACGTGCTCCCACCGCAATCGGATTCGATGGCTTTGCAGCAATCGTACACCGGCTGTGCCTGAATAACCATTCCGGGACCCCCGCCATATGGGGTATCGTCAACATGCTTATATCTGCTTTTTGACCAGTCTCTTATGTTGTAAAGCCTTATGTCCACCTTTCCGGAGGAAACTGCCCTGCCTATAATGCTGGTATTTACCACGGTTTCGCACATTTGGGGAAAAAGGGTAGCAATGTTAATCCTCACTGAACATTCCCTCTATCACCTTAACTTTTATGGTTTTGGACTCAAGATCGGTGCCCATGAGAAACTCATCCACGGCGGGAAAGAGATATTCTTTGCCGCCCCGTCCATTTATACAATAGATATCACAGGAGCCGTGATTCACAATATCCTTTACTGTGCCTATAAACCGGCCGGTCTCTCCGTTTATCACTTTACAGCCTATGAGGTCAGCTATAAAATATCTGCCTTCCCGGAGATATATTTCACTCCTGTCCAGCAGGACGACACTTCCCACAAGGCCCCGGGCTGCATCTGCGGTGTCTACCCCTTCAAAATGTATGATCACCATATTTTTCCGGGTCCTTACGGAATCTGCACTGTACCTGATGATTTTGCCCCGGCTGTCCCTGAGATAAAAGTTTTTGAATCCCTCAAGAAAATCCGGGGAATCAGCCCAGGGGTATACTTTCACATAGCCTTTTACACCGTGCACAGAGACTATCTCTCCGGTCTCAATATACCGCATAACAACCCCCCGAATTGTGAAAAGAAAAACTTTTCAGCCTATCTCCACCCTGACTTTATCGCCGTTTTTTGCGCCGGCAGCCCTGGCAACCACCCTTATAGCTTTAGCAGTTTTCCCCTGTTTTCCTATGACCCTGCCCATATCTTCAGGAGCCACGGTGATTATATATACAAGCTCTCCCTCTTCGGTAGGCTCACCTTTGGTCACCTTTACTGCGTCCTTGTCGTCTACAAGACCTCTGGCAATATTCAACAACAATTGCTCCATCGCAAGCCCCCGATCAGATTATTCCGTTCTTTTTCAGCAGAGCCTTGACAGTATCTGTGGGCTGAGCACCGGTAGCTATCCACTTTTTCGCTTTCTCGGCGTCTATGGTAAACACAGCGGGATCCTTTGTGGGATCGTAGGTGCCGAGCTCCTCTATAAATCTGCCATCACGGGGAAAGCGTGAATCTGCCACCACTATGCGGTAAAAAGGCGCTTTCTTTGCACCCATGCGGCGAAGTCTGATTTTTACAGCCATTTGTCATTGTCCTCCAATAATTTAGTCAATATATATTTCAACGCACTTTGCGAAAAAATATCGTTTTAAATCACATGCCCCTCATAAGTCTCTGGAAAGCTTTCGGATTTTTCCTGAATTGCCTCATAAGCTTCTGCATCTGTTCAAACTGGCGGAGAAGCCTGTTTACATCCTGGACCTGAGTACCCGAGCCCCGGGCAATCCTCCTCTTGCGCTTCCCGTCAATAAGGGATGGTTTTTCCCTCTCGGCCTTAGTCATTGAAAAAATAATGGCCTCGGTCTTCTTAAGCTCTTTTTCGGCTTTCTCCTCGTCGTCCTCGCTTATTGTTCCGCCTCCGGGGAGCATTGAAAGCATTGAAGAAAGGCCACCCATTTTCTTCATCTGCTCAAACTGGGAAAGCATGTCGTTCATATCGAACTTGTTCTGCATCATTCTTTTGGCAGTTTCCCGGCTCTCTTTTTCATCCCGGACATCCTGTGCCTTTTCAATGAGGGTGAGAACATCCCCCATGCCGAGAATTCTGCTGGCCATGCGCCGGGGATGGAACGGCTCAAGGTCATCGAGCTTTTCACCTGTACCCACAAATTTTATGGGCTTTCCGGTGACTGCCCTGACGCTCAGAGCTGCGCCGCCACGGGTATCGCCGTCGAGCTTTGTGATAATCACCCCGTCAAGACCAACCGTATCGTTGAATTCTTTGGCCACATTGACCGACTCCTGGCCCGCCATTGCGTCGATTACAAGAAGAGTCTCGGTCACGGGAACAGCCTTTTTAATCCGGGTGAGTTCCTCCATAAGAGGCCGGTCTATCTGAAGACGACCGGCAGTATCAAGGATCACTATGTCATTGCCGTGGTCCACTGCGTGTTTATAAGCTTTGTCCGCCACAATTACAGGATCCGTCCGCCCCATCTCAAAAAGCGGGGTCTCTGCCCGGTCTGCCACTATTCGAAGCTGCTCTATTGCGGCAGGACGATAAATGTCAAGGGCAACAAGAAGCGGACGATGTCCCTGCTTTTTATACATTTTCGCAAGTTTGCCGGAATGGGTTGTCTTGCCTGCACCCTGAAGGCCGCACATCATTATAACCGTAGGACCGTGATTTGCAAACTTTATCCTGGCGTTTTCCTGTCCCATGAGGGCAGTCAGCTCTTCATTGACAATCTTTATGACCTGCTGGGCAGGGGTAAGGCTTTCCATAACCTCTGCCCCGTTTGCTCTTTCGCTCACGGTCTTTATAAAATCCCTGGCAACAGATATATTGACATCGGCTTCAAGAAGGGCTATGCGGACTTCTCGCATTGCAGATTTAATATCGTCAGGGGTGAGTTTTCCTTTTCCCCTGAGTTTTTTAAAAACCGCCTGCAGTTTTTCATTCAGAGATTCAAATGCCATTGCAGCCCTCCTCAGTTTTCGGCGAGATCGTCGCAAATCTGCATTATCTTTTCGGCTGAACGACTGATCTCCTCATTTGTCGAGTAGGAAGAAACATTGTAGAAGTTGATATTCTGGGCAAGGGTCTTTATCTGATCTATTCCGTCTATAATCCGGCGGTATTTCCCCGCAAAACCTATCTGGTCCTCGAGAAGGCTTAGGGTAGCCTCCCCTCTCTTAACTGCGTCTCGCACTCCCTGGCGGGTTATCCCGAAGTTCTCCGCTATCTCAGAAAGGGAAAGATCCATATTGAAATACTGCTGCATCATCTCTCTCTGTTTTGCGGTGAGAGTCTCACCGTAAAAATCCAAAAGGTATGACATTTCCAGGTTCTTAGACATGGTCCGCTCCTTTCTGTAAAGCAATTGCCTTTACAATGCCTTTATATTATATTATAAGTATTGCTGTTTGTCAATAGATTTATTAATACTTTTTGTAAATTTTTTCCAGATAAAATTGAGGAGCAGAATAAAAATATCCTCAAAGTATAGGAAACTCCGACAGAATCATAAAATAGCAATATATTTTCATAAAGCACAGAGATATCCAGTAAAAGACACAATTAATCACGAAATTTAAAAATTAAAATCACAAAAATTTGAAGACCGGGGATATTAAGACTCTGATTGTTATTAAAAATGCAAATTTATTTGCGAGTTTAAAATTTTAATCTCAGATTTTCACAAAAAAAATTTAAATCTCTTTAAAATGCGAAAATCCGCCTTATTTAAAAGTGCAAATAAAAAAATTCTGAAAAATTTAAATGAATAAATAAATAAATGAATGAATAAAGAAATACTACCTTAATTTTCCAGACAAAATCCACTTTTAAGAAACCGGAAGTACAAATAATTTGATGGTACAAATCTCATTTATCTTTTTTGCAAAAATTTTTAATTGATTCAGCAGGGTGCGGGGTGAAAACAATTTATTATATTTTTTTACCCAAGGAAAAAATTTATTTAAAAGTAAAATTTATTTGAGTCACTCTTTTTGGGCAAAAATAAGACCGCGGGTGCCCGCGGTCTCATTGAACAAATAACCTTGTACTTTTACGCTTAAAGTTACTTTGCCTGTTTTGCCTTTATCCTCTTGAGCTTTGCGTCGGACTGGACGGCGAATATGACCAGTGCGACCAGTGTAGCCGCATAAGGAAGGGCCTGGAGGAACTGAACAGGTATAGACAGGGACTGAAGGACATTTGACAGTGCGTCAAATACGCCGAATATCAGCGATGCCACCATTGTTCCCACAGGAGCGGCGTTGCCGAGGTTCATAGCAGACATACCTATGAATCCGCGTCCGGCTGTCATACCGCGGCTGAAGAAGGATACATAGGCCATCGAAAGGGATACACCTCCGAATCCGCAGAAAAGTCCCGAGAGGGCCATGGCCTGGAACTGGACTTTCTTGACATTGACACCCACGGACTCCGCCGCATCGGGGTTTTCTCCCACGGCCCTTATGCGAAGGCCGGTCTGGGTCCTCATAACTATTATGTAGGTGATGAAGACGCAGAAGAAGGCGAAATACACCATTATGTTGTGGCCGGAAAGAAGTTCGCCTATTATGGGAATATCCTTGATTATAGGAATATTGACAACCGGCATTGTGGTGGATCTGAGGGATCCGGAAATTGCCTTGTCGCCGGAGGCCATATACAGCACAAACACAGTGCCGCCTGTGGCTATTGTGTTGATGGCGAGGCCGGAAAGATAAATGTTGGCTTTTAGCTGTATTGCCATATACGCTAAGAACATAGCCATCACGACACCTGCAAGGGTCCCGCCTATGAAGCCCGCGATTGTACCCATTGTGGGACCCATGGCGCCGTTCACAGCGGCTGAAACCAAGACTGCCACCAGGGCAGATGTGAGCATCATACCTTCAAGGGCAAGGTTCATAATCCCGCACCTTCTGGCCATAAGTCCGCCAAGGGCGGCAAAAAGTATAGGAGCCGTGATACGGAGCACCGAAGCAATGAATGACGGTGAAAATACAAGATCAAAAACTTGTGAAAGCATCAGTTAAACTCCTCCTTTTCATCATCAAGTTGTTTCTTGGCGTTGTTTACTATGAGCTTATGTTTGTACTTGGAGAGGAACATCTCTGCGGCAACGAGGAGAATAATGATTCCCTGCACCACATCGACGAACTCCACGGGAACATCTGTCATGCGGTTCATGGTAGCAGCTCCGATCCTTAGATACGCCAGGAAGAAGGCTGATACCGGGACCAAGAGAGGGTTGTTCTTTGCGAGAACACCCACCATAACGCCGTCAAAGCCGTAACCGGGCTGTGTGCCGAACCATGAGAACCTGTCATAGTAACCCAGGATTTCAACTGCGCCGCCCATGCCGGCTATAGCACCGCCGAGGAGCTGGCACATCATTGACACCGCAACCACCGAAATTCCGGAATACTTGGCGAAGTTCTGGTTTGCGCCCACCATTCTTATCTCATAGCCCCATTTTGTCTTGTAAATGAATATGTATACAAGCACGCAGACCACAAGGCCTATTATTAGGCCTATGTGCACCCTCTGGAAACTGTTCGGGAAAAGGGTGGGAAACTTTGCCTGATCCGGGATCTTGTAGGAAGCCTGAAGTCCGCTCTTAGTGTCCCTGAACTTGTAGAAGAACAAGTAGTCTGATACTCTGAGCAAAACATAGTTCATCATGATGGAGGAGACAACCTCATTCGCCCTGAACTTTACCTTCAGAACTGCGGGAATGAAAGCCGCCGCAACACCGGCCACGCAGCCTATTATAAGGCACACCAGCTGAATGGGAAGCCCTGCCCAATGTGTATGGGTGACTGCAAACCAAGTGCAGAGGTTGGCGCCAATAAGGAAAGCACCCTCACCTATCATGTTGAACAGGTTCGCCTGGTACATGATGCATATTGCCGTACCTGTGAACAGGAAAGGAATCATGCGCTCAAGCACATTGCCCAAACGGTAGGATCTTTCGAGAGGGCCGAGAACAAAGTTTCTGATAGCCTCCAAGGGAGTCTCGCTGACAAAGGATATAACTATAAGGGAAAGGCCCAAAGCTATAAGGATGGCAGCGAATATTTTGAATATTTCAAAACGTCTTTCAATCTGTTTACTACTCATAAGCTACCCTCGCAATCTCTTCCGGTGTCTGCTTTTTGACACCAAGCATATACTCACCGAGTTCCATATCTGAAACCACTGAGGCTTCGGGAAGATAAGCCGCTATCTTGCCCTCGTTCATAACAATAAGGCTGTCGGAGAGCTCAAGCACCTCGTTGAGGTCAGCGGATATAAGGAGAACCGCGGTACCCTCATCGCGAAGCTCAACTATTCTCTTGCGTATAAACTCCGTAGCGCCAACATCCACGCCGCGGGTGGGCTGGTTTGCAATGACAAGGTGGGGATTGTTGGAAAACTCACGGGCAACCACGACTTTCTGCATGTTGCCGCCGGATAGCATCCTCACGGCCTGATCCCTGTCGTCGCACTTGATAAGGTAATCCTTAATAAGCTGATCGGCAAGTTCGTTGATCTTCTTGTCATTGAGAAGAATTCCTTTGTTGAATTCCTTCTTGTAGTACCTGTCAGAAATGACATTGTCCTTGACGCCGGTGGTAGCGGCAATGCCGTAGGTCATGCGGTCCTCAGAGACGTGTGACACGCCCATCTCCCTGATCTGCCTGATCTTCTTGCCCTTGACATCCTCGCCGTTCACGGTAATCGTCCCGGACTGGTAATCTAGAAGTCCAGTTATAGCCTCGCTTATCTGGCTCTGCCCGTTGCCCTCAACTCCTGCGACACCGAGAATTTCCCCCTTGCGGACGGAGAAGGAGATGTCGTCAACTATTGTCTTGCCCTCGTCGTTTACCACTGAGAGGTTTTTGACCTTGAGGACGGTGTTTTCAGGCTTTGCGGGGGTCTTTTCAACCTTGAGAACCACATCGCGGCCAACCATCATGCGGGAGATGTCCTGCTCAGTGACATCCGCAACTATGGCGGTACCCACGCTCTTGCCGAGACGAAGGACCGTAAGACGATCACAGAGTTCCTTTATCTCGTTGAGCTTGTGGCTGATGAAGATAATGGTGTGCCCTTGGTCGCGGAGGTTTTTCAGCTCCACAAACAATTCGGCAGTCTCCTGGGGGGTAAGGACGGCAGTGGGCTCGTCGAGGACCAGGATGTCGGCCCCGCGAACAAGAGCTTTGACTATCTCCACTTTCTGCTTGAAGCCCACGGGTATGTCCTCTACCCTGGCCCTGGGATCGACCTTAAGGTTGTACTTGTCAACTGCTTCCTGGGTAATCCTCACGGCTTCCTCAAAGTCAAAGAGACCGTTCTTCTTGGGCTCCATTCCAAGAACGACGTTCTCAGCCACAGTAAGGGAAGGAACCAGCATAAAGTGCTGGTGAACCATACCTATTCCGTTGGCTATGGCTTCAAGGGGATCTGAAATTTTTACCTCTTTGCCTTTGACAAGTATGCGGCCCTCTTCGGGCTGCTCGATACCAAACAAGATTTTCATAAGGGTGGACTTGCCCGCGCCGTTCTCCCCGACCAGCCGGTGAATCTCGCCCTTATTTACGGAAAGAGTAACCTCTTTGTTTGCCACAAAGCCGTTGGGGTAAACCTTGGTTATCTTGTCCATAAGCAAAATCTCTTCAGGCATTTATTTCACCTCACTTGAAATATATTTTATTTATATATTTTACTAAAATAATCGGCAGTTGTAAACAGGAAATTGCCAATCCGCGAATAAATTATGGGAGTAAATATGTGCATAATCCCATTTTGAATTTAGTACATTTGTATTTTGGCCTAATCGATTGTGCAAAAAAACTTTTACCGGAACAGACAAATGGCCCTG
>CAZYZR010000049.1:7056-9786 GCA_964651945.1 uncultured Oscillospiraceae bacterium | reverse complement strand
GCAGATTTTTCTGAATAACTGTAAGGCTTGTTAAAGTAAAATCGGATATGTCAAAGACTTTAAAAATAGTTAGTTCCATTTGAACTATAATCTATAATTTGTTAGAAAAGATAAAAGCGCCTCACCCATAAAAGGGGAGGCGCTTAATTTATAAATAGAAATCTTTAAATTATTTTATCTTTTATCTTTTATCTTTTATCTTTTATTTTTATTCTTCATTCTTCCGTGTACTCAGTATATTCGGAATTATTCAGATACTCCTCTTCATAAGCAGTTTCCATTTCCAAATCTTTGTTCCCTGTTCCGGACCGGTAGAGAAAACCGCATATGACGCTGGTGAGGGGTATGGTCAGGAGAATTCCTAGACTGCCGGCAACTGCCTGAAGAAGCTCCACTATTATCATCTCGCTGTTGAAAAGCAGGAGAGGGCTGTTGTTGTAGGCGGAGAGAAGGAGAGTAACCGAGAGCGAGGAGCCTATATACGCCAGGATAAGGGTGTTTGCCATTGTGCCCATTATATCCCTTCCTACCACCATTCCGCTACGGGTTATCTGAGAAGCAGTCATATCCCCCACCTGGTCCCTAAGCTCTGCAAGGGAGGAGGAGAGGGACATGGAAACATCCATTATTGCCCCCACGGCTCCGAGAATAATTGCGGCAAAGACTATGGCCCTGAGGTCGATGGGATTCTCGCTGTTCAAAAAGAGCAAGTACATGGCATCTTCGGTGGTGAGGCCGGTAAGATGAATTACTCTGTCGGTTATAAGAGTAATGATTCCCGCAACACAGACTCCACTGGCGCAGCCGATCATAGCGGCTAAACTCTTTTTCGAAATGCCGCTTATTATTAGCAATGTCATAAGTATAATGTAAATGCAGGTCGATATTGACCATAGGTAAACATTGCCGCCGTTTAGGACTGCAGGTATAAACACAAAAAATATCGCCGCAATTGTAAAAGCCAGGGAAACCAGGGTGTTTACGCCGTTTCGCCTGCCAAGGACAAGCAGAAGGATACAGAACAGCCGACACAACCCCCAAATAAATGGGATCTTGTCGAATACTGCAAACATATATTTTATCTCCGGCGTGCTGATATCCTGGTTGTTATACACCACAATCCTGTCCCCGGGGCTGACCACCCTCTGCTCAATGGCATACATACTGTCTATAGACTGTATTGCCTGAAAGACTTCACCCTTGCGGAAACCTTTAGTGAACTCAGCCTCAAAGAGAATAAGCCTGTCCCGGGTTTCATACCCGTCATACGCTATTCTTTCATAATGTTCATCCAACACCTGTGTCACCTTGGCCTTCTGGGGAGTGCCGGTGTTGTAATCCACAGTATAATTTATTTTGTTCTGATTTGCCACTCTGTTGCCGAAAAATATATACAGAGCTGAAAGAAATATCGTGAGCAGATATACCAGCAGTTTTTTCCTTCCAGCTTTTTTGTTCATAATAAACCCACCTTTCAGATATAGAATTCTATCACATTTCTGCTGCAGAATGTGTAACAAAAATGAACATCAGTAAACAAATTTATGACAGAGAAGAGCTGCTTTCGGGAATCAGTTTTCCCGTATCAGTGTCAATAAGGAATATGCATACAAGGGCAAGGGCACAACCCGCCACGGCTATTACATGCCTTGCCATATCCCCTAAAAACCGGGACAAAACTGAAAGTATTACAGGCGCCACAAAGGAGGATATGGTGTTGGAAAGGCTGACAAAGCCGTTGTTCGTACCCGAATATTTGAGCCCGAACAAATCATTTGAAAATGGCAGGACCATCACGGCCCACCCGGAATATGCGAAGACCATTGTCACCCCTGACACAAGGAAAAAGCCACCTCTGGCAAAAGAAAGGAAAACAGAGGATATCAAAACTATGGAAAGCATAAAAATGGAACATTTTTTCCTTCCTATCCTGTCAGAGGCAGATGGAATCAGCAGCTGTCCCACTGCAGCTGCACCAAGGGATACCGCAGCCAGGGAAACGGCAAGTGTCTGTGAAAGGCCTCTGCTCTCCCCCAAAGTCACAAGGCTGGGATAGACGAGTGTGTACCGGGGAGCTGAAAGAACCCGGGTAAAAAGAAGAAGGTAATACTGTTTTGTGTGGAGCATTTGTCTTGTTGTGAAGTCCGCAGATTTTTTAACATGGATTTCACTGTCGGTGTCTTTTCTCTTCCGCCGGCTTTTTTCAAGAGTTTCCATCATATAATCGGCAGATGGATCAATCAGGAAAAAACAGCAGCACCGTGAAATCAGAAAATAGACAAGTGCTATAAACCTCACAGTGGATTTAAACCCAAAAGATACAAGGAGAAAATCAGATACATATGTCATGACCATTGAAAAAATCGAGTATACTGCACTGACAATCCCATATGCGGAGCCCCCTTTATCGACAAACCACCTGAACAGAGGCGTGCTCATAGACGGGAAGATAATTCCGCAGCCTCCTCCATATGGGAGACTGAATAAAAGTATAAGTGTCAGTATGCTGGTCCCCTCACCGAAAAATGAAAGGCTCAGTATCCCAAAACACATAATACAGCTTCCGACAAGGGCACAGATTCTGCCGGGAAACTTTTCCTGGAGTTTTCCGCCGATAATGTAAAATATCCCGTAGAACGCAGTACACATCGGAAACAGTGTCGCCACCTGGTCATAACTCAGCCCGTACATCCGGGCAGCATCTGCCTGGAATACGCTGAGCAAAGCCGG
>CAZYZR010000049.1:0-6956 GCA_964651945.1 uncultured Oscillospiraceae bacterium | reverse complement strand
CTGCCGGCACCCAGGTTCAGCATAACCGAAGGGACGAGCTGTGCCACTGCTGTAAAGTCCTCTGTACCGCCGGTGCAAGGAACGCAGATCGGAGTGTAGCCCAGCTGCTCCACATACCTGTGTGCGTCTGAAGCGACTTTTTCATCGCAGTAAAGCGGAGCCATACCATAGACAAAAGTGACAACCGCCTCTCCTCTGAACACCTTTGCAGTGCTCTCGGCTATCTCTTTGATCCTCTTTTTAAGGAACTCTCTCTTTTCATTGGTCTGGGCCCTTACTGAAACCTCCATAACAGCAGAACCAGGAGTGGTGTTTACAGTGTCTCCACCCATTATCTTGCCTACAAGAACCACTGCACTGTCATCCATAGGTATTTCTTTGGAGACTATTGAATTTAGAGCTATCACAATGTGGGCAGCTATGTTAATAGCATCAATTCCCATATAAGGGGCGCTTCCGTGGCTTGCCCTGCCCTTTACTTCTATTTTGATTGCATCTCCTGAATAGAGAGCCGGACCACTGGAGTATCTAACAGTTCCCACCGTTGTACCTGGCATCCCGACGGAAACGTGGGTCGCAAAAGCAGCGTCAACATGAGGATCCTCAAGTATACCGTTTTCTATCATATCCACCGCCCCCGCAAGGAGCTCTTCTGCAGGCTGGAACATCAGCTTTACTGTGCCTTTGAGTTCAGCTTCATTTTCTTTCAGAAGTTTCGCGGCCCCCAGCAGCATAGCAGTATGGCAGTCATGCCCGCAGCTGTGAGTTCCCTCACCGCAGCTTGCAAAGGGAAGCCCTGTGGTCTCTTTCATCGGGAGAGCGTCCATATCAGCCCTCAAGAGAACACACTTTCCTCCCTTGCCTATTATTCCACATACTCCTGCTTTGCCTACCCTGTAGTTCTCGATCCCCATTTTGGTCAGTTCCTCCTGAACCAGGGCAACGGTCTTAGGCAGATCAAAACCCATTTCGGCCCAGCCGTGGACTTTCCTCCTGATCTCTGTTACATATGGAACTATCTCTTCGGACTTTTTGCGGTAATCCATAACCGAACCTCCTTTTTGGTTTGTTTTAATAATTAATACCATTATTTAGTACTAATTTAGTACTATAATAATCTCGCATTCGGGGTTTGTCAAGTGTCTAGGGAAATTTTAACTGATTGCAGAGATAATCATTGGAAAGAAAAATTGCAAAAACCGAACAGGTCAGTCATTCTCTTTCAATAACTTTTCCATAACATCGCAAACTTTCTCCACATCTGCCCTGGAGACGTCGTTGTTTGTTGTGAAGCGCAGCAGACCACCTTCCTCCCCGGCCATCTTTATCCCATTTTCAAGCATTCTGCCGGGCAGGTCGCGGATAAATTCCTTTGATTTGTCGAGGGTGAAAAACACAAGATTTACGTCCACATTGTCCATAAGAACATAGACCCCTTTCATCTCCGAGAGCCTTTTTGCCATATACTTTGCATTGTCGTGGTCATCTTTGAGCCTGTCTACCATTTTTTCAAGAGCTATTATCCCGCAGGCAGCCAGCAGTCCAGACTGTCTCATGCCCCCGCCAAGGGCATTGCGGTTTTTCCTGGCCCTGTCTATAAAGTCTCTCTCCCCGCAGAGGACGCTGCCCACAGGGGCACATAATCCTTTAGAAAGACAAACCATCACCGAATCACAGTAGCGGGTGAGATTTCTGACATCCACCCCCAGGGAAACGGATGCATTGAACAGCCTTGCGCCGTCAAGGTGCACAGGAAGCCCGTATTTTTTTGAAGTCTCATAGCAGTCTTTCATCTGCTTTTCAGTCATTACCTTTCCGTTGGAAAGGGCATTTTCAATGCAGATAAGGCTGGTGCGCGATGGCAAATGCTCTTGCCGAGGCCTGTAAGCGTCCTCGATTATCTGGGGAGTCAGTATGTCATCCTTGCAGTTTATAGCTTTGACGAGCACTCCGCTGAGAACTGCTGCAGCTCCCACTTCGTGAACCACAATATGGCTGCCGGAGGATATAATCATCTCATCTCCTCTGACAGTGTGAGTCATAACCGCAAGCTGGTTGCCCATAGTCCCGGAGGCGACAAAAAGCCCCGCCTCCTTGCCAACTTTGTCGGCACAAAGTTTTTCAAGGTTCTTGACAGTCGGATCATCCCCATACATATCGTCCCCCACCGGGGCAGTGTACATGGCATCCCTCATCTCCTGCGTGGGTTGGGTGACACTGTCAGACCTCAGATCTATGTAATTCATCTATTAAACCTTTACTTTTTGCCAATGGTGACCCCTGTGTAATAGTGGGTAAGAATCTGTGAGTAATTCCATCCCTCATTCTGGGCGTAAAGCTGTGCACCCCACTGACTCATCCCTGCACCATGGCCGTAACCTCTGGTTACAAAGGTGAATACCCCATCCCGGTATGTCACGTCAAATGCAGCGCTTCTGAGAGGATGCCCTGCGTCGGCCATAATTTCAGTGGCGAACCAGTAACCTGTAATATTCCTGGTGTTTCCGTTTCTGGCTACATACTCCGTGGCATCACCTATTTTGAGCCTGCGGATGTACCCTCCGTCCGTGTAATCCACTACCTGGAACCAATTTGCAGCGTCATTTTCGTCAAGAGTGACTCCTATGGCGCTCTCCAATATATTCTTCATATCCCCGAGTGAAAAAGTGTAGGTGTGTTCATACCCCGGAGAGCTGTAGTCGTACTTGCTCTCCACACTCTGCAGATACGAGTAATTTGTACCCCAAACCTGGCTCGAAGGATTTGTCCTCCCAGCTGCAGACGCTGTGTAAACAGCATTTATCGGGGCTCCTCCCACAGTCATTATGAGATCGGAGACCTGGCTCACTGCGTTTTTGACCGAGGCCGCAGGACTGGATCTGCCGTTTACAGAAGGTGCCGTGACCCCACGGGCATATTCATATTCAAGGTAGGTGTGTGTGGCAATGGCCTGTGCTTTCAGAGCCTCAGAATTCCAAGTGGCTGTCATTTCCACCGCTACAATCTGACTTAGTATCTCCGAAGCGGGACCCGAAACCACCTGTCCGTTCATTCTTACTGTGAGGATTTCCTCTCCCTGCCCCGGTGCAGGTTCGGCAGAGGAGCTCCGAGATGTCCGGGAGTTTGTGTTACCCCGACTTTCGGGGCGGGAAGACTGTGAGGACTGGCTGCCGGAACTCTGGGATCCTTTTGATGAGCTGCTCCGGCCGTTAGAAACTGAAGATCCTGAGAGAGCCTGAGAATTTTTACTCCCACTCTCCGTACCCTGAGGGGTGCTCCGGAAATTTTGTTCAGAATAGGCCTCTGAGAGGTTCGGGGAGGCAAGACTCCAAGTGTCTCTGTCGTAAAGCTCCTGAGCATATAGAATAGCGTCAGCCGCTCCTTCATCCGTGAGACCATTTTCATCCATATACCAATCCGCATACAGATTCATAGTCTTCACGTCCACACTCGGAATGTGGGTTCTGTCGCTTTCGACCGCAAACGCTATTATGTATTCCCCATCCCCCACTTGCTGCACAAGAGATGTGACCGGGGTCTTTTCAGTCACCATGGCATCCACGTCATAAAGACTCCTGGCTCTAGCATTCACGATGTAGTCCTGCTTGCTCTCGGTGGAGGAAAGCCGGGAAAGATCCTCCTGTGAAAATGTCCCGACTGAAAAGATCTGATAATTTTTGTATTTGCCCTGATCAAAGAGCACAAAGGAAGCGTTGTCTCTCACTTGCTCCAATGAGGTCATATCAAAAAAGTTTTCGGTGTCAAATCCGGATACGTATACATAATCTTCCAGCACACCATCAGGGAGAAATCTTATTTTGTCATCCTGCTGCCGGTTGTAGATAGGATACTCGCTCTTTGAATTTTTAAAAGTAAGCCAGCCTTCCAAAGTCTCATCGCTTTTCTGGAGCTTCTCCAGCATGTCCAGGGTATCGGACTCAAATGATACGGCGTAAAAGTCTTCATCTTTTCTCTTTTCCACCATCTCTTCAGGAGTCTTTGCCCCAAGACCCAGCTGAGATAAAATTCCGTCAAAACTCAGAAACGGGAGATTGATGCTGCCATCGTTTTTAAACCATAAATACCCAAAGGCAAGAACAACCGCTATCAGCACAAGTGCTACCACAGTGAGGAATTTTTTGAAAAAGGACACTCTGGGCTTTACGACTTTTTCATCAGTTATCCGGGCAGTGTTTTCCTCAACTCTTACTTCCTCGATGGGAAGGTTCTCAATAACCCTCCTAAGCATATCCAGGGCGCTCTGACAGGCCAGATGGGTAACTCTCCGCCTTTCGCCCACAAAGAAGCATTTCTTTATATAGATATTTTCTCTGTCTGCAACAGCGATATAGACTGTGCCCACCGGATCCTGGGGTGTCCCACCTGATGGTCCCCGGTATCCTGTGGTTGCAACAGCATAATCAGCACCTGTAAGTTCCATAATCCCGGTGGCCATTCTGCCCGCCACCTGAGCTGAAACTGCACTGTACATCTCTATATCTTCTGCGGGGACAGACAGTATTTTTTCTTTTTCCTCCTCAGTGTAAGCGCACACACCCCGTGTAAAAACCCGGGAGGCTCCTGGAACACTTGTTATCCTCGATGCGATTTTGCCGCCTGTGCAGCTCTCGGCAACTGCGACCTTTTTGTTTTCAAAGGAAAGCCTGTGGACTATTGCAGTCTCGATATTTTCAACATCCACACCATAGATGCAGTCCCCCACTGCCTGGGAAAGGCGATTATATGCCTTTATGAGCATATCCTCGGCAGTCCGGTTATCAGGGGCATTGGCAGTAATCCTTACGGTTACTTCACCCTCCTTTGCATAGAGGGCCATAGTGGGATTTTCACTGTCAAGGAGATATTTTATTTTCTCCTCAAGTGCGCTTTCTCCTATGCCTATAACCCCGACAAAACGGGATTTTATGACTCCTTTGGCCAGTTTTGCCAGCATTGGAATGACCTGATTTTGCATCATCGGGATCATTTCTCTCGGCACTCCGGGCATAAGTATGGCCATTTTCTCTCCGTCCACAAACACTATGCCAGGGGCGGTCCCATACTCATTTTTAAGGTATCTGCCCCTGGAAGGAACATAGGCCTGTTTGCGGTTGTTTTCCGGCATGGGTCTCCCGAGATTTCGGAAATAATTCTCTATCTCATCGCAGACCTCACCATTAAAAACAAGAGTGTCATTGTAAACCTTTGCTACAGTCTGCTTTGTAAGGTCGTCATCTGTAGGCCCTAGACCCCCGGTGTATATGACAATGTCGCTCCTGAACCTGGCTAACTTTGCCGCCTGTTCCAGCCTTGCAGGGTTATCCCCAACCACCTGCTGGTTATATACGGATATTCCGAGAGCTGCAAGCTCCCTGGCAATAAACTGTGCATTTGTGTTGAGAATATCTCCCAAAAGGAGCTCTGTTCCCACCGAGATAATTTCAGCTTTCAATGTTTCACCTCCGAAGGGATTTGTTTCCGGGGTTCCGGACTCTTTAAAAGAAAGCGTATTTGTTCTTTATTTGTCGTCTCTTATATACAAAGAAAAAATGAAAAATTACATCCTTTTGTCTCAAAAATACTTTTTCAGCTTTGGATAATCAATTTTTCGGCTTTTTCTGCAGCTTCATTTTCAAGTGTGAATAGATTTTCTTCTCCCATATCTTTTTCGGCCTGCAAGACCTGCACAAGCTTTGGCCTTGTCCTGGGATGTGGAGGAGTGAAAATAGTACAGCAATCTTCATAAGGAAGAATAGAAGTTTCAAAAGTGTCTATTTTCCTTGCAATTTCAGTTATCTCCGTTTTGTCCATACCTATAAGCGGTCTGAACACAGGCATACCGGCCCGCCGGTTGGTGGCTGTGATAGCGTGCAAAGTCTGGGACGCCACCTGTCCGAGACTTTCACCTGTGATCAAGGCACCTGCCCCGTTCTGCCTGGCTATTTTCTCAGTGATCCTTATCATGCTCCTTCGCATAAGAACTGTAAAAAGGTCTTCCTGCCCATAGTCCCTTATGTACTCCTGTGTTTTGGTAAAGGGTACAATAAAGAGCTCAATTCTGCCGGTATAAAGGGAAAGTTTTTCGGCAATAGAAATAACTTTCTGCCTTGCTCTTTCCCCTGTATAGGGAGGAGAGGCAAAATGCACAGCCGCTATCTCCATTCCCCTCTTTGCCATCATATATACGGCAACCGGACTGTCTATGCCACCTGAGAGCATTGCTGCACCCTTGCCCGATGACCCGGTGGGCATCCCCCCTGCCCCGGGTTCTTTCTCAGAGTGGACATAAGCAGCGTAATCCCTTATTTCCACTACCACTTTCAAATCCGGACTTTTAACATTTACCCTGAGATTTGGATAATCAGAAAGGAGTCTTGCCCCAAGTTCACTGCAAATCCGAGGTGAATCCATATAGAAGGTCTTGTCACTGCGCTTTGCTGTCACTTTGAAAGTCCTTACACTGCAAAGACGGTCACCTAGATACCTTTTAGCCGTGTCCTCTATCCGGTCCATATCCTTCTCACACCGGACTGCCTTTGAAATCGACGCAATTCCGAATACTTTTTCTGCTCTCTCAAAAGCTCCCTCTGTATCGGCGTCTTCGTCCTCGGGTTCAATGTAAAAAGTGCTCTGCGCCTTATAAATTTTAAAATTGCCACAGGGTCTTATCCTGTTTCTGATGGATTTTGTCAGCTGAGCCTCAAAGGTGGATTTGTTCATCCCTTTAAGTGCCATCTCTCCAACATAGCACATTATTATCTGCTTCATCTTTTCTTTACCTTTTGCAGCTGTTCCTTTGCCTTGTGCAGGGCACACAGGAGTGCATCCACATCTCCGGGAGTGTTTTCAGGACCAAAGGATACCCTTATGGCACTGTCTATCCTGTCCCTGCCAAGCCCCATCCGGGTGAGGGTATAACTGGGGGCTCCTTTGGAACAGGCTGAGCCGGAGGAAAC
>CAZYZR010000048.1:0-10793 GCA_964651945.1 uncultured Oscillospiraceae bacterium | reverse complement strand
GCTCACCTATAAAGGCTTCCAGCATTTATTGTCCTATTTGCGGGGCAAAGATCAAGGACTGATTCCGGCAGCAGTTTAAATTTGCCGGCTTCAGCAGAAACTTTCAGACAAACCGAAGATCATAAAAAGACGGCTACTGCCGTCTTTTTTTGTTTATTGAAATTTTATAAATAAGCGTTTCACCGAAGGCACTATTCATTTATTTTTACCCTGAAACAATAAATGCGGTTGGCCAAAATGTTCTAGCTATATACTTCTGAATGCCATTGGAATATTTGCAATAAAAAAATGCTGCACCATTGGCATATTTCTTATTTATTATTAATTTAAAAACAGTGAGTATAAAGGAAATCCGTCTATTTTCTTTTGAAAACTTAATCTTTGAACTCTAAAAAACTATGGAGGAGAAGGTTGTGGTTTTATAATCTATTTCAGCAGAAAAAAAGGAGTCATCAGTCCCAAATAATCTCTCAAAAGTTTACTTTACACCTACAATATGCTATAATTTTCAGCTGTAATCTGATATTTTTGTGGCAGGCAGCCGGATGAAAGACAGCAAAAAATTCACTATAATTTTTTCATTGTCACTGGCGACGATGATCTTTGCCTGTGCTGCCCTTGTTTATGTGATTGATCCTTTTTTTCATTACCACCCTCCCAGGGATTTTTTCGAATACGATCTCTATGACGAGCGATACCAGAACGACGGGATTTTAAGAAATTTTGACTATGACACCATAATTACCGGATCCTCTGTGGCTGAGAGCTTTTCCAAGGTCAAGGCAGATCAACTTTTTGAGGCGAAATCAGTAAAAGTTCCTCTTTACGGAGGAACACTCAGAGAGATAGGGGATCAGCTTAAGAGGGCGTTCAGATATAATGTAGGAATAAAAAAAGTAATTTTTGCATTTGATCTGGGGGGCCTCATAGTCGACAAGGATTATGTGGGTTATGATGATCTTCCGGAATATCTTTACGACAGCAGCCTATTTGACGATATTAATTACCTTCTAAACGAGGATGTCGTCCTCTATATTTTAGGGAGGTTGGCAGGACTCACGCAAGCATCCACAGGGCTGGATTTTGACAGATATGCAATGGGAAGCCGGTGGCAGGAGGGAGAGACTGGAGCCGATTTTATACTGAAAAACACCTACACCCGCCGCCCGGAGGTACTGGGGGAAACTCCCTTTGACGATTCGGACAGGGACAGGATAAAAGAGAGCCTTGAACAAAATGTCATATCCACGGCAGAGCGGCACCCGGACACGATTTTTTACATTTTCTTTTCGCCTTACAGCATACTGTTTTTTGACGAGGCCATCAGAGGGGGCAGCTTTTCGGAGTATTTTGAGGGAATGGAATATGCGTCCACTCTCCTGCTGGATTGTGAAAACATCAAGCTCTTCAGCTTCTTCGACAATTTCAATCTAATATGTGACCTTGACAACTACAGGGATACACTCCATTATTCCCGGCAGGTGAATCAGAACATACTGGAGTGGATTTCAAAAGACCGGTACCTTCTTACAAAAGAAAATTATAAAGAGAGGCAAAACCGGATTTCCCGGTTTTACAGGTCATACGATTATGACAGCCTTTTCAGATAAAATGAGTATTTTCAATTCTAATTAATATGATTAACTTACATATGTGTTTATATAAATATTAAGATCTGGTCACATATAACGGCTTACCTTTTTAAACTTCTACCTATAATGATTTTTATCTACAAATTGCATTTTAGTCCGGGGGTTTTATGTCAGGTTTTTACGGAAAAATCGCGATGTATTTTAAAAGGGGATTCACTTGTCTAGGGGAAAGTTCTTTTTACAAAGAATTATGCGAGAACAAGGGGATTATTTTTTCTGCTTTTCTGCTGGGCATTGTCTGCACCTTAGTGTCATACCCGGGTATTTTTTATTCGGATTCCTATACCAGGGCTGAATATGCCCGGAATTTAATTCCACACATAAAAGCAATTTTTAGTGGTCTTCCTTCCGAAAAGCCTATGGAGTGCTGGCTCACCTTGACGCCATCCCTTTTTATGGCATGCAGCAAATACCTTTGTGGAAGTTTTGCTCTGTACACTTTCTTACAGGCAAGTCTGTTCTTTTATCTGATTTTTGCACTGATAAAGAGACTTGGAGCCCCTTTAAGAATATTTCAATATTTTCTTTTTGCGGCAAGTCCTGTTATTTACTGTGCCAGTGTATATATTGAGGCAGGAATAGGCACTCTCTGTGGCATAATTGCCATAATTCTGATACTTACAAGGGAGGTGGATAAGAATTTATTTGACCATATATTGGATTTTGGCTTTTTGACGTTCTTTTCATTTGTAGCTTTTGGGTTCAGGGCAAACGCGTTTACTGTCCTCCCTGTCATCGGCGTTTACATCCTTTTAAAAACTCCCAGGGGAAAAAAGCTCTTCTATTCGGCTGCAATAGCGATTGGATGTGCTGTGATTTCACTTATTCCAAAAGTCCTGGACATCGACACAATGTCAAGCGCCACAGCAGGGTTTGTCTGGCAGGTGATCACATCCATACAGGAAATGGATCCCGATACACAGAGCGAATATATAGGTTTTTTTGATGACATCACAGAACCGGGTTCGACTTTTGTAACGGTTCTGATGAGTGACCAGGAAACGGTAAATTATCTTATTAACGACACCCCGATCAACTATAAGGTAATGAGTCGGGAGGGCATGCCGGGAAAACTGCTGAAAAAGTATTTTCAGTTTGCGGTTTCAGAGCCTGCCAGCTTTGTATCTACCTGGACAAAATTTGCCGGAAAAACCTTGGGAGTGAGTGAAAAGCTGTTTTTAGGCGAGTATGACTATGACAGGGCCGGAAAAATGAGCTTGTACGGATTCAATGACAGTCCCAGGAGGATGGATTTCGTAAATGCATTTTACAGGATACATTCTCTCCTCGGTTTCTATACCCTGAGGCCTTGGATTGTATTTCTTTGTGCCGCTCTTCTGTTGATTGTTTATCACTTTGCAAAAGGAGAAAATATTTCTTCGTACATCTTTGTGTTTTTCACTGCTGTTTTCTACTACGGCGCATTCCTTATAAATACCCAGTCGTTCGAAATAAGGTATTTTTACCCCGCTCTCTGTCTGCTCTTGATAATCAGCTGCAGTATCACTGCCCGGCTTCTGAAAAAATTTTTGGGTTTTATAGTCCAAAAATTCACAATGCAAGAAAATAAACCGGAAAACGCAAAATAGAATTGTATAATTCGAGTATAAAAAATTTTCACGGAATTTTTTTGCGAGATTTTGATATAGTAAAATCAGTACTGTCAATCCGGTTTTCAAATTATAAAAGAATTACAGATTTTTAATATAACGATTTTATTCTTTTCATATTCCTGTTCTCTTTTATTCAGGAATATTAAAGAGACGTAAAAGTCCCTCCGCTTTACGGAGGGACTTTTCGATATTCATTTGTATACTGCAGATATTGCAGTTTATAAATTCTTTACATTCAGGGCTCTTATTGCATTGAAGACAGCCAGGATCATTACTCCCACATCAGAGAAGATTGCCATCCACATATTTGCGTATCCCAGAGCCACCAGAACGAGACAAAGCAGTTTTACACCTATTGCAAAGTATATATTCCGCCAGACAATGCCCATGCACTTTTTTGCAATTTTAATGGCCTTTGGAATTTTCATAGGATCGTCGTCCATAAGCACGATATCCGCAGCCTCTATAGCAGCATCGCTTCCCAGCGCTCCCATAGCAATACCGACGTCAGCGCGGGATAGAACAGGAGCATCATTAATTCCGTCTCCAACGAAAACAAGCGTTTCTTTCGAATCTTTGGCAGATATTATCTCTTCTACCTTGTCAACTTTATCTCCGGGAAGCAGGCCTGCATAGTATTCATCAATTCCAAGTTCCCCTGCAATCCGCCGAGCAGTTGCCTCGTTGTCCCCGGTGAGCATATAAGTTTTTTTCACCCCGGCATCCCTGAGCTTTTCCAGCGCCTCTTTTGCCCCGGTTTTTGCCTTGTCAGAAATCAATATGTATCCTGAATATATTCCGTCTTCTGCCACATAAACCACTGTTCCGGGTTTTGTGACCGGAGTGAAAGCGACTGAAAATTTATTCATAAGTTTCGCATTTCCGGCGAGAACGGTACTGCCGTCCACAGATGCCTTCACCCCATATCCGCTTATTTCTTCAGCGCCCTCTACTCTTGTTTTGTCCAACGGACCATTCCGGGCTCTCTGAAGACTCCGGGAAATCGGGTGGGGAGAAAAACTCTCTGCCAGGGCAGCGATTTCTATAAGTCTTTCTTTATCTCCATTGGCGCTCTCTGCATCTGAAACTTCGAAAACTCCTTTGGTAAGAGTGCCCGTCTTGTCAAAAACTGCGTATTCCGTTTTTGCCAGGGCTTCCAAGTAATTTGAACCCTTTACCAGAATACCCGCATTGCTAGCCCCGCCTATTCCGGCAAAGAAAGTCAGCGGAATGCTTATAACCAGCGCACAGGGGCAGGAGGTAACAAGAAATGACAGCCGTCTGTAAACCCAAACTTTAAGCTGCGGATCCGACCCTGTGAGGGCAAGTATAACGGGTGGGACAAATGCCAGGGCCAGGGCGCTGTAACATACTATGGGGGTATAATACCTGGCGAATTTTGATATAAACGCCTCTGAACGGGACTTGCGGGAGCTGGCATTTTCCACCATGTCCAGTATTTTTGAGACAGTCGACTCGCCAAACTCCTTAGTTGTCCTTATCTTCAGCACGCTTGTCATATTTATGCAGCCGCTGATAATTTCATCTCCGGGTCCTATGTCCCTCGGCAGGCTTTCCCCTGTGAGCCGCACAGTGTCAAGGGAGGAATATCCATCTATCACAACACCGTCTATCGGTACTTTTTCGCCCGGAGTCACCGTAATCACAGTACCTATCTCCACTTCATCAGGGTCGACCTGAATAAGTTCCCCGTCATCCCCCCGGATATTTGCATAGTCCGGGCGGATATCCATAAGCCGGCTGATATTTTTCCTGCTCCTGCCCACTGCATAGCTCTGAAACCACTCACCTATCTGGTAGAAGAGCATAACAGCTGCACCCTCGGTAAACTCCCCCATAAGGAGAGCTCCCACTGATGCCACTGCCATAAGGAAATTTTCGTCAAAGACCTGCCTGTTTTTTATGCCAATAAAAGCTTTCCTGAGTATGTCATAGCCTACAAGGAAATAAGCTCCCAGGTAAAGGCAGTTTTTCACCACGTCAGGTGCGGGGAGAACAATCGCAACCAAAATTATAACGGAAGCGGTTATAATTCGCGCAAGGGTCTTTTTCTGTTTTTCAGTCATAGTTCACAGCTCAAGGAATTCTTTGATATTTTGTTTGCGGAATTCAGAAAAAAATCTCACAATCGCTCTCGGCTTTTTTGCAGGCGTTCAGTACCCTGGGCATAACCTCTTTGGGATCCCTTCCATCTTCAAATTCAACACTCATTTTGAGGGTCATAAAGTTGACGACGGCATCCTTTACACCTTCGGTCTTTTTTGTGGCCAGTTCCATCTTGTTTGCACAGTTTGCACAGTCCACATCGATTTTGTAGGTCTTTTTCATAGCGGTAACCTCTCATAAATTTGTTTACATTTGTTCATTTGAACATTTGTTCAATCTTTAACATAATTATATTTTAACGCAATTTAAATGTCAATACTTAAACCTATATTCTCAGCAAATATTTTAAAATTTGTTCAAATGTTCAATAATGCCGGTTTGACAAAGGGTATTATTGTGAATTATAATGAAAGAAAGCAAAAATTTTTAAATTGTAGGGAGTCTTCGCTGTGTCGGATAAACAGGATTTTGTTGAAAATATAAAGTGTGACTTGCCACCTGAGGAGGATGTCTTTGCCTTGGCGGATTTCTTCAAGACAATGGGAGACAGTACCAGGATAAAAATTATCCTGGCTCTGCTTGGCAGGGAACTCAGAGTCACCGACATTTCCCGGGCTGTGGATATGTCCACGTCGGCAGTGTCACACCAGCTAAAAACTCTCAGGCTTTCAAAGCTCATCAAGCGGCGCAAGGACGGCAGAACAGTGCTGTATTCGCTGGATGATGATCATGTAAGGGATATACTGGCAAAAAGCCTTGAACACGTACAGGAGTAAATGACAAGAGGCGGAATGCCGCCTTTTTGTTTTTAAATTTGCAAAAAGGCGGCAGGATGCCTTTATAATTTTTGTGAATAATTTCGGAATTTTTTAATCACGGAAAATTCCGAAGTCAGCATTTAATAAATAAACTATAAAGCTTAAACTAAATTAATTATAAACAAATCTACTTTGCCGGAAGTCAGAAACGGATCTTGTGTTCTGAATTCGTTTTTACCCGGATGATGTAAATTTTGTGCCACTTGCCGTATTTGGCTTGGGAATTAACTGAGTTTCGGGCGGTACAATTTGATCTGCGCTTCTATTGAGAAATTTTCAAAAAAATGATAAAATGTATTGTTAAATTGTTTGTCAGGCGGCGGAGAAGACGCCAATCGTTTCCCCGTCCATAAATGTCCTGAAATACTTAAACCCGAGATTATTCAAATGAAATCTGATTTTTCAATAAAGAAACTGTCCTCCCGGCAGGTAATAATTGCCAGTTTCCTGGGGCTTATCTCCGTGGGGACTATACTGCTCATGCTGCCTTTTTCCACTTCATCGGGGGAGGGGCGGAGCTTTTTTGACGCACTTTTCACCTCTGTCAGTGCATCCTGCGTAACCGGTCTTGTGGTGCAGGACACTGCCACCTACTGGTCCTTTTTCGGGCAGATTGTGATAATATGTCTTATTCAGATCGGCGGAATGGGTGTAGTGACAATGGGCCTTGCCCTGACAGCTTTGTCGGGAAAGAAAATAGGTCTTTCCCGGAGGAGCACTATGCGGGAGGCAATATCCGCCCCGGCTATAGGCGGAATTGTCAGGATGACAGAGTTTATAATAAAAGCTTCGATATTTTTTGAACTCGCCGGTGCGGTTGCTTTTTCTTTTGTGTTTGTCCCCGAGTACGGCATCGGGAAAGGGATATTTTACTCGGTATTTCACTCCATATCAGCTTTCTGCAATGCGGGCTTTGATCTCTGCGGGGGAAAAGGAAAGTTTTCGTCCCTCACCTCCTACGGGGCCAATCCTGTGATAAATTTCACAGCTATGGCCCTTATACTCATAGGTGGACTAGGCTTTTACACCTGGGCGGATCTTCGAGAAAATAAGTTCAGATGGAAAAAATACAGGATGCAGACCAAGGTAGTGCTCACTGCCACGGCAGGCCTTGTGCTGATTCCTGCTGTTATTTTCTACATATTTGAATTTTCACGCGACAGTTTTTCGGGAACTTTAACTGATAGGATTATCTATTCCCTTTTCCGGGCGGTTACCCCGAGGACCGCGGGCTTCAACACGACAGATCTTACTGCCATGACAGAGGGTGGGCAGTTTCTCACGGTGCTCTTGATGCTGACGGGAGGATGCCCCGGCTCCACCGCAGGGGGTATGAAAGTCACCACCCCCGCTGTTCTGGCTGCTGTAATGCTGTCGGTGTTTATGAGGAAAGGGGACCCGGTCATGTTCGGCCGCCGCATAGGAGATGACACCATAAAAAACGCAGCCACAATATTTATGATGTATGTATCTCTTTTTTCTCTAGCTTCCATCGCCATAAGCATTGCGGAGGGGCTGCCCGTAATGCGGTGCATGTTTGAGTCTGCCTCCGCTATTGGCACAGTGGGACTTACCCTTGGAATAACACCTGCCCTTTCCCTTTTTTCAAAGCTGGTGCTTATGGCCCTTATGTTCCTAGGCAGGGTGGGGGGACTTACCTTGATTTTCGCCACACTGAGGGGAGCTGTTCCCACCGGCTCCAAATATCCTCTTGAAAAACTGACCGTGGGATGATTAATAGGAGGTGATGTGAAATGAACAGCTTTTTGCTTATCGGCCTGGGGAGATTCGGCCGCCATATAGCCAGAAAGCTCAGCGAACTTGGACAGGAGGTTATGGCAGTTGACAAGAGCGAGGAGAGGGTCAACGAGGTAATGCCCTATGTAACCGAGGCTCAGATCGGGGATGCCACAAATGAGGAATTTCTCACGTCTTTAGGTGTGGGAAACTACGATGTCTGCATAGTAGCTATAGGAGATGATTTTCAGAGCTCCCTTGAGGCCACTTCCCTTCTCAAGGAACTTGGCGGGAAAATGGTGGTAGCGAGGGCTACGAGGGATGTACACGAAAAATTTCTTCTGAGGAACGGTGCTGACAGGGTGGTGTACCCTGAAAAGCAGCTGGGTATATGGACCGCAATAACCTACAGCTCAGACAAAATTTTTGACTACATAGATCTGGGAGATAACCATGTGATATTGGAAGTATCGGTGCCACGGGATTGGGTGGGCAGAAATATCCTTCAGGTTGATGTCCGCCGCCGTTTCAGGATAAATATTCTAGCAATAAAGAGGAACGGGGACATAAACGCCGCAATAGGGCCCGATTCGACTTTTATGAAGGATGACAGGGTGCTTGCCCTTGGCACGGTGGAAGATATAGAGAAATGTTTTAAATACAAAATCTGATATACCCGTGGCTGATATGTTTTGGAAAAATACGGATTTTCACGGAAAGGGAGATATAAAAAATGACAGACAGTGAAATTTACAAAAGGGTGGATCACACTCTTCTCAAAGCAGACGCCAAGACTGCTGACATAGAAAAACTGTGTCGCGAGGCGGTAAAGTATGGTACGGCTTCGGTGTGCATAAACCCCGGATTTATAAAAACGGCGAAAAAAGCCCTGGGGGGAAGTGGGGTGAAAGTATGCACCGTTATAGGATTCCCTTTGGGAGCAATGACCACAGAAGCCAAGGTCTTTGAGGCAAAAGATGCCGTATCAAAGGGAGCGGACGAGGTTGATATGGTCATAAACATCTCCCGGGCAAAGGACGGCAGGTTCGACTATGTGGAAGATGAAATAAGACAGATAAAAAAAGCTGTGGGTGACAAAATTCTGAAAGTCATTATAGAAGCCTGTCTTTTGACTGACGACGAAAAAGTGGCGATGTGCCACCGGGTTTGCAGCGCAGGTGCGGATTATATAAAAACCAGCACGGGATTTTCCACCGGGGGAGCCACATTCCACGATGTGGAGCTCTTTGCGAAACATTGCCGGGGAAAGTGCAGAATAAAAGCCGCCGGTGGCATACGCACAAGGGAAGATATGGAAAAATTCATAGAACTGGGAGCCGACAGGCTGGGGACTTCCTCTGCAGTGAAGATTCTCGAGAGTGGGAAATGACCCCCTGGCGGAACACGCAGAAAGTAATTCTTGATTTATTATTTAAAATCCATTCGGATGTCTTTGTATGAATAAGTTTTTGGCTTTTTTGCTCTGCCTCGTTTTTGCGCTCACCGGTTGTGGTGTGGCTGACAGGGAAGAGGTCATTGATCTGCTCGCGTCGCCCAAGCTGTCCCCTGAGGAAAGCCGGGTGGTTTCTGCTGTCACGGACTACATAGGGTGGGATATCTTGCTTAAATATCCCAAAGCCGGAGAGAACATCCGGCCCATACAGATAACTACCCTTGGCACAAGTGATGAGGAAAACCGGATTGTGTTTTACCAGGCTCCCTCCCGGAGCTCAAATGTCAGGATGTCAGTACTGAAGAGAGCGGAAGAGGGCTGGCAGGTGATATACGACGGGGGCGGACTGGGCACGGAGATTTACAAAGTTGAATTTGCAGATCTTTCTCCTGAAGAGGGCACCCGGGTTGTGGTGGCATATACCTTCCGGGACCGGAGCGAAAAACTGCTCTCTTTGTATTATTGCGGGGATGACACAGTCGAAGTCGTCAGGACAATGGCCTGTCAGAATTTCCTCACCCTTGACATCACCGGGGACGGGTATTCCGATCTTGTGACCGCAGGGGTAAATGCCGACAACCAGAGGGCACGGATAAGAGTGTTTTCGGCAGTTGACCCCGGGGGAGAACTTTCACAGAAGGGTTCATATGAAATAAATGTGGCAAACGCCTTTGTCACAAATCTGGCGGTCAGTGAAACTGATTTTGCGCCGAGGACGGCTGTGGCGGTGGATTACCGAGATCCGTATTACAGGGTCTACACCTTGGGTATCTACTTTGATCGGGGGGATATGAAAGTGGCACTTCCTCCCGAAACGGTACAGAAAATCTGGCCCTATTCCTATGACCTGGTAAGCAGGGATGTGGACGGGGACGGATACATTGACACTCCCACTGTCATAGACAGCGAGATGTCGGCTGACGAGAATCTTAAATTTATGGAGTGGACCTGCTTTATGTCCCGGGAGCCCCAGAGGAAGTACTACGGGGCAGGGGATGCAAATCTTGGCGTTTTCGTACCCCTGCCTGACGAGTGGCAGGACTATGTCAGCATTTCCTACGATGAAGTCAGCGGAGCCCGGAGAGTAAAATACACTGCGGACGACAGCACTCTTCTTACCTTCAGATCTCTTGCACTGGGGGAAAAGATTGAGGAAGGTCCGGACTCCCTTGTGGTAACCAGGGGAACGGTAAAACTTGCGTTTACTTTTAACTCCTCTGTGACACAGGAGCAGAGAGACTACATAGAGGCAGGGGTTATACTGCTTGAGCAGGAGGTGTAAAATGGCAAAAATAATGCTCGTTGAGGACGAGGACAATATAAGTGAATTCGTAAAGATAAATTTGGAAAAACTGGGGCACAGTGTCACAAGATTCCGGGATGCCGAGAGTGC
>CAZYZR010000047.1:9914-11183 GCA_964651945.1 uncultured Oscillospiraceae bacterium | reverse complement strand
GCAGAAATTTTCTCCTCTTTATTTAATATACTTTCCCCGGAAAAAGCTCCCTTTTCATAGGGAGCTTTTTCGTTGCGGGGATCCTCACTGCCGGATGCCCTTCTGCGCATTCATTTTAAACGATTATATAAAGTGGATTTTTGCTGCGGGATTTTTCACTGATAAATTTATCTTTCAACAAATTTTTTTAAAATATTTTAAACAGTTTTTTCTGCGGGGGTTCTCACCGCCGAGTTTATTTTCAGGGGACTTATTTTAAAATTAATTCCAAAAGAAGATATTACTGCGGCCTTTCCCTCTGCAAAATTTTCTTTCGGCAATTTTATTTAAAAAATATTTTAAACGTTTTTTCTGCGGGGTTTCCGCTTCTGATTTTAACTTTCTGCAAACGTATTTTAAAATTATTTTATAAGTAAAATTTTCCCTTGCGAGGAATATTCCAAGAGTATCGTTAATTTTTTAACGAGCGGAGGGGTTAGAAATGATAAATGAAATAAATGATTTTATAAAGAAGCAAGACTATAGCCCAATGTCAGGCAACATCCAATCTCTGAGGTCTTTATTGTGTAATACAAATGTTTAAAAAAGGCAAGCAAAGATACAATATACCCGTCGCCGGATTTTTGCCTGGCCCAATAATCATCCTGACACAAATAAGCAGACAGGCGGACGGCAATTGACAACTTATTGTCAATTTTCAACGATTGACAAGTAATCAGATTTTTTAACGCTATTTGCAATTTCAATTATATCTGTTTTTATATTTATAACCTATATCCGCACATCTGCTCATATTTTTGTAATTTAATATTTATATATTTATATTCGTACTTAGATCAATATCTATAACCTAAACCCATATCCTTGCCATTGTCATTTTAATCCACAAAAACCGTAGGGGGTTTAAACGGAGATCAAAATAAATTGTATGTGAAAAACGGCCGCGGTTTCCGGCCTGTTTATATAAATCTTTGCTTATATGATTTTAAAGTTAAATTTTATCAGACAGATGAGGACATACCCTTGACTTGTCCGCCGCTGCAGATAGCCCCGGGGTCCTCGAACGGGGCGATAATGGTATGGCATACCCTTGACTTGTCCGCCACTGTCGATAACCTCTGTGAAAAGAGGGGGCAATGAAAAAGAGGAAAATAAAAAGCAGCTCCGGAATCGGGGCTGCTTTAATAAATTTTGCTCTGTAAAGCATTAAATAAATAATTTTTGCCGGATAATCCGGGAAAATCAATATCGGACTCTCGGGGAATTTAA
>CAZYZR010000047.1:0-9904 GCA_964651945.1 uncultured Oscillospiraceae bacterium | reverse complement strand
CTGCCTCCCGGCTTTAAACCGGGAAATGCACATCCATTTCACCTTTAAAACCCCTCAGCCTGATTTTTAAATTTACCCAGAGGGAGCTTTCCCCCGGGTGATTTCCCTTTAAAACTCCCGCAACATGGGCTCTGAACACAGGCCGCGGGAGCTCCCCGCAGTTTCATTGAAATTTCGGAGTCAGGGAATTTTTCCCGCAGGGTAAAACTCAGTCCCTCTTCACCGTCTCCACTCCCGCCAGCTGTACATACAGCTCGTCCGAGGTCATCACAGGCTGATGGCCCGCTATCACCTTGTCGAATTTGAACTTTCTCAGGCTGTTGACCATCTTGTGGTGGCTGTCCTCGTAGTACACCGGCTGATTCGGCAAAAGGTCCTCGTAACAGGTGTCACCCACGAAAATGCACTTTTCCTCGGGTATGTAGAAAACGGCGCAGTCGTCACTGTGGGAATTTTCCACTGTCTGCATGACCACGGACACACCTCCCAGGTCCACCTTAAGCCTGTCTCTGTACTCAACATCGGCGCAGGCAATTTTAATCAGGGATTTGTCCGGGTACTCGTCGTTTATGTGGGGGTAGGAGAACGCCAGGTCCTCCCCGATGTCAAGGCGCTTCTTCATCTCCCGATCGCTCCAGCCCCAGCCCTGCATGTTTTTCAGAAGCCGGTTGGTCTTTGAAGTGGTGAAGGAGATCAGATCCCCCAGCCAGGCGAGGCCATAGGTGTGATCCCAGTGCCAGTGGGTGAGGGCACACATATCCGGGCGGGGAAGGCCCCGCTGCCGAATTTTCTCCAAAAACATCCTTGCCTGCCTGGGCCCGGTGCCGGCGTCCAGCATCATAGTGTGCCTGTCCCCCACCACAAGTCCCAGGGTGCACCAGTCATTTTGCTCCCAGCAGGGGAGGCTGTAAACCCTGTCAGTTACCTTTACAAGTTCCAGGTCGGGTAAATCGTCCATTTTTCTCCCTCTTTTGCTTTCCCTAAGGCCCGTATAACAGGCCTTTATCCTGAGAATATTACCATAAAAAGCAATATTTTTCAATACTCCCCATGACAAAAATCCCCCTGTGTGCTAAAATATCCCCTGTACAGGGGCAAAAAAATCTTTTTCCCTGAGTATAACCCGGTGCGCCCAAGACTTCCCCGGGCTTAAAGGGAAGGACACCGGACAAAGGTATATTTGCCTGTAAAAGGAGAAAAATATGGACACGGAACTTAGTGAACGCTTTTTGAAATTCGCGGAGGAAAACAGGGAGTACCACCTGGAGCTGACCAGGAGGCTTGCCAGGGTGCCGGCCCCTTCGAATCACGAGGACAAGAGGGCCCGGTGGGTAAAGGAGTACCTGGAATCCCTGGGAGGGGAGTGCTACATAGACAGCCATATGAATGTGGTCCTGCCCCTTGGGTGCGACGGGTGTGACGAGATAACGGTGTTTATGGCCCACACGGACGTGGTGTTCCCCGACACGGAGGAACTTCCGCTGACGGAGGACCGGGAAAAAATATTTTGCCCCGGAATCTGCGACGACACCCGGAACCTCACCGGCCTTCTGATGATTGCAAAGTACATACTGGAAAACGGAATAAAGCCCAAAAAAGGAGTTCTGCTTGTGGCCAACAGCGGCGAGGAGGGCCTTGGGAACCTGAGGGGCAGCATGGGCATTATGGACGACTTCCGGGGCAGGATAGAACAGCTGGTTTCCTTTGACGGCAATTTCGGCGCAGTGGTAAACGACGCCGTTGGCAGCCACAGGTACTCGGTGAAAATCGCCACTGAGGGGGGGCACAGCTATATGAACTTCGGCAACCGCAACGCCATAGCTTATATGTCCTCACTGATAAATGATCTTTACAAGGTGCAGGTCCCCCCTGCCGGCAGGACCACCTACAACGTGGGGACTATATCCGGGGGCACCAGCGTAAACAGCATAGCACAGGACTGCGAGATGCTCTACGAATACCGCTCCGACAGCAGGGACAGCCTTGCGACAATGGAGAAAACTTTCCGGGATATATGCCGGGCCCACAGGCCCCTTGTCAAAGAACTGACAGTGCAGGTCCTGGGAAAGCGCCCATGTGCCGAACCCGTGGACAGGGAAAAAATGGAGCGGCTGTGCCGGAGGGCAAAGGAGATCGGAGAAAAGTACACCGGCAAAAAGTACTACTTCGGAGCCGCCAGCACTGACTGCAACTCGCCTCTTTCAAGGGGGGTCCCGGCAGTGTGCTTCGGAATATGCCAGGGGAAAGGGGCTCACACAAGGCAGGAGGAACTGGTAAAGTCCTCCCTTCCCACCGGGTTGAAAATAGCCGGAGCTTTTATGGCACCCTGGTTTGAAAACTTCTGAAATCAGGACAGAGGACCCGGGATTTTAATACCCATTAAATGCCGTTGCCGCCGGAAGCCAAAGCCCGTCGGCCGAATTTCACCCCGGCGGGAAGGGTCTTTTTCTGCAGAATAGCAAGCCCCGGAAAAATTCCGGGGCTTTGTCACGGCGCATATCCGCAAAATCTGATAAACATTAAAAATTTCCGCCCTTTTATCCGGAAAGCTGGCATTCCGGATTGTCTGCATTTTAAATCGGATGCTGCCTTTCGGGCAGCCGGGATCTGCAAATTCTTGAAATGTCAGCCGCCTTTTCAGGATGCAAATCAATGGACAAAATATCAGCGGGGCAAGCTGTATAAATATTTTATAATCCATTGGAAAACAGCCCCTATCAGGCTGGAAATTTTGTCTTTCGAAAATATACGGGAAAAATACCCCGTCCCTCGGAAAGAAAATATCAGCGGGCCCCCTTTTGCGGCCTTTCCCCTTTCCAGAATTTTCACCCCTGGCACCTTTCTGCCGGTTCTTGTCATAAAACTTTGTCAAAATATCTTTATTGCCATTTTTATCCCGGGGCCATGCCGCGGATCCGTGGCCGGCAAGGCGGCAGTTGCAAAATACAAGGGCTGTCACTCCCGCCACCTTCCTGCCAAGCTTGTAATGGCTTGAAAGATTATGTACAACTTATGTATTTTTTATGTATAGATTGTGACCGATTTTTTAAAAAATTTGCACTTTCCCACCCCCATTTTCTCTCTGGGGAAAACCGTGATAAAAGTTGCACAAAAATTGCATTTTAAAATAATCATTATGTAGATTTTCACAATAATCTATTAACAAAAAAATATCTTTGTTGTATAATGTAACACGAAAGATACGGAAGACACAGTGTCATGCCGTACGAAAAATGAAAGGATGGTATTTTAACCATGGATTATTCAAAGTACGTCAAAAAGTACGACTTTACAACAGTCGTAGACCGTACCGGACTGGATTCCACCAAGTGGGAAATGATTCCAATTCCGGGTGCTACCGTCCAGGAAGGCTTCTCTCACATTCCGATGTGGGTCGCCGATATGGACTTCCCGACAGCTCCTTCAGTTATAGCTGCTATCCAGGCTCGTCTGGCTGCTTCTCCTTCAATGGGTTACTTCGACCTTGCAGGGACCGGCTTCTATGAGGCAATCAAAGGCTGGCAGAAGAGAAGGAACAACGTGGACATAGATGATGACGATGTTATCTCCTATGAGAACTCCGTACTGGGCGGCGTTTCAAACGTTATCCGCACATACACCAACGAGGGCGATCCGGTTCTGCTCCACAGCCCAACGTATATCGGCTTTACCGGTACAGTCAATGCCGCTCACAGGACAATAGTTCTTTCCGAGCTGAAACAGGACGAAGAGGGCACCTACAGGATGGACTTCGAGGATATGGAAGCCAAGATTGTTGAGAACAACATCAAAGTCGCCATATTCTGCAACCCTCACAACCCCACCGGCCGTGTATGGACAAAAGATGAGATCAATGCTTTCGTAGAGCTGATGGTCAAACATGGTGTTCATATCATCTCCGATGAAATCTGGTCCGACTTCATAGTTGGCGATGCTCCGTTTACTCCTACACAGTCCGCTTCACCGCTGGCCAAGGACAACGTTGCCGCTATGTATGCCTGCACCAAGACCTTCAACCTTGCCGGTCTTGTCGGCGCTTACTCAATCATCTACAACAAAGAGCTGAGAGAGAAATGCCGTGATCTTGCCGGTCAGACCCATTACAACCAGCCCAACATCCTCTCCGTACATGCCCTGGTCGGCGCCTACAACGGCGGCGAGGATTATGTGAATGAGCTGCTGAAGGTCATAAGGGCCAACCAGGAGTACGCCTACGATGTCATCCAGACATGGGGCGGCCTCGTAAAGACCCAGAAACCTCAGGGCACATATGTAATGTTCCTTGACTGGACAGAGTTCTGTGAGAAGAGACATAAGACAATGGACGAAGTGCTGAACAAGTGCGTATCCGTTGGCGTTATCTGCCAGGATGGTCGTCCGTTCCATGGTCCCTGCCATTCACGTTTCAACTTTGCTTGCCCGCACTCCTCTGTTGTTGAGGCATTCGACAGGCTGACAAAGTATGTCATCAACGAAGAGTGGTAATTCACTGAGACTTCTCTAAACAAATAACAAGGGGTGCGAAAGCACCCCTTTGTTGTTTTATTCTCTCACTCTTTTTCGGCTTGGAAAACAGGCAGGAAAATTTTAAAGCGATTAAATGACAGGTTAAATTTTCTATTGCCCGGGGTTTATTGCCAATTTGTACCCCGCATTTTTCAATATTTCGATAGCCCTGTCAAAATTTTCCTCTTTTACAAGTATATAGTCGGTGTCGTAGGTGGATAAAGCAAAAATGCTTATCCTTTTTTCCGCCAGCAGCCCACAAACGGCTGACAGGATCCCCACGAGGGAAAAGGGAAGCGGACCCCGGATCCTGAAAAGTCTCCACCCGTCCTCCCTGGCTATTGTTCGGGAAGGGACCCGGTATGTGGGACAGACAAGGGAAATTTCCCGGTCGGTCTTTGCGGTAAAGACGAATTTGCGTCTTCCCTGACCCCGGACAGGTCTTCCGCCTTGCAGCCGGTAAACCGTCCTTCTATTATCTCTATTGTCATATTTTCTCCTTTCCGTATCATTTTTAAAACGGACAAAAAATTTTTATTGACTTTTATAGAATATAACCTGTCCCGTGATAATTTTTCCAGCGCGGTTTTTCACCTGCAAATGCAGCAGGCCGGTTTTGAGTCCGGACTCCGATAATATGTTTAGAGGGGGGCCTCTCAAAGTTTTATGTCATCTCCGATGCCTGATCCCGCAGTGCTTTCCGGCCCGCCTCTTGCGGCTGTGATATATTTTTATGATCCTCGCAGCCTGTCGGCATTAAAGCATATTGTTTTGCCGGCTTCTTTTCATTTTTCCACCGTTTGAAAGAGGAGCGAAGACAATAAATCCCTTTGCCAAAAATTCCCTTATGTGCTATAATAAATTAGATTTTAAAACCGGATAAATAGCTTTTTAATAAAGAGGTGCAGTATGAAAACAGTTGAAAAGCTGAAGGAAAAGCTGGAGGCCGGTGAGTACGACCGGCTCCTGTCGGAGAGATACGGGGAGGAAAACCTTTTAAAGCAGAAGGACAGGCTGACTGAAGACCTGACGTTTTTCGGCAATACTTATGGCTGGGCCAGGACAGTGCGGATTTACTCCATCCCCTATTCGATTATTCTGGGTTCCGACGGCGCGGATCTGGCCATCCCCACCGACATAGATTTAGTGGCTCTTGTCTCCCTGAACGAGACAAATGTGACCCGAATGAGGATAAAGGACTTTACCGGCGAGGACAATATGGACATATACCAGCACGGGCCCTACGGAGACGAGTACGAGAGGACCATGGGGGTTCTGCGCGGAATCCGGGAAGCCTTTGCCCAGAGGGGCAACAAGATAATCTACGGCCTGGACATCTATTTTGACGGACCCACCGTAATGGGAATAGGTCTGGACGAAAAGAGCCACCTTGCCGCAGCTATAGCCTATATCTTCAACGACCAGAGCGCGGGAGGGAAGTTCACTCCCCGGGATCTGGCAGAGATGGTTCAGTGGGGGCTTATAAACTACGCTGCCACCGACGCCTACCTCACTGACACCTATTCCACCATCCACGGGAAGACCCTGATTGGCAATTTTGCCGACATGGACCACCCCGAAATCGGGGAGCCGGAGAACCTTGACATAAGCGGATACGAAATTTACACGGTGAACACCGGCGCCACCAGGCTGATACCCGAGGAGGAGATGACCCGGGAGAGGAACCGGAAATTTGCCCGGTGGCTGGGGAAGGGCCCCTATGAAGCCGGGGACACGGACTTTTATCCCCTCCTGCTGGAAAAGGAAAGCGACGATCCGGAGGCCTTGGTCTATTATATGGACTACTACTCCGTGGACAATTTTTCGGATATCTACTACTCAAACTACGTGGAGGGGGACGGAAGCCCCTCCCTGGAGCCGGTTCTCAGGGAAAAAAAGCCCAGCACAGGCGGTGCGGCGGCAAAATACCACTGCAAACCCTACAACTACTACAACATGGTTCTCTGCTGCGTAAAAAAGGAAGTAGAGAACACCTTCCTGAAAGCCTGTGAGATGCTGTTCGGAGCCGGACGGACAGCAAAGGTCAGGACAGACGCCTTCCCCGCAAAAAAGATAATCGACTGACTTTTAAGAAAACATTTTTTAAACAACGACCGGGAGCACTTATCTGCTCCCGGCTTTTTCTGCTTTGTAATTGTGCACAGCGGAAACGGCAAAATGTGCCATCTACCGGTCCGGCAGGGGAGACCGGTGGTCTGCAAGAAGTTTCTTCACGTATATTTTTTCCGCAAAGGCCACAAGGGTGCTCCTGACAAAAAACCTGTCCTTTGTCCTTGTCCTGGAGCTGTCCTCCTCCGGAGTCCTGCCGGAAAATACACATCTGAGGATATTTTCCAGTTCCTCGCACATATAGTTGTAGGTGGTGACTATGTCAAAGCTCTCTTTTTGTATCTCTATCATCCTGGCGATCTCGTCGATTGTGAAAATCTGCTTTGCCAGATAGGCGATAATTATATACACTATGTGGACCCTGGAATATTTTTTCTTCACCGGAGGCGGGACAACGCCTTTTTTGACGTAATTGTTGACCATGGCGTTGGTAAGAGTCCTGTCCCTTTCGTCCATCTCCAGGGGAGAAAACATTATTTCCACGTACTGGATGGCCTGGTCTATATACAAATCTATGGCAGGAAGCTCCTCATATCTGGGCATTCTGAAATTTATTATATTTTCGTAGTCCATACCCTCACCCCGGCAAATAAAGCAATTACACAAAAAAGTCTAATACAGACGGCAGAATTTGTCAATATCAGTTATCGCTTGACATTGTATCCGATATAGTGTAATATGTTTTTGAAATCCAAATGCTTTCTGAGGTAAACAATGAAATGGAATATAGTCGCTGACTCCAGCTGTGATATGGCCGGGGGCACTTTGATAGGAAATATAAATCTTGACGTGGTACCCCTGACCATAGTGGTGGGGGATAAATATTTCAGGGACGACGGGACCACCGACACAACGGATCTGCTAAAGGCCATGGAACAGGAAAAGAGGGCGTCCTCCACTGCCTGCCCCTCCCCCAGGGATTTCTACACCTGCTTTGTAAAGGCCGACTGCACAGTGTGCATCACCATTACCGGATCCCTCAGCGGAACATACAACGCCGCAAGGCTTGGTCGGGATATGGCCAGGGAAGATTACCCCGACAAAAAAATAATGGTAATAGATTCCCAGGCCACCAGCGGCAAACTGATATTGCTGATAAGGAAGGCCCGGGAACTTATCGAAGCGGGGTTATCCTTCGAAGAAGTGGAAAAGGAAATGGCCCGGTATAACGCCCGGACGGGACTTATCTTTGCCCTGGGGGGCTATGACAACCTGGTAAAGACCGGCAGGATGAGCAGATTCGCCGGAATGGTTGCCACAAACCTGGGAATAAGGGCCGTGGGAAAAGCCGTAAACGGCGAAATCGTCGTGGTTAAAAAGCCAAGAGGCGAGCGCAGCGCAATAGAGGCAATGATCTCAATAATAAAATCCGAAAAAGCTATGAAGGGCCTGCCGGTGGTTGTCTCCCACTGCAACAACCCCGTGGGAGCCCGCCTGACTGCGATGCTGATAAAGGAGCAGCTGGACACCGATGACATAACCGTGGTGGACTGCAGGGGACTTACCACCTTCTACACTATGCAGAACGGACTTATAATAGCCTATTGAGGGTCGCCGGGGCAAAAAAGGCTGGCCTTGCGGCATAAGGAAAAATCCGTGCGCTGAAGCGGGAAATGCGGGCTTGGAACCGGTGCGGGGCGGAGAAAAGAATCTTAAACAAGCAAAAACTTCCCCCACTTCGATCCGGTTGTTTATTTATCTCGGTTTATACAATAATTAAATAACATAACAACATGTCCCCTGCGGAAAATGCCGGAGGGGACATGTTTATTTGTCGCTTATATTTTATTCAGTTTATTCGACGTTTTATTTTCGCAAAAATGCGGTATTCGCACAAAAATTGCCTGTGACGGGTTCTGGGGAAAACAGCTTTTAAATCCGCGAAATCATGCGTAGATAAGCCAGATCAGCGTATACCCGGTTATAACCGCCACAAGGGTGAAGGGAACGCCTATCTTCATAAACTGAGGCGCCGAAACTTCGTACCCCTCCCTTCTCAGTATTCCTCCGGCGGCTATGTTGGCAGAGGCCCCCACGGGGGTGATGTTCCCGCCCAGAGTGGCGCCCGCCAGAAGTCCGAAATAGAGGACAATCGGATCCAGGGAGAGCCTGCCTGCGATCCCCTTTACCACTGGCAGCATTGTGGCCACATAGGGTATGTTGTCCACGAAAGCCGACACCAGCACCGAAAACCACACCAGGACAGTGTAGATAATAAAAACATTGTCCCCGCTGATCCTCACAAACAGATTGCTTATGTCGTCAATGAGACCCACGTTGGTTATCCCCTGTATCACCACAAACAGGCCCGAGAGCAGAAGAAGGGTCTGCCAGTCCACGGCCTTGAGGGCATCGGGGACAAAATCCACGCTTCCGGACTTTATCGCCTCCACAATAATTGTGATCGCGAAGAAGGTTATGCATATTATTCCGTTAGTCAGTGCGGGTTTGCCGGGGATAAAGGAAGCGGCAATAAGGCTTCCCACAGTCCCCAGCAGGGTGAATGTGGGGAAATAGTCGGTAACCGGGGTCAGAGGGGAGGAATCTATCCTGCCCTTTTCGTTTCTGAATATGTAAAACAGGACGGGGACCGTGGCAAGGGCTCCGGCCTCAACTATAAAGAACATCCCGGGTTTTCCGTCCATTATGAAAAAATCCATAAAGTCCATGCCCGCATATCCGCCTAAAAGTATGCTGGTGGTGTCCCCCACCAGAGTGGCAGCCCCTTGCAGATTCGAGGATACCGCAACAGTCAGCACAGTGTTGACAGGCGACACATTGAACCTCTTGGCTATTTCCAAAGCTATCGGCGCCACCATGAGAACTGTGGCCACATTGTCAATAAACGCGGAGACAAAGCCCGAAAACAGAGCCAGGGCCACAAAAATGAGCTTAACGCTCTTGAGCTTGTTTACCAGCGCATCAGCAATCCTCGCGGGCATTTTCGATTTTATGAACAGATCCACGGTGCCCATAGTTCCTGCCAGCATAAGTATCACGTTCCAGTCCACCGCCCCGGGCACATCCCGCAGGGACACGGCCCCGAGGATCACGTACAACACAGCAGTGGTAAGGGCTACATAGTGGCGGTATCCGGGCTTTAAAAGCATCAGCCGGTAGGTCAGCGCAAAGAGTATTACTGCGACAGTTTTCATATTTACCTCACTTTTAAAAGACGGCAGAGCGTCAGTAAACGGAAAATATTTTAGCAGCTAAAAATTTTAATGTCAACAAAGGGGCTTTATCCCGTTTAGGCCCGGAAAGCGTC
>CAZYZR010000046.1:10501-11866 GCA_964651945.1 uncultured Oscillospiraceae bacterium | reverse complement strand
ATTCCCGAGGCCAGGGAGTCAAAAAAGGAGATGAACACCGCCATACACCCCAAAGCCAGGCCCATGTCCTTGGAAAAGCTCAAAAACAACAGCAGAGGCAGGCTCAGCAGGAGCCTGTGGGAATATTTTTTCCCGGCAAAAAAGCAAAATGCTATTCCGGCTGCAAAGAGAATCCCCATGGGTATGTCGGAATAGGTGGAAATGTACATGTCGTCCATTGTGGACATATGCCCGGTTATTCTGAAAAACCAGGGAAGAATAAAAGCTATTGTCCAAAGACTCACGGTGAGCTCCGGCCTCTTTTCACCGAATACCCGGGTAAAAACAGAAAAGAGGGAGAACATCAGGACGTCATAGGCAAAAAAGCAGAGCCACTCGCAGAAGTCATTCTCCAAAAATCCGAAAAAATAGGTGAGACAGGGAAGAGCCGGAGGGGTGGCGGTGGGCATCATGGAAGAGGGATAAAAAGTGTAAAGGCTCCCTCGCATATGCAGAAGCTTTGCCCCCATTCCCCAGAGACTGAATTCGTCCCAGCCGCTGATGATCGGCTGTTTTATAACCAGGAATATGAACATCAGCACGCTTGCGGACAAAAACAGCACCAGCGCCGGAGAAAAAAAGGTCTTTAATTTGCAGGGGATCCTTTCTTTGTATTTAAAAAGGCAGAATATCAGGGCGGCAAAGGGCAAAATAAGGCAGATATATGCCCCCGGGCGCAGAAGGTTCATTGTGGCGAATATAACCAGCAGATTTACCATGCTGAGCAAGGAGACTGCAGGCGCCAGCCGCCCCGGCATATCAAAAACCAGGTGCAGCACAAAGCTCCGGGCCAGAATGGACCCGAAAGGAATTAGCCCTGTCACTATATCCCCCCTTTCCGAAAAATTTACTCAAAAATCCCCCGGCCGGCAAGCGGAAAAACCGGAGAAAAAGTCACTTGTCCCGGTCCACGGGACGGCTTTTGCGCCTGCGCTCCCCCAGGATCACCAGGCCCTCGGCGCATACCTTTGCCAGGGCTGCGGCAAGGCCGCTGTACAAAATCAAATTGAATATATCCCCATAGGAGGGAGTGAAATAACTCAGAGGGGAATTTTCCCGGTTGAAGGAGAAAGTGCCGAATGTCATCCTGTTTCCCGCGTACATAGTCGGGTCTATCCTGAGCATTTTGACATTTTTCATCTCCAGGTCCACAGTGTAGGTGTTGTCCCAATCCTTTGAGGGCTTTATCCACACCCTCTTGTTTTCACTGAAGGGCTCCCCGTCCTTTTCCGTGTAGTATACCACCATCTCGCCGGGGTATATGTCCCGCTCCATCTGAAAATCTATGTGGGATATCCTCCCCCCGTACTCCATTATCAGCTGCGG
>CAZYZR010000046.1:0-10401 GCA_964651945.1 uncultured Oscillospiraceae bacterium | reverse complement strand
TAGTAGGGGTACATATACCTGTTGTAGCTGACCAGCTTGTACCCCTCGTCCCCGAATACGTAGACGTACATAAATATGTGGAATATGTAGTATCCCACAAATCCCACGGCGAAGGCCATCCACAGGAGGGCTGTCCTGATTTTTCCTTTTTTGTCCCGGGAGAAAAATGCCAGGGCAAAGAGAAGGGTTATTACCGCGACAATTATGACCCCGGGGCCTAAAAAGGAGAGCTTGGAGTCGAAAAATGCGCTGATCATGTACTTTGACACGGTGACAAACTTTTCGCTCCTGGGGCCGATAAGCAGCTCCTTCACTCCCATCAGCATCATCTGCACCATTCCCACCTGGGTGGCGCCGTCCATCTCGAAGCGGTTTATGTCGATAACCGCCCCCAGGTGGTAGGACCAGCCGAGAAAAGCGACAATGACCGGCAGAAAGAGAATAATCGCCCCTGCGACAGAGGCGAAAAATCCCCTGAGCCTGCGTATTGAAAAGTCCTTTCCGGAGGAGAGCATGTCGAAAAACACCACAAACACCACCAGGCATCCCAGTGCAAACCCCATATCCTTTATCAGGGTGAGGAAAATAAGAGGAGGCACAAGCGGCAGAAGATCCCTGATCCCTTTTCTCTCCGAGAGGAGGAAAAGCGCCAGGGTGCCCGCAAAGGTGATCCCCAGGGGGATGTCCGCATATGTGCTCATATACACGGGTTCCAGGTGGATTATTCTGGTGTATACCTCAAATACATATGGGCATAAAAACCCGAAAAGATAGGTGAAAAAAGCCATGTGCCGCTGCTTTTTCCCGAATGCCGCGGTAAAGGCCCGGTAGCAGGAAAAGAGAAGCACATCGTAGGCAAAAAAGCATGTCCACTCGCGAAAGGTTGTGCCAATTCCCCCGAAAAAATAGGTCAGCACGGCCAGGGAGGGAGGAATGGACCTGCCCAGAAGGCTGGACTCGTAGTAGGTGTAAATCTGCCCCCTGGTCCTGAGAAGTTTCTGGGCAGTGCCCCAGAAACTGAACTCGTCCCACTCGCTCATAAGAGGCTGCCTTATGGCGAGGAACAGCAGCATAGCAAGGCAGGAGACGGCAAAAAGCACCACTCCAGGAGTAAGGAACCGGGACAGTTTTTCCTTTATATTGTCCCTCTCCCTGTAAACCGCAAGGGCAAAAAAACCGAAGGCCAGAATATACGATATAACGGTGCCCGCCCTGAGCATCTTAACCATTGAGAATATCATAACTGTGTCCACCAGGACAGCCAGGGACACAAAGGGGGTGAAGGAAGGTTTAAGCCCGATCAGGCAGTGGATGGAAAACGCAAAGAGAAGAACCGCCGCAAAGGCAAACAGGGCCTCAGGCAACGAAAACCACCGCCTTTCTGGGAAGATAGTACACCATGGCCATCATAAGGGCCGCAATTATGCTGAAAACATACCCCGTGGCCTCCAGCGGCAGGCCGGAGCCGGGGCTGGAGGAAAATTTCTTCCTGATAAGATATGCCAGCAGCAGGCAGAAGCCCGCAAAAGCCGGCAGCATATACCTCATCTGCAGCCCGATTATCTGTGGCAGAGTCACCGGGGTCCAGGATACGTACAGTCCGGTCATAACCACCCCGTAGGTCAGGACGGAGCAGAGGAAAAACAGCCGCACCAGACCCCTGTCCTCTTTCTTCACAGAATAAGAATTGTCCATCCGGGCAAAGATAAGGAATATGGGGGTGAGGTAGCTCACCAGAGGCACCTGCACGTCAAGCCAGCCGAAAGTCCCCCCGCTGAAAAGGAAGAACGCGTTGTTTATCAGAGTGTCCAGAAACACCGCCAGGTATCTGAAAGGATTTTTTATTATAAACATCAGCTGTTCTGCCGGGGCAGTGTCCGCCATGGTCCTGGGGATCTCTCCGTAGTTTGAAAACCGGGACACGTACAGCCCCATCCCCTGGTACAAAAGCAGAAACAGCACAAGAGTAAAAGCCAGGTAAATAAACCTCTTTGCGCCGTCCCTCTTTATCCTGAGTTTTTCCATCTTCGGCCTGAATAGGAAAGCCAGGGGGAAGAACACCGCAAAACTCGCCTTGCATACGCAGAGAAAGGCAAAGCAGACGGAAAACAAAAGCCGGTGCATATCCCTCTTTTCATCGCAGAGCCGGCAGGAAAACATCAGGTACATTATTGCGAACAGCACACTGTCGGAGTTGCAGGAGGCGTACATAAAGCAGGACAGCGGCAGAGCCATAAGGGCAAAAACAATCCTGCCGAACCTGCCGGAAAATTTCAGGGCAAAATAAGCGCAGACAGAGAAAAACAGCACGTTTGCCAGCCTTCCGGCCCAGAAAGCCCCCAGGGCCGTAAAACCCAGCAGCCTTGCAAGCCATATCCCGGCGCACAGGGGTATGTATGGCAGAAACTGAAATATTATAATCCCGGTGTTGGGAGCCTCCTTCCCATTTTCAAGGCCCTTGTAGTAGTCCGCAAAGCGGTTGTAGACTGTGTTTCCGGGCTTTGCCGGGTATCCATTGTTGTACATTGTGGGGAAGCTCTCAATAAACAGGTTGACATCGTCCGGAAAGACGAAATGTTCGTCAAATCCCCACTGCCCCATGGCCATCTCCACCCCGCGCAGGTAGTGGCTCTGCTCATCGGGTACCTGGTTCGGAGGGGTGGCAAAGGTAAACACCACGCCCAAAATAAAGAGTATCCGGGCGCAGAACAGCGGCTCATTCCTTTTGAAAAGCAACCTGTAAAGCCCGTAAAACAGCAAAAACAAAGTGTACAGCAGGGCAAAAAGCGTCAGGGACCCCGGCACCTGCCCAAGCCAGGGAGGGCTGAATATCACCCTGATGCAGTAGACGGCAAAAAAAGATGAAAGCAGCAGCACCGCACCCAGGACCCCCGCAAAGAGAAGGGGCCTTTTGAGAATGTATTCAGCTGTGCTTTTTATTTTATTGGCGATTTTTTCCATCTGTGATACGCATTTCCCGCCCGGGTGGCGGGAATTTTATGAATATTGCCTGCCGGGGAGCGATTTAATTGCACTTAATGTCGCCGGTACCGGCTCCCCGGAAAAAGCCATTGCCCCGCAGAATGCCGCTCATATCCTGACGCGGCAAATGACAAAAAGAACCATATTGTCCTTTGGACAATTTCGGAAACTTCCTAAAGGTTATATATATCCGGTTTATAGCGGGACAGGTTGTCCCTCATCCAGTCGATCGTCTCGGAGAGTCCCTGTTCCAAAGTGTACCGGGGCTCCCAGCCGGTGAGGGAGTGCAGTTTTTCCCGGCTGCCCAGCAGCCTGTTGACCTCGCTCTTGTCAGGGCGCAGGCGCTCTCGGTCAGAGACTACCCGTGCCTTCGGGTTTATCTGCCTTATAAGCTCTTTCGCCAGATCCCCTATGGAGATCTCCCTGCCTGTGGCTATGTTTATCTCTTCCCCTACAGCCCGGGGGCACTCGGCGATTGCCATAAAGCCCGCTGCAGTGTCTTTTACGTAATTAAAATCCCTTGTGGGGGTGAGGGAGCCCAGTTTTATCTCTGTGCTCCCGGAGAGAAGCTGGGATATTATAGTGGGGATCACCGCCCTGGCTGACTGCCTCGGCCCGTAGGTGTTGAAGGGCCTGACTATGGTGACAGGGGTGCCGAAGCTGCGGTAAAAGCTCTCCGCCAGCCTGTCCGCCCCTATCTTTGTGGCGGAATATGGGCTCTGGCCCTGAAACGGGTGGTTTTCGTCGATGGGCACGTACTTTGCCGTCCCGTACACCTCGCTGGTGGAGGTCACCAGAACCCTGGGTGTGCCCAGCTCCCTTGCGGCCTGAAGCACATTCAAAGTCCCCTTTATGTTTGTATCCACGTAGGAATCCGGGGAGTGGTAGGAAAAGGGAATTGCAATGAGGGCAGCCAGGTGGAATACGGTGCCGATTCCCTTAAGGGATTCCCTCACCCCGTTGGGGTCCCTCACGTCCCCCATTATCACCTTTATGCTGTTTTTCTCCTCCCGGGGGAAGGTGTCTATCCAGCCCCAGGTGCCGAAAGAATTGTAGGCGCAGAAGGCCGTGACGTCGTATCCTGAGTGCAGAAGCCCCTGCACAAGGTGGGAACCTATGAATCCGTCTGCCCCGGTAACCAGCACTTTTTTGCCCATTGTATCCCCCAAAAAACTGTAATTTCAGAAATATATTATAAATGAAACAGGAAAAAATTACAATACAGCCCTTACAACTTAATAAAGTGTTCACAATATATGCGGTTTCCTTCGAGCAATTCATACCATATGGATAACCGACGACCGGGGGATTGCCGCAAATTCCAAATCCAATTGCCCCAAGCTCAATCCCCCCTTATTTTCACTTCTCCGGTTTCGTCTGTACTGCTGGGGCCGCTGGTTTACAATTGCAGAAATATATATTATAATAGCTTAAACTGCAAAAAGAGGTTTAAATTTTTGGAAGTTTTCAGGCTCATAAAGAAGGTTGCCCTGGTGTTTTTGCCTGTGGCGGTCTATTTTATGATTTTCATATATTTTGAACCCTATGACTATTTCGGGCTGAAAAACACCGAGTACTCCGCAGACAGCGCCATAGTCAGGGTGAGAAAATTCAGGGAGGACCCGGCGGATGTGATAATCTTGGGGGACAGCAGGGTTGCCCACCTGAACATGGATCTGGTGGAAAAATACGTGGGGAGACCCGTGTCAAACCTGTCCTTCGGAGGGGCGGCCCTGAACGAGTGCATGGACCTTTGGGAGTACGCCCTGGAGGAAAACCCGGACATCGACACAATCTATTTCAGCGTAAGCTTTTACACCCTTAACAAAAACTACTACAAGGACAGGATGAGCCGGATAAGGCAGACGGCCGAAAATCCCCTGGCCTATATGTTGAATTTCAACTACAACATTGAGATGCTGAACGAGATAAGATATTTCCTGCGCGGGGAAAAGAACGTGGCCGACGACTACATCGGCTCCTGGGGCAAGGAGGACTATTTTTACCCCGACGGAAGCCCCAGAAAATACAGAAAAAACCTGGAGGAATACGCCCTGGACAGCATTCTTCCCGCTTGTCAGGGGTATGAATTCGACCAAGAGGACATAGCCAGATATTTTGACCTGTGCCGGGGGCGGAGGGACAAGGGTATAAAGGTGTATACCGTGCTGCCGCCGATGGACAGCTCGATAAAGGATCTGGTGGTGGACGAGCTGGGCCTGGGCCCCGGTCTGCTGGAGTTTGTAAGCCGGGCAAAGGAGTACTCCCGGGTTATAAACTTCGAGTACGGCGGGGAGTACGAATTCGGAGACGACCGGTTCTACGACGGGTTTCACATGGACGGGGAAAAGGGCCTGCCCACCTTCACCCGCCTTCTGTTCGAGAGGTAGAGGATGGGACTTGATTTCTTGATTCTGTATGAACACATAGTCAGGGAGTACGAGAGCATAACCCTCCTCAAAGCCGAACTGGAAAAGAGGGGGTACTCCGCTGAGATAATGCAGCTCCTGGACACGAAGAAGCTGAAATATTTCACATGGAAAAAGCCAAAGGTCCTGGTGGCCAGCGCCATGTACGACGACAAGACTGTGAACAGCTTTGTCTACAACAACGTGGGGGTCTGCAACAAGGTGGTAAACCTCCACTGGGAGCAGGTATTGAGCGAGGAGCAGGAGAACAGCCCCTTTTTCAACTGCGGCGGGGCCGCGGCCTACGCCACCCACACCTGCTGGGGTAGACGGCGGCAGGAGAGGCTTATAAAATACGGGGTTCCGGCGGAAAACACCGCAATCACCGGCCCGGTGCAGATGGACTTTCTGAGGCCTCAGTTCAAGGGGTACTACAAGGACAGGGATCGGCTCTGCCGGCAGTTCGGCCTGGACCCCGCCAAAAAGCTGGCCCTCTACATATCTTCTTTTTCCACTGCGTATATGAGTGACCGGGAGATATCGGAACTCAATGACCTGGCGGGGGTGGGCTTTGACAATTTCAGGCTCACAAGCCGGAAGACCATGAACACCACCCTGGACTGGGTGGACAGGTTCCTCTCCTCTCCCCGGGGAGAGGACGTGGAATTTATATACAGGATGCACCCCAGCGAGTGGGACAGCCCGATACTGGAGGAGATGGCGGCAAAGCACGGCAATTTCCGCCTGATCAGCGACTACTCGGTAAAGCGGTGGATTGAGGCCTGTGATGTTATATTCACCTGGATGTCCACTTCCATAGCGGAGATCTATTTTGCGGGCAAGTCCTGCTACGTACTTAGACCCTACCCCGTGGAGTGGGAGTACGACCCGGTTATTTACAAGGACTGCAGACACATAGACAACTACGGCGATTTTGTCCGGTCTTTTTCAGAAAAGGACCCTCCCTTTCCCGTGGACAAGGCATTGATGGACTACCACTATGATTTCACCGATACTCCTTCCTACATCAGAATGGCGGATGTGCTTGAGAGGGTTTTAAAGGAGGACGAGGGGGACAGGAGGCCCTTTGACCACTTTACCCCGTCTTTCAGTTTTCTGAAATTCTTTTCCCTGATAGGGCTTCATATTATGTACTTTTTCAGAATAGACCCGGGGAAATTGACCGTATTCGGCTCCCTGGCCGAATGGGCCGGCAGGATATACGGCCACATCAAGAACACCCGCGTGTCAAAGCGACAGCGGCAGCAGTATATGGATAATATAAAAAAATTTATATAAATAGCATAATTTTGGTATTATAAAATATTATTCATTATATTTAATCTTGTATCTCTCGACAGAGCACTGCATCCCTGTAAAAAATTTTAATGCACATCGGGTTTAGACATTTATTTGTGTGCCCCGTGGCAAAGAACTCAGCTGCTGAAAATTTTCAGGCACACCTGATTTAAAGATCCGGGTGGCAATTTGGGCCCCCCCCCCCCCCGCTGCCGTGATGCCAAAGAAAGCGGCACCGGGCAAAAGCTTGTGCCCGGGAGGCAGGAAAAATTGATTTTCCCCGGGGCGGGGAATTTTCGGAAAGGACAAATGGCAGAAAAGGAAACATCCGGGGCGAGAGGGCTCCTGGCGTCAATATTCAAATACTCCATAGCCACATGGGCGAACTTCCTGATTTACGGTGCGTCTCTGCTCCTGGCAGCCTGGTTTGTCCCGGCGGATGTCTACGGGCCGGTGGACATATTCGTATCCACCTCCACCCTCTTTATGAACATCTGCATTCTGGGGCTGGACAACTCCTTTATAAGATTTTTCAACGAGCCTCCCCGGCCCCTGGACAAAGACGGTTTGTTCGGGGCCTGTTTCGGTCTGTCCCGGATTGTCCTGGGGATCACTGCGCTGATTCTGTGTGTGTTCTTCCCCGGGGAGACCCTCAGGATATTTTTCACCGACCCCCTGGACAACATTTACCTGGCCCTTCTGTTCCTAAACGCCTTTATGGCAATGGTGGGCAGGTATGTGAACATACTCTACCGCATGGACGGCAACATAAAGCTGTACACCCTGGAAAGCGTGGCGATGCAGTTCTTTTCGAAGCTGTTTTACCTGGCGGGGGCGGCTTTTTCCGCAACTTTTCGCAACCTGGTCCTCTGGGAGCTCTCCGGAATGGCCCTGTTCTCATTGGCCTTCCTTATACCCAACCGCGGGAGGATAACTTTCAGCCCCAAAATCCTGTTTTCAAGGGCAAACAGGCAGATAATCCCCTACGGTCTGGCCATGGCCCCCACTGCGGTGATGCTGTGGATAAACAGCCTGTTTTCAAAAGTCTACATTTCAAAGACCATCGGCAACGGGCCCCGGGGGGTATTCAGCATGGTCAGCACCCTGAGCAACGTGGTGGCCCTGGTGCAGGCGGGCTTTGCCACTTTCTGGTCCGCATACATATACGCAAATTACAAGACCCGGCAGGAGACGATAAAGCAGGTTCACGACTACCTTACTTTTCTGATATCCCGGTTTCTTTGCCTTATCCTGGGCTTTGAGGACCTGATTTTCATGTTCCTGGGCCCTGAGTACCGCAGCGGGATCGCAGTGTTCCCCATAATGCTGCTGGTGCCGGTGTACTCCATAATAAGTGAGACCACGGTATACGGAATTTCCATTGCCAAAAAGCCCATATTCGACACCCTGGGAATAGCTCTCTCCGTGGGGGCAAACATAGCTTTATGCCTGGCTCTGGCCCCAAGGTACGGGCTGTACGGAGTCTGTATAGCCCTGGCGGGGGCCAACATAGCCATGTTCCTGTTCAGGACCGTTATCGCCCAGAAATTTTACGTCACGATAAACAGCCCGGCGAGAACTTCGGCAAGTCTCTTGTTTATGCTGGCAGTGGTGGGGCTGCGGCGGATCTTATCAAAAAATTTTTTGGCAAAACTGCTGGTGAGCCTTTGCGGCCTTCTGGGTTTTTGCCTTATCTACCGTACACAGCTGGTGACGGCAGTATCCTTCGCAAAGGACCTGCTCAGGGATCTCGGCGAAAAATACAGGGGGAAGAAAATATGATAAGACTTGTGGTCAGCGACCTGGACGGCACCCTTCTGTCCACCGAAAAAAAGCCTCCCCGGGACCTGGAAGAGGTCCTGGGGGAGATGGAAAAAAGAGGCGTGTCCTTCGCGGTGGCCACCGGCAGAGACCTGCAGGGCGGATCCGGGTTTTTCGGGGACTACAGGGAAAACATGTACTTTATCTGCGACAACGGCGCCAACGTCTACAAGGGCGGCAAGCTGCTGTCCAGGCGCTTTATCCCCGGAAAAAAAGTTGGCCGGATCACCCGCTTTGTCGAGGGTATCGACAGGGCGGACTGCATACTGGTAAGCGGCACCACCACTTACATATCCAGGGGTCACCCGGCTTTTCAGAGGAAAATGGAGAGCCACTATTCCCCCACCACCTACGCCCCGGATCTGGGCCGGGTAGAGGACGACATATTCAAAGTATCGGTCTTCGACTCCAGCGGGGACATAGAAAACCACCTGTACAGACCCCTGAAGGAAAGATTCGGGGACAGCCTGACAATACAGATGTCCCGGGACATATGGGTTGACATAATGGACTCCTCTGCCAACAAAGGGAAAGGGGTAAAGTATGTTCAGGACCTGCTGGGGGTAAGCAGGGAGGAGACCGCGGCTTTCGGGGACTATTACAACGACCTTTCCCTTTTTTCCCGGGCGGGGACTGTATACGTCATGGAAAACGGGGCGGAAGATCTGAAAAAGACCTTCCCCGGCAGGGCACCCTCCTGCGATGAGGGAGGGGTAACGAAAGTGATAAAGAGGACTATACTCGCCTGAGCTTCCAAAATTCAAATTAACCTCCGCCTGTGGGGAAAATTTATAAAACAGCGTATATCACCGCAAAATTGCAAAGCTGGACAAATTCACGGGAGAGCCGGGCTCCGGGAAATATGGGCATTGTATTTTCCTTTTCTTTTTTTGCCCGCCGCTCACTGCCGGCGCTTGTGCGATATTTTGCCGGTTTTTGCGAAATTGAGGCAAAAAGACGGCAGGGCAAAATTATCGGGATTTTACCTTTGAAAATAAAACAGGGAATCGGGGGGGGGTCCTTCTCACTATTTTGAAAAATGAACAGGATTGACAACAAACTCAATTTTATAAGGGCGCTTTCCACAGTGCTGGTTATCTGTGTTCACATCGCAAACTACTACTGCAGGGCAGTGGCCTCAATAAGCGGTTTCTCATATCTGACGGCCCTGGGGCTCAATATACTTTCCCGCCTGGGGGTACCCTTCTTTTTTATGATCAGCGGCGCCCTTCTGCTTTCAAGGCCCTACGACAGGGAGAAAAACAAGAGGAGAATCCTGGAAAGGTTCATATCCCTGGCCGGGGTGACGGTCATATATTACTTCTGGGACAAGTACGCCATGGGGAAGAAGGTGCACTTCGGCATAGACTTGCTTGACAGCCCTCAGAGGGCACTCCTCTGGTTTATGTATGCGATACTGGCAATTTACCTGGCACTTCCCTTTATAAAAGTTTTGGCTGACGGCATGGGCCCATGGGAAGACGGCCTTTTCATATTCCTCTGGCTTTTCACAAACGAGCTGCGAAGGCACGGGGTGTTCAAGAGCTACCCTGTGCCGATAGTGGAGGGTGCCTACTACCTGGGGTATTTTCTGATAGGCTACATAATACTGAAATACAAGGACAAGCTGGATTACAGAAAATTTGCCCCCCGGCTGGGCCTTATTCTGGGGGTCTCCGTGTCAGTGGCCTTTAGGAAAAGCCGGAAGCACTACCTGTCATCCGGCCTTTTCTGGAACAAGCTCCTCACCTACAGCAACATCTATTCGATGGCGGCCTCCCTCTGCGCTTTTGTCCTTCTTTACACCTTTGTGAGCGAAAAGCTCCGGGGGGGGGTCAAGGCCGTAAAGACAATCTCCGACCTGTCATTTGGAATTTACCTCTTTCACGGC
>CAZYZR010000045.1:9350-11886 GCA_964651945.1 uncultured Oscillospiraceae bacterium | reverse complement strand
CGAGGGAACCGGGAGGAAATACTCCGGGACAGAGCGGAAAATCCTCCGGGACCTTTCCCCGGGTGAAGACTGCGACGTCTCCCCCTTCCGGGGAATACCGCCGGGACAAAACCGAAAATTCCCGGCACATTTCTCCGATTGCCGTTAATAAAGCAACTGAGCAATCCCCGGACAAAACCGAAAATTCCCGATACCCTTCCCGAAAAAACGCAATCCTTGCCATTTTCCCGAAAGAAAGCCGAAAAATCCTGTTTTTATGGGGATGGGCAGTTGTCTTTACAACTAATTACAGACTCCGCAGCATTGTCAAAATCTCATATATAAAGGGAGAGCCGGGAATAACCCGGCCCTCGGTTTCAGCCAAAAAATCGTCAAAATATCACATAATCAAAAACTTCCGGGCCCGGATGCGACGGTAAGAATTTCCTTCTGCCGAAAATCCCTCCAAGTCAAAGCCTTTAAATATCACAGGCCCTCACTTCTCAAGGCCTCGGGGACAGTGTCCTTCGAAACCCTTTTTACCCCCGCAAAGCCCCGTACCGCCACAGTCAGGGCACAGGCCAGGACTGACAGGGCAATGGCCGCAAGAGGAAGGCGGAAGCCCTCGTGGCTCTCAAAAGCCACCGACTGCAAAAATCTCAGAGCCAGGCTTGCCAGCACTCCCCCGGGGACCCCGAACAAAAGGCCCCTGCCGCAGCAAAACAGGCACTCCAGCGCCACTGTCTTCCCCACCTGTCCTCCGGTCATTCCGGCGGTCTGCATAACCGCATACTCCCCGCGGCGCAGGCTTATGCCGCCCATAACCCCATTGGCCATATTCACTGCGCAGACGAGGAAAATAATCGCCACAAAGCCCCGGCAGAGTATATTTGCGGCCTCCGCCAGCCGGCTGTACAACCTTTGCAGCTCCCTTATATTCTCCGTATAGGTGTAACAGTAGTACTCCCCGGTGACATTTTCCGCCATCTGTGCGGCTCTTTGGGGATTGTACCGGGAAAAGGCAAGGGTGCAGAAGCCGAACTCCGGCATAATTCCCAACTCCTCCCCCGCGGACATGGGCAGCACTATGGGCATCAGCCCCTCCATATACTTACCCGTCCCGAAGGGCAGCCCCTCGGTCTCCCCCATCACCTTTGCGGGAAAGGAGCCTTCGGGCAGGTTCAGGGTGAAGACGGCCCCGCTGTCCCTGAAAGTCCTGATCTCCCGATAACCCCCTTCCACAGGGATCAGGGTTGCGGAGGGCCGGTAGACTGGGAGGTACCCTCCCGAGTCGATTCCCCGGTACTCAATTCCGTTGTCCGAAAGCCAATTTCGGAAATCTCCGTCCTCCACCAGCAGAATTGTCACGGTGTAGTGGTCCCTGCTCTCGTTAAGGGAGTTTGCCCGGCCGGTTAGGTCCTTGGGGTTCACCCGGGCATCCGCGTAATATACGGTGTAGGCGGTCCGGTCCTTTATTCCTTCCATATTCCCGAGCTCCCGGTACATATCCCCCCAGGAGCCCCGGCCTCCCTTCACTTCCACCCGGAAATCGTACCCCGGGTCCGTGGCAGCGGTATCCGCCATCTCCCCCAGAACCCGGCAGAGGGTGTGGAGGGTTATCAGAAGGAACACTCCCACGGACAGGCCCGCCACGGTCCACCTGTACCCGGAGGAATTTCTCTTTAAATTCTTCGAGGCAATCCAGCCGGAAAAGCCGAAGATCCTCCCACCCAGAGGGACTTTTATGGGAGATACCTTCCCCTCTTTCCCTCCCGACGGCCTCACCGCCTCCAAAGGGGAAATTTTCGAGGCGCGGTAGGCCGGGAGACCGGCAGAGGCAAACACCGTGGCCCCGCAGAGAGCAGCGGCGGAAAGAATGGCGGGCAGCGTTATACTGAGTTTGAGCCTCACTCCGCTTACCCCCAGAAGGGACAAAAAGCCGGGGATGTACTGCCTGTTTACAAACCCTAATATGGCCCAAAGTCCGCCCAGACCGCACGCCGCACCTATGGGGAATCCGATTGTCAAAAGGGTGAAAGCCAGGGTGTTCACCGCCCCGCGTATATCCTTTCTCCTCGCCCCCAGGGAGGCCAGAACGGCAAAATCCCTTTTCATCTCTCCAGCATAAAGGGAAAAGGCGCCGCAGATAAAGGCACCGGAGACCAGAGCCGAAATTGCCGCAATCACCCCGGAAAGCAGCACCAGGACCACTGTGTAATCGGAACCGCCTATGCCGCAATAGCGCAGCAGATACCTGTTTTCACAGACTTCTCCGAAGTTTCCCAGCATATTTTCGACCTCGCCCCTCCGGCTTCGGGAGGAGGGGTCCGAAAGCCTGGCATACAGGGTCACGGGGCCGGTGAACCCGGCCTTTTCCCGGGTGTAGAACCTGTATGAATCCCCCAGATTTCTCTCGGAGGCAGTCTGCCGGTAAAAGCCGGAGACGGTGTACACCGGGGCGACCTCCGGATTTTCCGGGGAATTTTTCTCTGTCCCGGGCTTTTCTCCCCGGGTGTCTTCCTCTGCCGGCGGAAGGGAATTTACCGGCAGGGACACC
>CAZYZR010000045.1:1613-9250 GCA_964651945.1 uncultured Oscillospiraceae bacterium | reverse complement strand
CAGGGACACCTTGTCCCCCACGGAAATGTCCTTCCACCCCTCCTCTCTCCTTATCTCCAGGGGAAGCATTACCTGGCCCCGGGTTTCGGGGTATTTCCCCTCCACCCGCTTTACAGGGCTGTTGTCATAGTAATTTTTGCCGACTCCCACGAGAAAAATTCGGCTGTGGGCCTTCCCCTCCCGGGGGAGGGGCGGTTTTTTCCCGTCAAAGGGGTACTCTCCCAGCGACTGCCGGGTGTAGGTCTTGCTGATTCCGCTGATGTTTTTCGCCACCTCTGCATCCCGGCTGTCAAGGCTCACCGACAGGTGGTAGTTCCCGCCTTTTTCCGCCCGTATGTCCGAGAGAAACCTCATCCCCGTGCCCGCAAGGCCGGCAGTCCGGGTGAAAAGTGCGGCGGACAAAATCACCCCGGCCAGAGCCACCGCCGCGGCGTCTTTCTTTTCCCTTATGTATTTTAAAGACAAATTTGTGAATGCGTTCATTTAAGGCTCCCCTCCCCGGACAGGCGCCCGTCTTTCATAACCAGCACCCTGTCAGCCCCGGAGGTCAGGGATATGTCGTGGGTGGCCAGAATCACTGTCCGCCCCAATTCCCTGTTCCGGCGCAGCAACAGGTCCATTATCCTCCGGGAGCCTTTGCTGTCCAGCTTCCCCGCGGGCTCGTCCGCCAGGACTATGTCCGGCCTTGCCACAAGCCGCCTGGCCAGTGCCACCCTCTGTCTCTCCTCTTCTGACATTTGACTGGGCAGGTGCCCCTCCCTGCCTTTCAGCTCCATTGTCCGTGCCAGGAGGTCGTAGTACTCCCGCTCCGGCTTCTTTTTGTCCATAACCAAGGGCAAAAGTATATTTTCCTTTGCGGTGAGGGGGGAAAGCAGATTAGATGACCGGTACACCACCCCCACCTGCCTCCTCCTGTAAAGGGCAAGGCTGTCCCCGGAAAGCCGGGTAACCTCGGTGTCTCCCAGGAAAATTTTCCCGGATGTGGGGGTATCCACCCCGGCCAGCAGGTGGATCAGGGTGCTTTTCCCGCTGCCCGAGGCCCCCGCTATGGCCAGATACTCACCTTTGCCCACTCTCAGGTTCACCCCGTCCAGGGCTTTTCTCTCCCCGTTTCCGTCCTTATAGACCTTTGTCAGGTCACATGCCACAAGTATATCCATATTTTCCTCCGAAATCGGCCTCTCCCCGGCTGCGAAAAAACTCTCCGTCAAAAGCCGCTTTTCCCCAGCCTCAGGGCAGGCCCGCGATAAATTCAGCTATTTTATTTTAGATGTGGGTTTATTAAAATTCAACGGACCAAACAATTAAGAATTTATTAAAACTTTTTCCAATTATCTCCCTAACATTAATTTATCCCGGGGGAAACGACGAAAAGGGTCTTTTCAAAAATTCGGATTTGCCGGCAAAAGCACCTCCCGCAAAATAAGTCCTTTGCGGCCGGATTTAAAAAAACAGGATTTCCGAAGAGCATCTAAAATATATTTTCCCATCTCAGAAAAAATCCCCCGGAAAGAGAATTTCCGGGGGCATTAATAACACGGTGAAAACAACGCTTTCGCCGGAAAACAAAAAAAGCCCCGAAAAGGGGCTTTTTAACGAGGCAAAATGTAAAACAAATATAATCCGCGAAGAGAATGCCCTGGGGGCAGGGGATATATTCCCCCTTACCCAATCAGGCCTCGGGGTCGCCCTCATCCCGCTCCTCTTGCAGCAGGACGGTGTTGGCATTGCGGCGGAAGGTGTGGAAAGCCCCCCAGGGCACCTCCGCTCCGTCGAAAAAGTCCATTGCCCTGCCGATAACGGTGTTTAAATCCCAGGCGATAAAGTCCACATAACCGCAGTAAAGGCCGGTGGCGTGGCCGGTGAGGGTGATAATGTCCTCCCCGCCCTCTGCGGTCAGGGCATCCTCCAGCCTGTGGCGAAAGTCCGCAATCCTCCGCTTTTCTTTCAAAGTGTCCAGTGGGAAGATAATGAAGCCGGCGACGGCTCCGTCGGCCTCCAGGTCGTCCACCACCAGATCATCATCCTCATTATAACATTCCACCGTCACCGGGCAGCAGGTGGAGCCGGAACGTACGTCCATTCGCCAGTCGCTGTCCTGATCCTTGTCCGGTTTTCGCTTGTAAACGCTGTATTTTTCCAGCAGGTCCCGGGGGTCCGGAGACAGGTCCGCCCCCATTTCGGCTAATTTTTCCGGCAGCCTGTCCAGGGTCACATATGGCCCTTTCAGCGGCCTGTCCAGCACTTCATACCCCTTTACGCAGCGCATCCGGGGGATCTCCCCAAGTATTTGATCGGCCAGGGTGTAAACTATGTTCTCCCTGAGCCTGTCATTTCTGCCCAGGCGCGGGGGCAGTTTTTCACTCCAGAAGGAGAGGTAAAAGGTTCCTATTCCTTTGGTTTTCACCCATACCTGCACTTCTTTCCCTGAAATATCAAGATTTCCGGTGCGCAGGGCCATGTTGGGATTCGACTTGTGCCCCACAAGGACATCCCACCTGTCCGTCACATTTTCGGGGGCGTGCTTTTGAAAATAGGACAGCTCCGCCAACTTTTCGTTGTCCCGGTCCGGGATCAGTACCAGCTCGTATTTTCCATTTTCATTTCCCTTGTTATTTCCCAGGTCAAAAGATATGTCAAAAAAAGCTCTGTGCAGGGCCCTGCGGCAGATATCCGTCATTTCGGTTATCTTCTCTTCCTGTACATCCACCCCCAATTCGTCGAGAAACCGGCGCAGCTCACCCTCGCAGCGGCCGAACTCCTCCCAGGCCTCCTCTGTGCGGACGCGGAAAGTCTTTCGGAAATTCGGCAGGCTCGCCTCATTTTCCGTCATATCCATCATTTTCTTCACCGGATTGCCCGGGGTCAGGGCCTCCCGGGGAAGGTAGTCCAGGGCATTGTAATAATAGGGCAGAGATCTCCCCGCCTGCTCCAGCAGCCAGTATGCGCCCCCCATCAGAAAGTTCCAGAGAAATTCCCCCCTGTGCTCCTCCTCAAGGGGGGCGAGCAGCCGGAGAGCCTTTTCCGCCAGATCCCTGTCCGGCGGCTCTTTCTCTGCCATATCGATATACGCCTGGGCCAGCCGCATATCCTCATCCCGGGTGCGCCGCTGTATGTTCTCCAGGGCCTCCGTTATCTTCCGGTAATCCCCCTCCTCGCGCCACTTTCGGCACTGCCGCAAAATGTCCATATTTCCTCCTCCGGGGCTTTTTATCCCCCCGCACTTTTCTCTTAAACTTCCCCTTTTTGATACGGATCGGTTTCCCCGCACCTTAACTCTTTGCAAAATGCCCGCAAAAAAGCGCAAACGCCTTTGCCGCAAAGGCCGGCAGAGGGCATCCCCGCAAAACCCCCTCTTCCGGGGTTCTGCGCCACATAGATATCACAGGGCATTTATACCCTCGCGCCAAAATCCAATTTATGAGTCCTGTGTCCAAAAAATCCCTTTGCCACTGCCTTTTTCCGCCTGGCCGGCGGTACGGCGGCCCTGCAAGATATTTTCTCAGAAGACGACTTCCTTGGTTATTATGTCAGACGGATCCGGCACAAAACCTCGCGCGGCGAGGGCGATTCCCGGGTCCCGCGGGCAAAGCCCCTGCCCTCTTTTGCACCCAGCAGGTTGCATTTCGGCGTTGTTTTCGCTATTTTCTCAGAAGACGACTTCCTTGGTTATTATGTCAGACGGATCCGGCACAAAACCTCGCGCGGCGAGGGTCTTTTCCAGCTCCCGGTTTTCCAGGGCAAAAGTGCAGGAAACCTGCTTTATTCCCTCTGCCTTTGCCAGGTTCACCGCAAAGTCGATGCACCTGTCCAGATCCCCGCCCATCATCGCTATGTGCATAGCTGCGTTCTGCTGAAAGCGCCCTCCGCAGACAATGAAACTTCCGGACTCCTCCTCTTCGAACACCTTTCCCTCTATGGCGAAGGCCTTGACGTTGGCCTCGTTTACTCTGTGGAAAGTGCGGTTAAAGGTCATGTAGTTGTTGTACTCCTCCTTGCGGGGCAGGATCAGCTCTGTCGCCCTCTGCCAGTACACATGGTGAAAGCCATGGGCATCCCCTCCGGACAGGTCCTTTAGGTGGTACCCCCTGTGCCTGGCCACCGTCCTGAGCCCGTAAATTTCCGCCAGGCCGGAGCTGGCCAGGTTGTTCACCCCCGTGAACATTGCCATGGAGGGGCAGCCGTACTCCTTTGCCATCTCCAGCCACTTTTTGTATATCGCCTTTCCGGCGCCCTTGTGCTGATATGGGGGTATCACCCTGAGGGTTTCAAGCCAGCCGGTGCCGTCGGGCAGCACGGTAAAGCGCCCTATTCCTATCATCTTGTCCCCGTCGTACACGCAAACCAGCCCGCCTTTAAGGCTGCAGAAGTAGTGCCAGGCGTCAGACAGGTACACATGGTCCCCCATTGTCTCCCTCTCCACCCGGTCGGCGGCGGGAAGGTCCTCGTAAGAGGCAAGTTTTACAGTGAAATCCATATTTTTCCTCCGGATTTTCCCCCAGAGCAGGGGGTTAATGAATAAATACCATTATATATTAAAGGACCCGGCTTTTCAATTGCAAAATCTCCCACGGGGTGGTAAGATAAAAAGACAAGTAAAATTTTGCGGGTGCCGCCAATGGAAATTTTAAAAGCCGAATACCTTATAGAAGCCGAGGGGGACGACCTGGATGCAAAGGCCGCCCGGGCCCTCTCCCCCGGGGACAGCCTGGAATTAGTCCCCCTCACCGGCCCGGACAGCGCCCGGGAGATACGGGTCTTTCGGGGGGAAAAGCCCATAGGGCTTTTGAGCTACCGGGAGAGCGCGGGGATATACCCCTTCCTTCGGAGCGGCCGAATTTCCGCCTCCGCCAAAGTCCTGCGGGCAAAAAAGACAAAAGGCGCCACCAGGGCGCAGGACAAAGTCCGGGTGGAATTTTCCGCAGATTTTATCTACGAAAACCTGTGCCCCATTCGGGAAAAATTCACCGGCTTCCTGGACCCGGAGGACAGGACGGGCAGCGCCGTCACCGCCCGGATTCTCTCCGGGGACAGCGACTTCGTCATGGAGAGACAGTATCTCAACTACTTTTACTCCTGTGTGCCCCTGCACCCTTTGGTAAAAGAAATCTGCCGGGGATTTTTGCCGGAGGACTGCTTTTTGGAGACCGCGGTCCACACCGACGAAAAATTTACTAAATGTAAAATAACAAGTAAAATTTACAATAAGGATAAAACAATTTCCAGGCCCCTCACCCTTTCACTGGCGGAAAAGAGGACCGCGCTGGAATACGTCTGCCACTGTCTTGTCTTTTCCGGGGAGGAGAGGATAGACCCGGCGGTGGAGAATTGAGGTGGAATATTGACATCTGAGGAAAAGAGGGAGCTTCTCAGGACCATAGGCGAGTACAGGCTCCGGGAGGACTACGCCAAATGCCTGGATCTGATATCCCGGGTGCCCCGGGAGGAGAGGGATTTTGAACTGGACGCCCGGCTGTCCCGCTGTCTCAGGGATTTTTCCGTCTACGGGGACCGGGACCCGGATTATCTCTCCCGGTGCGCGGTCCGATCCCAAAAAGTGCTGGAAAAGTACCGGCGGGATATGGAGGGGGACCCGGCGTTTTACACCCGGATGGGGTATGCCCTGACAGCCACCCCCGGCAACCGGGAAAAGGCCCTGGAGTACGCGCGAAGGGGCCGGGAAGGGCAGCCCGGGGACAGGTGGGCCCGGAGGGTTCTCCTCACCGCCAGAATGCTGCTGGCAAGGCAAAGGCGGGAAAATGCGGAGAGAAAAAGGCCTCTTCACCTCTACACCTACCGGCAGGAGGACCGGGTGAGGGACCACATATTCGAAAAATTCGGGGACGCTCCCACGTTTATAGAGGACCCGGACCCCCGGGAGATAAGGGTGGACATATACATAGTTCCCCCCACTCCCGAGAGGGATTACTACACCTTTGCCACCCTGGGGGCAGGGGCAAAGAGGATGAACGTACCCCCGCAGCTTATGCAGGAGGGGATAGAGAGGGCGGAGTACATAATCTGCCTCCCCTCCTGGTGGAAGATAACGGAGGAGGATATGGAGGACGACCGATGGTACTGGCCCATCTCCCTTCTCAGGTCCGTGGCAAAGCTTCCGGCGGATGACGGCTACTGGCTGGGCTGGGGTCACACGATAAACCTGGGGGAGGGGCAGACCTACGATGACAGCGTGGGGTTTTCCGGCTGCGTCCTTCTGGCCTGCGGGGATTTCCCCGGCGGAAATTTCTGCCCTCTGCCCTCCGGCGACAGGGTGGTGTTCTACCAGATTGTCCCCTTGTACCCCGACGAGATAGAATATCTCTCCCGTTCCGGGGTCTCCCGGCTCCTGGACAAGTTCCCGGAGGGGGAGCTCAAATTCTGCGATCCTTCCAGGACCAGCGCGGTAAAGAGGAAGAAGGGTCCCCGGGGGAAAATTTTCGAGGACGGGGAGAGGCACCTGGAAAAAATAAAGGACAAGAGGCTGCCGGTGGACCCGATGAACGCCTACAGCCACATTGCGGTTTACATAGGCTGGGCGATAAACTCATTCCTCATCTCCTCCCCCTTCACCTACTCCAACAAAAAGATCGTGGACGCGGTGAGAAAGCACAAAAAAGATTTTGACCTCAGGGCCGCAGTCCGGTACAGCTCCTACATAAAAGGGCAGCTGAGAAGCGACTTTTTCTCGGACAGGGGGCTGCGGTTCACCGAGGACTACATAGACACCTTCTTTTCCGACGTGGACAATTTCGCCTGCAGGTCCCTGGGAGTGAGCCCGGGGGAGGAAAAGAGCATGAAGACCGAGGAGTACCTCTTTGTCCCCTGGGACGAAAACTACGTACGGGGCCTTTCGGAGGTAATCGAGGGCAGGTACAGAATGTGGCTGGCAGAGCAGGGGGAGGGTGACAGAAAAGCATACCGCTCCCCGGTGTACGCCCACGCCAGGATATCCGCAATACTGGGGTGCGAGTGCACCTTTCAGCCCCGGAGGGGGGAGACAAATTCCCTGCAGGGCCTGTACCTCTCCCGGCTGGCAAAGTCGGGGGAGACCGGCACCATACCCTTTATTGTGGCGATAAACGGCAGGCTCACCCGCACCCTGTCCCGGAACGAGCCGGGATACGGGGAGGGGGGACCGGACCCGGAGGCGCTTATGGACAGGAAAGTCCGGGAACTGAGGAAAAAAGTCAGGGACACAGGCCCCGGGTGGAGGCGGTTTTTGTCAGGCAAAGACCTGCCCCGGCAGGAGCCCGTCCACACTTTCCGGGGCTTTACCGACTACTTCGGGGACAGATCCCTGCCCTGCACCCTGGCTCTGTTGCCGGCGGACGACCCGGTAACAAAGGCACGGAGGCTCCCGGTGGGTCCGGGGATGCCGGGGCGGGAGGAGTGGGCAGCGGCCGGATATTTTTTAAAAAAATACGGGGCTCTCCCCCGGGTCCTGAGCCGGAACCTGCTGGAGTTTTACCTCCCCCGGCCGGTGACAGACCCGGAAACCGCACGGAATGCCGCAGTGGAGCTTATGTCCCTCTTCCCCGAGACAAGCCTTGATCTGGAGCCGGGGTCAGCGGCCCGCCTGGCGGGAAAGCTGCTGGGCTCCACCGTCTGGCGCCTGCCCTTCGGGGAGTGAGCGGGAA
>CAZYZR010000045.1:0-1513 GCA_964651945.1 uncultured Oscillospiraceae bacterium | reverse complement strand
GGGGACAGGGAGATACCCGTCACCGACGTCAGGGAAAGGGACGGGAAAATAGTCCACTACTGCCGGCGGGAGATACCCCGGGGCAGCAGGGTAAGGGGGATAATAGACTGGGACAGGCGCTTTGACTTTATGCAGCAGCACACGGGGGAGCACATATTTTCCGGAATAGCCCACTCCCTCTTCGGCTGCGACAACGTGGGTTTCCACCTGAATGAAAAGGAGACCACCGTGGATTTTAACCTGCCCCTGACTCGGGAAAACATAAAGGAAATAGAGGACCGTTGCAACCGGGCGGTGTGGGAGGACAAGCCCGTGACCGCCTTTTTCCCGGAGGACCCCGCCTGTCTGGAATACAGGAGCAAAAAGCGGCTCTCGGGGGAGATAAGGCTGGTTAAAGCCGGGGACAGTGATCTGTGCGCCTGCTGTGGCACCCACACCGCCACCACGGGGCGGGCCGGGCCAATAGTCGCCCCCGCATTCCAGAACTACAAGGGAGGGGTCAGGATTACCCTGTACTGCGGCAGGAGGGCAGTGGACTTTTTAAAGAGGAGGAGCGACGACTGCTACCAGATATCCCACGCCCTGTCTGCCCCTTTGGACAACATAACCCGGGCAGTGAATTCCCGAATGGCGGAAACGGAAAAACTCAAAAGCAGGGTCTCGGAACTCGAAAAGGAGATAACGGAGAGCCTGGCCCGGACCGTGCCCGTAAAGGACGGGATCCGGGTGGCGGTGAGGGGGGATATGACCTCCTCGGGCCCCGCCTCCCTGGCGTCCCTCCTGCTTAAAAGGGCGGAGATATCGGTGGTGATGTCTGCGCCCCGGGGGGCAAACCCCAGGCTCTGCGTCGCGGCGAGGACCGCGGACACAAACCGGATAGGAAAGCACATATGCGAAAACCTGGGGGGCAAGGGCGGAGGCAAAAAGGGGCTTTTCCAGGGTTTTACCGAAAGACCCGCCTCCCCGGATCGGATTCTGAAGCTGGTAAAGGAGACATTGGACCGGTAAATCCCCATTCTCGCGAAAAATTCGCTTTTTGAGAGGTGCGTATGGTAAATATCGGCAACGACTGGGACCGGGTGCTCCGGGGGGAGTTTGACAAGGAGTACTACTTAAAGTTGAGGGAATTTTTGAAGTACGAGTACTTCAACAGGACTATATACCCGGACATGTACGACATATTCAACGCCCTGAAATACACCCCCTACAGCCGGGTCAAGGTGGTCATCCTGGGGCAGGACCCCTACCACGAGCCCGGGCAGGCCCACGGGCTGGCCTTCTCGGTAAAGCCCGGGGTGGCCCCTCCCCCGTCCCTTCAGAACATATTCAAGGAGATAGAGGACGAGTACGGGGTAAAAATGCCCCGGAACTACGGCTGCCTCACCCGGTGGGCAAGGCAGGGGGTGCTGCTACTCAACACCACCCTGACGGTGAGGGCCCATGCGGCAAACAGCCACAGGGACGCGGGCTGGGGGATTTTCACCGACACGGTGATAGAAAAAGTCAGCGAAAA
>CAZYZR010000044.1:0-11983 GCA_964651945.1 uncultured Oscillospiraceae bacterium | reverse complement strand
GCGTTGATCCTTTATAAGAACGATATGCAATAGTTATTTGCCGGATAAATAACCACTGCAGACGGCAAAACAAGGAAACATTATGCAAAAATGTGCTTAAGCTTTTATTTTTGCCCGGTTTTTCCCCGGATTTCCCGGATCATCTCCCGAAACCTCCTGTTTTTTGCCCTGTTTTACCCCCTTTTTCGGGCCCTTAAAATGACATGATCCGGAAATTTCGAAATTTCCCCGTTTTACGGATAGTTTTTTGCCTCAGGGGACAATCCCCCGGTTCCGCTGTTTTTCCCGGTCCGCGGGCTTTCTCCGCAAAATTTTAAAAATTTTTGCGGCAATGGGACTCTGAAACCTCGGGTATAATTATAAAATTAACAAGTTAATTTGTCAATTGTTTTTTTAATTTTTTTCTTCCCGGACCCGTATTTTTGTGACGACATAGTCATTTTGCCCTCTCCGGTTCCCTTTTTTAATGGCAAAGATTATTTTTCTCTCCACCGGGCCCCTCTTTTTTGAAGACAAAAACATTCTAATCTCCCCTTTCCGCACTTTTAAAACAAGGTCCGCCCCGACATTTGACAAAGTACTTGCATAAACCGGGGGAATATAGTAGAATTTATTGTGTAGTACCGGCTTTGTGCCGGGTACGGATTTATGTCTGTAACGGAATGGAGGTTACTGCTATGGCATACAGGATCACCGATATCTGCATCAAGTGCGGCGCCTGTGCCGCTGAGTGTCCCGTGGGCGCCATCACCGAGGGTGATGCCACATACGTCATCGACGCCGATGCCTGCATCGAGTGCGGCACATGCGAGGCCACCTGCCCCACCGGAGCAATCGTCTCGGAATAATACGGGAGCAGAGAGAAAGTAAAACCGCGGCCTTCCGCGGTTTTTGCTTTTTCCGGTCTTCTTTTTTTAAATTTTCCGGATAAACCCTTTTTTAGCCGATCCTCCCCTCGAAAATCCTCTGAATTCCGCCTCAAAGTCCCCTAGGGGCAGAAAACATCAGATTATCTCCCTTTTCCCCTCCATAAGGCTGAATCCCTTTGCAATCTTTCCCCCAAAAATTCCGCCTCCTGAACATTTAAGGCGGCCGAAAGCCCCAAATTATCTCCTTTCCCCTCCCGCAGGGGAATTTTTTTAATATATTTTTATTAAAAATTCCCGCTTTCCGAAAACCCTGCAAAATGCCGGGTGCCGTCAACACATCGGGATCATTTCCACACCAAAAAGGGAGATTTTTGCAATCATCTCCCTGGGATTCTCCTCTGCCGAATTATTTTAGGCTGCCGGAAAACACGAAATTATCTCATCTCCCCCCCTCAAGGGGAAATTTTTATAAAATACTTTTATTAAAAATTCCCGCCTTCCGATTTCTCTAAGCCGACATTAACCGGACAAAATATCAATCCCCGCCCCCGGGCTGAATTTTTCTCACCTTTATCGGGGTTTTTCTCAAATCCTTTTTAGCCCTCGGAACGGCATTAAACCGGAAAACTTTTCTGTCATTCCCTCCTCAGAAAGGGAAAATGCAAAAATCCCCTCACTGGGATTTTTTCTCACCCCCGCCGGGCTTCCCTCAAATCCTTTTAACCCCACGGAACGGCATTAAAAATTCGGACCGCCGGGATTACCTCTCCCCGCCATCAAAGCGGAAGGAAGATATCAGCGGGGCGGGGGACCCGTCGCTGGGCAGTCTCCTGTCCCCAAAAAGCCGGGCGTGGGTCAGCACAGCCCCCTCCGGGGCCCGGGACCTCTTGAACTGCCCTTTTATGAACTTCGAGTAGTACATATCCCCTTTTTCCTTTAAATACCGGGGGGGGAATTCCTCCCCGAAGACTTCCTCCGCCTTCTGCCTCGTCCGCTCCGGGGACAGCCCCGCCACCACAAAGCAGTAGGTGTAAAAATCCACCAGCTTGTAGGGGGCCAGGATGTCCTCTGTCCTCTGGAGTATTTTCCCGCCGTGGGGCACCAGCTCCGGGCTAACGGGGATGGACAGTATTTTTTCCGTCCGTGGCCCCGCCCCCGAAAGGCCGGGAAGTTTTGTCACATAGGGCAGCATAGCCCTTATCACCGTCTTTGAAATGCTGCTGTTTACGTTGTAGGAGGCCAGCCGATCTCCCCCGTAGGTGGAAAACCCCAGGGCCTCCTCGCTCAGGTCCCCTGTGCCCACCATAAGTCCCCCGGTCATATTCGCGACGGAGAGCCCGTAAAGAGTCCTCATCCTGGCCTGCACGTTTTCAAAGGTCACATCCCGGGTCTTTCCGTCGTGGCCTATGTCTTCCAGGGCTTTTTTGCAGGAGTCCGTTATGTCCGCCTCCCAAAGTTTCAGCCCCAGGCCCCGGGCCAGCTCCCCCGCCAGTTTCCTTGTGGTACCGGAGGTCCCGAACCCGGGCATCGTAATGACCTTTATCCCGGACCTGGGCAGCCCCAGGCTGTCAAAGGCGTTCACCGTCACCAGCAGAGCCAGGGCGCTGTCCAGCCCCCCGGAAAGGGCCACCACTGCGCTCTTCATACCCAGGTTCCCCAGCCTGTCTCCCAGGGCTTTGGTCTGCAGAGAAAACAGGTCCAGGCAGTACTCCTCCTCCCCCACTTCCGCGGGGATCAGCGGGTTTTCGCAGTAGTGAAGGGAAAATTCCAGCGGCGGGAGATCCGCATTCTCCTCCCCGGGTCCCCTTTTTCCCCGGCAGACAGACCTTTCGGCATTCAGGTACCGCCCCCGGTCCATTGTCATATCCCCGCCCCGGGGGGTGAAAAACCCCAGGGACGGCATATACACATAGGGGTGACTGGTCCGCCCCAGGCCCCCCAGGTTCACATCCACCGATCCCCCGGTCTTTTTGGCCGCCCGGGCAAGGAACCTTCTCAGCAATGGCCTCTGCCCCGCCACCACCGGCCGCCGGGAGTTGTATACGTACAGGTCCGCCCCGGTCAGGGCGCACTCCCGGGGGCTTTGCACAATCCTCACCCTAAGCCCCCCCAGGGAGATCTCTTTCTCTTTGATAAGCTCTCCGTTTTTGTAAAAAGCGGGAACAAAGCCCCCCTCCCGGGCAATATAGTCCCGGGCCAGGACGCAGTCCCCCAGGGCCTTTGACAGCCTCTTTATCCCCCGGTTGTACATGCCGCGGAAATCCCCGCTGCCCCTCAGAATTCCCAGGTCCTCCCCGGACAGGCACCGGCAGGGGAAAACCGCCAGATCCGCCTTTCTTTCCACTGCCTCCCGCCGCCGGGACATCGCCCTCTCCAGGTTTTTTTCCACGTCCAGAGGCTTTGTGTAAAAAACAGCATTGTATATTTTCAAAATGCGCACCTTCCCGCAAAAAAATTTGACTTTCAGCCGGATAAATTTTACCACCCCCGCCCCCCGTTTTCAAGACGGGGGCTTTTCAAGGCGCTGTTTCCCCGGAATTATTCCCCGCATATGAAAAAAGCACATAATAAAAATCCTCTCTGCCCCCTGTTTTCAAGGCCGGGGGTTTTTCAAGGCGCGGGTTCCCGGTTTTTTCCGGAATAAAAAATCCTCCCCGCCTTCCAAAAGTTCAAAATTTCCCATCCCGAATCCGGAAAATTCCCTCTTCGTCCACACCAATCCACCCTCCTTTGTTTCCCCCGGCCTTGAATTATTCCCCGAAACAATTTATAATTAACCGGAAGGAACACCGATATTTTAAGACAAAAACTGAAATCCCCCGGGGCAAAAGCCGGGGACTCACTCAAAGGAGGACAATATGGAGAGACTGCTGAAACTCTTGGAGCAGAACCCCACTCTCACGCCGGCACAGCTGGCAGCCATGCTGGACACCACCCGGGAGGAAGTTTCCCGGATGATAGAAAAGCGGACCCGGCAGGGCATAATAAAGGGCTACAGGGCGGTGATAGACTGGGACAAGACCGACACCGAGATGGTCAGGGCGATGATCGAGCTGAAAGTAGCCCCGAAAAAGGGGAAGGGCTTTGACGAAATCGCCATGGCAATAGCCAGTATGGACGAGGTGGAGGGGGTCACCCTCATGAGCGGCGGCTACGACCTTTTGGTGGAGATAAGGGCCAGGTCCTTTCAGGACATCGCAATGTTCGTGGCAAAGAGGCTGTCCCCTATGGACGACGTGAACGAGACCGCCACCCACTTTGTCCTCAGGCCCTACAAGCAGTCCGGGATAATCTTCCGGGGAGAGGACGAGGACGAAAGGGGCTTTAACTCCCTATGACTGACTACACCAAATATTTCAACACCCGAATAAACGAAATCCCCCTGTCCCCCATAGAAAAAATATCAATGATGGCCTCCCGGACCCCGGACTGCATAGTCCTGGGGGTGGGGGAGCCGGACTTCAGGACCCCCTGGAGGATAAGGGAGGCCGGGATAGAGAGCCTTGAAAAGGGCAGGACCTGGTACAGCCCCGCCCTGGGGCTTTTGCCGCTGAAACAGGCCATCTGCGACTATCAGAGGCGCCGCTTCCGCCTGGAGTACACCCCGGAGGAGGTAATGGTCACCGTGGGGGGCAGCGAGGGTATAGATATGTTCTTCAGGGTTATGCTGAACCCCGGGGACGAGGTCCTCCTTCCCACCCCCTGCTATGTGAGCTACGACCCGATAGCAAAGCTCTGCGGGGCAAAGGTGGTGGAGATCCCCCTAAAACAGGAGAACAATTTCCGCCTCACCGCCCGGGACCTTTCCGCCGCGATAACCGAAAAGAGCAAAATACTCGTCCTCCCCTTCCCCGGGAACCCCACCGGTGCGATAATGGAGGAGGGGGACCTTCTGGACATAGCCGACGTGATAAGGGACAGGGAGATATTCGTCCTCTCGGACGAAATATACGCGGAACTCACCTACGGGGAGTACCACCATGTCTCCTTCGCCTCTATACCGGGTATGAGGGACAGGACCGTGGTGATAAACGGCTTTTCCAAGGCCTACGCCATGACCGGCTGGAGGCTGGGGTACGCCCTGGGGCCGAAACCGATAATAGACACTATGGCAAAGCTCCACCGGGTGGCGGTGATCTGCGCCCCCACCACAAGCCAGTACGCCGCAGTGGTGGCCATGAACGAGTGCGACGACGAGATAGACAACATGCGAAGGCAGTACGACATGCGCCGCCGCTTTCTGATAAACGAGCTCAACGGGATAGGGCTTCCCTGCTACAACGCCCAGGGGGCATTTTACGTATTTGCTGATATAAGGGGCACGGGGCTGTCCAGCTGGGACTTCTGCGAGAGGCTTCTCAAAGAGGGCGGGGTGCGGGTGATACCCGGCTCCGCTTTCGGAAAGGCCGGGGAGGGGTTTGTGAGGATATCCTACTCCTACTCCCTGGACCACCTTATGGAGGCCACCCGGAGGATGGACAGATTTTTGAAAAAACTCTCCGGGGAAAAGGGGCAGATAACTCCCTGAATCCGAAACCCCCTTTGGCAAACCCCCGGGGAAAACCTGCGACCTGCAAGGGGATGTGCCGGGGCGGTGAGCCCCGTGTGAAAGGAATATTATGGAAAAAGTATACATAAGAAAGGCCGAAAGGTACGACGAGGGGGAGATATTGGACATTATCCTCCCCATACTGGAGCAAAATCTGGGGGAAAAGATAACCCGGGACGCTAAAATCCTGGTAAAGCCCAACATGCTCTCGGGCAGAAAACCCGAAAAAGCGGTTACCACCCACCCCCGGTTTGTCTCCCGGGCGATAACTGCGCTGAAAAAAATGGGGGCAAAGGCGGAAAACATAACCCTGGCGGACTCCAGCGGAGGGCCCGTAAACCCCATAGTCCTGAATTCAAACTACTCCTCCTGCGGCTTTACCCGGGTGGCAAAGGAGCAGGGGGTAAACTTGTACACAAAGCAGGAATCCGTGACGATAAAGACCGACGGGAAACTTTTAAAGGAGTTTGAGGTGATAAAGCCCCGGCGGGAGAGCGACGTGATAATAAGCCTGGGGAAGTTCAAGACCCACGCCATGACGGGAATGACCGGGGCGGTGAAGAATATATTCGGCACTGTGCCGGGGCTCAAAAAGGCGGAGTTTCACATGCGCTTCCCGGAAAAGGAGAACTTTGCCCGGATGATGGTGGACCTGTGCTTGGCGGTAAACCCCACCTTCACCCTGGTGGACGGAATACTGGGTATGGAGGGTGACGGCCCGGCAGGGGGGAACCCCAGGCAGCTGGGGCTGATCCTTGGGGGCAGGGACCCCTTCGCCATAGACCTGGTCATGGCGGGGATAATGGGCTTTGACCCCTCAGAGCTCCCCATACTCTCCCGGCGGATCGACAGGGGCCTGTGTCCTCCCCGGGCGGACATTTCCCGGATAGACGGGGATGCCGCACTGCGGCGGAGGATACCCGATTTCAAAAGACCCCGGTCCTATCGGGTGGATTTTTCGGACAATGTGCCCAGGCCTCTGCGCTGGGCCACTCCCGGGGTGGAGAGGCGCCTGGCTCCCCGCCCGGTGATAAACAAGGACAAGTGCATAGGCTGCGGACAGTGCCGGGGGATCTGCCCGCGGCACACAATAACCATATCCGGCGGCAAGGCAAATATAAACCCGGACAACTGCATAAAGTGCTTCTGCTGCCATGAGATGTGCCCCGAAAAGGCCATAGACATAAAGAGAAGCGGGGTCTTCAACATATGACAAACGACCCCGGAGAAAACAGGCGTAAAGCGCCGCCCGGGCCGGGCCCCCGGGTTCCCACGGGCTGGTGCACAGAGGAGCCGGAAAAATCCCGGGGGACCGCCCCGTCCCATCGAAAAAGTGTCCGGGACCCGGATTATTCGGCGGAAAATACCCGGAAATCTCCTCCCCGCACCTTTGACGGGGAGGTCACCGTGTCTGCCCCGGCAAAAATTAACCTGACTTTGGACGTCACCGGCCTCGGAGAGGGGGGCTACCACACAATCGACAGCGCAATGCAGACGGTCTCCCTGTATGAGACCGTGACCGTGAAAAAGTCCCGGTCTTTGACCCTGTCCTCCAACGCCAGGTACATACCCACCGACAGGGGGAACCTGGCCTACAGGGCGGCGGAGGAATTTTTTCTTTTTACGGGAATAAAATCAGGTGCGGAGATCCGGATAAAAAAGAAAATACCCATAAAAGCGGGCCTCGCCGGGGGCAGTGCGGACGCGGCGGGGGCGATTGTGGGGCTGGACAGGCTGTACCGCACCGGCCTTTCAAAAGAAGAACTCTGCCGTATAGGCCGGAAGGTGAGCAGCGACGTGCCCTTTATTATTCAGGGGGGCACAAAGAGGGCCACCGGCCGCGGGGAAATTTTGTCCCCATGTCCGGCTCTTCCCCCCTGCAGAATAGTTTTAGCGATGCCCCTTCTGGGGTCTTCCACCCCCCGGGCTTACAAGGGCTACGATGAGCTGGGACTCACCTTACCTCCCCGGACCCCCGGCCTTCTCTCCGCTCTGGAAAAGGGGGATCTGCCCCTGTGCTGCCGGAATATGAAAAACGACCTGGAGGCCGCCACGGGAAAGGAAATTGTGCGGCAGACAAGAGCTTTGAAAAAGACACTCTCGGAAAACGGGGCCCTGGCGGCTCTCATGACCGGCAGCGGGGCCGCGGTCTTCGGGATTTTCGACGACCCGGCAAAGGCAAAAACAGCGGGCAGGCGGGTGCGCCGGCTCTGCCGCAGCGTCTTTTACGTCCGCCCGGTGCCCTCGGGGGCCGCAGTGAAAAAAGAAGTTAGAGGTAACCCTTGACTCCCCAGCGCAAAATATCGCCGCATCTCAAGGCTTGTATGGGACCCAACCCTGTGATAAAATAAATTTAAAATTAAATTTCGGAGGCAACAAAAATGAACAACTCTGATGACATCCTGCAGAACTCCCGGCGGGAAGATACGCAGGTTGTGACATTCAATTTCCGGCCCGTGCCGCTTAATGCGCTGCCGGAAGTGGCGGGGCGGGACAACGCTCCCCCGCTTCCCGATGAGGATTTAAAGGACAGCGGGGTGAAATTTTTCACCCGGAATTCCCCCGACAGGTGGGACTATGTTCTCGCCGCGTCCTCGGGGGTGCTCACCGCTGCCCTGGACACTGCCCTGAAGGACGGGAAATCCCTGGACGACCTGCGCGGGCAGGGGTCGGATGCGGTTAACGGTGTTGTGAAGTTAATTGCAAAGCTTTCCAGCGGCAAGGATATGGATCTGCGGGACTCCATAAGCTACCTTGAAAAGGAATACAGATCCCCCCGGGATCGGCTCACCCCGGATTTCGGAGGCGGGCTCCGGCACCACGTGAGGGATTTTTCCCATCACCTTTCGTTGACCGGGCTGGTATTTTCCCTTATCACCCAGTTCACAGGCACAGTCTACGGCACCGACACGGAGGGCAACATAATAAGCAGGTCCGTAAAGGACAGCGAACTCCTGGGCGCCACCCCAAGGGAAAAAATATTCAAGGGCACATTCGGCTGGCTTCTGCACCTGGTCAGCGACATGGCGGGTTCCTCACAAAACCCCGGGCGGGGAACGGGAATACCCGGGCCCATGCTGTCGGCTCTGAAAACCCTCTCCGCCCTGCCGGGGGTGGGGAAAATAAAATTCCGGGGGGAAAGCGGGGATGTGACCCTGTCCCTCCTGGCCTCAAAGCTCTTTAACGGCACCCTGTTAAAAGACGGGGGGAACCCGGTGAGGTTTGATTTCAGAACCGAGGTCGGAATAAGCGAAAACTATGCGAACTCCGGCTTTGCGGTACTCCTGAACGAAAGCATCGTCCGGGCTTTTTACGCGGTGAGAGAGGTGATTTTCCGGCTGGAGAGCCTGGATCTATCCGGTGCCGATGCCCTGCTCCGGATAGATCTTGACGGGATCCTGAAAAAGAGAACTTACAGACTGACAAGGATGTTGACCGTGTCCTCCGGGGCATTTATGGCAGTTTCCACCATAGGAGGGGCGATCAAGGCGGGATTTGACCCGCTCAAGACGGTGCTGAACCTTAACATTGCCGGGGTTGTGTCCTTTGCTTTCAACTTCGCAAACGACCTGAAGATGATAAAGCAGCGGAAGCGGCGGGTTCTGATGGATTTCTTCAGTTCCTACGGCGACAGCCTTGACAGTGACGGCGCGATGGCGACGGAGAAAAACGTCATAATTTTCAAATCTCTGCTCCTGCGGGCGGTGGAGTACGACATTGAAAAGACCTCCTCTGCCCGGGACCTGTCCCTCAAAACCCGGTGGGAACTGGGCAGATTCACCTCTGAGGACACGGTGTACGGGGATGGGATCTGCCGGTACATAGACTCCCTGGCAGCCTCGGGAGACCTTGACAAGCCCAGACTGTACCGGGACCTTCTCACAATTTACCTCACAAACCCCTATGCCCAAAGCGGTGAGGAGAGGTATGAAAACCTGAAATTCGACAACGGGTATGTGGAACATGTTTTCTGCGAAAAGCAGGGGGTAATCGACAGGCGCGGTTTCGCAAAGCTTCTCAGGAACTACAGGGCCGCGGTAAGCTACATATCAGGGAAGGCAGGCAGGACTGTGATTAGCAGCCTGGCAGCGGCGGCGGTGGCCGGCGGCATCGGACTGGCCTTTGCCCCCGGGATAGCGGTTGCGATTGCGGGTCCCTCCCTGGCGGGACTTCACGGCGCGGCACTTACCAGCGCCAGCCTGGCTATGATGGGAGGCGGCTCCCTTGCCGCGGGAGGCCTGGGAATGGCAGGCGGCACTGCGACAATTGCCCTGGGCAGCTCTGCTCTGGGTCTTGCGGGCTCCGGCCGGATAGTGTCAGTGGGCAACAGCGTCCTCTTCCGGGACGACGAGATAAACAGTCAGACCCTGGCTTTGCAGATCTCGATCTGCCAAAACCTGCCCCGGGGATCTGAGAGATCGGAATACGGTGTCCCCGTGCTTAAAAAGCTCTACCGGACGATAAAGGATCTGATAGACAAACAGGAGGAACTCTACCTGAACGGCACGGACAAAGCGGAGCTGAAAGATATAAAATCCCACCTGGATATCTGCGAAAAGGCCCACAAGCTCCTTCTCAGAGCCCTGGAAGAAAAGCGGGAATGACCTCCTCTTTATAAATCAGATAATTTAAAATTTCCCGGGTAATCCGAAGATGACCGCTGTGAAAACCGGGCAATCCGAAGAACGCAGCCCCGGCAAAAACAAGGCATAAAAAATATTTCCTCTGCCCTTTCCCGGCAGGGGTTTTATTTTTTTCTTGCTCTTCCAAATAATTTATTTCCCGCTTTTCTCACCGCGGCAAAAGGGGAATCTTTTCCCTTCTTGTCCATTTCCCCTCCGGTTGCACCCCCGCACTTGCGGTGGTATAATAATGAGGTTACTTCGCGGGAGGTGGTCACACTGGACAGGGATAATTCCGCTTCGGAAAATTCCACGGAGCAGACCAGAAAAGAGGCCGGCACCATACTGGTGAGGGCAATGGACAAAAACTCCAACGGCCGCCTGGACGTGGAGGATTTTATTATCCTTGGGATGTCCCTGCCGGGGATATCCATAGACAGGGCTGCTTTTTTAAGGAAGACTCTGTCCGGGAAGTTTTCGGAAAAGACGGTGGAGGAGGCAATAAACACCACCCCCGCCCGCGCCGGCATACCCCCGGAGGACGTGGATTACTTCGCCGACAGGGTGATAAAGTCTGAGACCAGGAAGGTCACCGGTCTCTCCGCAATTTTAAGGCTTCCCTTTTCCGTGCTGGCAATACCCGCAATAGTGGCGGACGTGTCCCAGTACTACGGCTACACCCTCCACGCTGCCCAGAAGCTCTTGTACCTCTACGGCTTCCCGCAGATCAAAATATCCAGCGAAAAGCCGGACAAGGAGACTATGAACGTGATGATCCTCGCCCTGGGGGCTATGTACGGGCGGTTCGGCTCCGGAAGAGCCCTGGGGTCCCTGGCAAGGGCCGTGGCAGTGGGTATGGAGAGAGGCGGCGGAGTCGTGGCCACAGGGGCTGTATACCCCATAATAGCCGGGGTCACCGAGTGGATAAACGCCAGAATAGCAAGGGATATGCTGGCCTGGGCGGTAAACGGAAGGATCCCCATAGCCGGAATGGCCATAGGCGGCGGGATGACGTATTTCACTTTCAAAGCCTCCTGCAAAAGGCTGAAGGCCTCCCTGCGCGACACCGTATTGGCAAACCCCACAAGGGCCCGGTCCTGGGGGGACGGACACCGGGAAGAAGCCCTGGAAGAGTGGCGGGAAAGACATCGGGCAAAGGAGAAAAAAGCCGGAACCGATGCCAAAAGGAAAAATTTGGGAGCGGAAAAAGGCAAAAAATCCGAAAATTCTCCCCAAAAGCAGACGGCCCCAAAATGCCCGTCCCCGGATCGGACAAAGAGCCATAATGGGGAAAAATCCGGCAAAGCGGGGAAAACCCACGGTGAGCCCTCGCTGCCCCGGGGCGAAAAAAAGAGGGACAAAACCCCGGCAGAAGCCACTGCAGAGCCCGACACCGGGGAACCCGGAGAAAATATCGAAATCGCCGAGGCTGAAGGCAGCGGCAGCCTTGAATGAGGTGGAATTTATACAACTGTTCTAAATATGTATCCGCTTCCGATAAAGGGGGCGGATTTTTTTCTCATTTTTCCTCAATGACTTTTAATGAACCCATTTTCGGGTCGGGGAGTGCGTCATCATCGCCGCTTTGTATTGATAATTGCGCAACGCAATGGGCGGTGGCCACGACCCTCAAAAAACCGGGATGTAATACCAATTGAATCAGCCACTGCTTTACCCGGCTTGAATCGGCATCCGAAAACTTTTATTTTGTTTTTGAAAATTTTCTGTTTATCGCAGAGGGACGGCGGCCCCCTGCAATGGTACCGATCGATCTGATGTCATTTCAGATCAAAGGATTAAAGAATCTCCCGGCCAGTGTAATTTAACTGTTTTTACCGCATTGTGGGACGACCGCGACCTTCAAAAAACCAATTTTTATCGATTAACTTCTGCTTTACTAATTGTGGGGGCGGCGGCCCGGGCGGGCGGAATTTTTCTTTTCA
>CAZYZR010000043.1:0-12205 GCA_964651945.1 uncultured Oscillospiraceae bacterium | reverse complement strand
CTATTTTGTCTATCAGCCCGTTACCCAGTGCCTGAGCTGCCGTGTATACCCTGCCATCGGCCAGGGACCTTACCTCATCGCCTGACATACCTCTTGCAGATGCAACTATTTCCACAAATCTGTTATAGCTCTCATCCACCAAGGACTGATAAATCCGGCGCTGTTCATCCGTCAGCTGTCCCGCGGAGGAACCCATGCCCTTGTTTTCCCCCGAGGCTATAATTATTTCTTCAAGGCCGAGTTTATCGTAGAGCCCTTTGTAATTTATATAAGAGATTATCACCCCGATAGACCCGGTCCAGCAGTTTCTGTTGGCAGAAATGCTGTCCGCAGAACAGGAGATGTAATACGCTCCCGAGGCAGCAGTGCTCTCAAAATAGGCGGAAATGGGGCGACCTGTGGTCTCCTTGTACTCAATAAGTTTCAGATACATCTCATCTGAGTGGTAAACCGTGCCTCCGCCGGAATCCACATCAAGAAGTATTCCCTTGTTGTTTTCGTCCTCCATAAGCTCGTCTATATAGCTTAAAAGTTCGGCGTGATCATAGCTTGTGGAACTCATAGGGGATTCCGGAGTCGCCTGAATAGTGCCGTAAATGGGGATGATCGCGAAGTATTCCCCCTCAGGCTCATCGGAAAAGCCGGTGTCAATACCTGAGAAACTCTTAAAAAGCCTCCCGGTACAGCTGGCAAAGACGAACACGAGAACAATGGCGGCAACAGCAAGCACAATCAGTATATTTCTCTTTAATTTCTTATCCTTTTCCATATCTACATTTTCCCGGAGAGTGAAGTTTCTTTGACGGCAATATCAGATTGCCTACAATTTATATTATACTCTTTCGTGAGAATTTTTCAACCTCCGCAAATGAAAATCGCAGAAATGACCAGCAAGACTTTTTAATAAAATAAAAAAAGAGGGGCGAACCCCCCTTATATCTCACTGGGACTGAATGTCCACAAAAATTATCTCACCCGGCCTAGCGTATCCCAGCTTTTCCCTGGCCACCATTTCAATGTAAACCCGGTCAGCTCCCTCCCGAAGCAGGGCCCGGGTCCGGTCAACCTCAGTCTGAAGTTCCTGCTGCTTTTGGACGGTATTCTCGTACTCTCTCTTTTTTGTCATAAGCTGAAACTGTGAGCTTATAAAGCTGGCCACCAGATATACAAGAAGGAGGATAAAGGCAAATGTGCGGAGCCTGATTTTTTTTAACCGGGTCTTCACATTATCCGCCTCCTGACTGCTTAACATTGTTGTAATAGAAATTATACAACACAAATCCCGCAGGTTGCAATACTACTTAAATACTTATTTATGCAATTTATTGACTTAATCCACCCATCAATTTATATCTTCATTAAACAGGATATTTCCAGCGAAGAAAAACAAAGGTCGCCGCTTATATGCGGCGACCTTGAGGAAAAATTATACAGCTTTCTGTTTAAAGCAAATAGAAGATTACTCTGTCTCCAGAGCTTCCTCGATAACTGCCTGCCTGCGGGCATCGAGGGTCTCTTTGGAGACGGCACCCTGCTTCAGCCTGAGATAGGACATGCCAAACAGGAAAGCGACAAGAACCACGCAGATTATTGCGTTCTGAAGGTTCAGGTCCCTGAAGAGGTTGAAAGCCACTACGGCATCAGCCACTATACCGAGGTAGCAGCAAGCCTTGTAGAAGCCTTTGCCCATCTTGATACTCCTCTTTTCCCACTGCTCGGGGAATTTTTCGGGCATTTTTGCCACAGAGAAGTTCAGGTACATATTGAATATCATTGTGGGTATCATAACCTGGGACACTATGGCCTCAATGCTCATACCGGTGAGTATCGGGAACACGGAGACAATGTAAAAGCACAGGAAAGAAACCCAAGGATATCCGGATTTTGTCTGCTTTTTGAATACAGCAGGAAGCCAGCCGTCTTCTGCAACAGCGATGAGAGGATACCTCATACCGCCGATACCGCCGAGAACAGAGGATGCTATGGCTCCAATTCCTCCACCTACCACGAAGAAGGTGAAGAAAGCACCGGGCATTATGGCCTGGGCAGTGACGGAGATGTTCCGTCCGGCCGTCTGTGAATAAGGCAAAACACCGGAGGCCACCAGAGCCATAAGGGCATAAATAATGGCAAGGAGCACATTGACCCAGATTATCGACAGGGGAATGGTCCTCTTCGGTTTATCGGTAACCGCAGCATAGGCTATGCCACCCGTAGTACCTTGACAGGCCCAGCCCATAACGGCAATTGCCGCAAAGAACCCGCTGATTCCGTTCAAGAAGAAAGGACCGGCTTCGTCTGTACTCCGGAAAAACTCTCCGAAATTAACTTTCGGAAGGCCGAAGAACAGAAAGAGTACTATGGCGGCGATGAGAAGCCATGTGACCCAGTTTTCAAGTAATGTCACAAATCTGGAACCGCCAAGTGTTGAAAGGAAGAACAGCGTCATGACAATGAAGGCCACCAGCGTCCTGTACCCGTCAAGTGCCGGGATGACAACCACCAGGTAGTCGGTGAGAGCCACTGCGTATGATGCATATGAAAAAGCCCCCAGGACCGTCATCCAGGCATTTGCACCCGTAAAGAGCGGGTTGAACAGCATCTGGTTCATGGAGTAAGCACCGCCCTTGAGCACAAACATTGAGGACATGGCAACCTGATACCAATACGCCAAAAGCATGAAGAAACATCCCACAGCCACAACTATGACTATTGAGTGACCCGTGTAGGCAATTCCGGCGCCCAGCAATACGAAAATGCCGGTGCCTATTGCTCCGCCAAGGCCCATGCCGATAAGGTTAACCATCCCTATCTTTTTGCCTTTTTCTTCCATAAGGGAAAACCTCCTTTATAAATTTGTCCGGAACAATTTTATTCCGCTATGTAAAATTTTATCCTTTTTTTTTTTTTTTTTCAAGAGGGTATGGTAAATTATTTGCATTTTCGGCATTTTTAACAACAAAAAAATTAGCAAATGAACAATTTAGCAGAATTCAATATAATTTCCAGATATAAAATTAAAGCAGGATTTACTGTTCAATTATATTATATAAAATCGTTTATAAATATCTTTCAAACGCTTTTAATTAAAAGACTCTGAAAATCGGGGACAACATTATCGGAATTAAAAAAACCGGGGGCATCCCCGGTTTTTTAATATAATATGCTGATTACAAGGCAAAACCAAAGCGCTTATTCATCAATAACGGTATAGAGACTGCCTGCGTTCCGCTTGCCGTTTACGCTCTCGGTAGCCCGCACTTTTACACTCAGCGGCTTTTCCGCAAACATTATGGTTATAATGTCCCCTTCTTTTACCTGATAAGAGGCTTTTGCGGGTTTGCCGTTTACGCATACCCTGCCTGCATCTGCGACTTCATTTGCCACGGTGCGCCTCTTTATCAGCCTGGATACTTTGAGGAATTTATCTATTCTCATAAGACCTTTCAAAAAAGCCGACACCCGCGGGCATCGGCTTTTGCAAAATTCACTTCCGGTTTACGGCGTTTTTAAGTGCTGTACCCGCTGTGAAACGAGGTGCTTTACCTGCCGCTATCGTCATAGGCTCGCCAGTCTGGGGATTGTGCCCTGCCCTGGCTGCCCTCTCCTTGACCTCAAAAGTCCCAAAGCCTACAAAGCTGACTTTGTCACCCTTCCGAAGAGTTTCTGTGATTGTCCGCAGCATCGCTGAAACGGCTTTCTCGGCATCTTTCTTTGTGAGCCCGGCCTTTTCGCTCACTGCGGCGACCAATTCTGATTTTGTCATATGAGTACCTCCTGATTTTGATTAAAATTGTCTCAGGCCCTTTCAGCCTGATTCCACAATTCTTCAATAGTGACAAGGTCCATTATATCAAAAGTCAAGCCCTTTTGCAATGCTAATTTCTCAAAATCGTTGAATATTTTCACGAACTGCTTGTCAGTGAGCCGCAATGCTTCCTCGCAGTCAACTTTCCCTTGCCTGAGTGCATTTACAACGGAAAACAAAATTCTGCCTGAGATCCGCTCTTTTTTATCCCTTTCCGGCTCTTCTGTGAAAAGTGCAAAAAGTTTATTTATATTATCAATTTCTTCCCGGGTATCCGGCAGAGGGAAATTGCCGGCTGCAACTCTTTTCTGTATTTTCTGCGTGTAGAGAAGAGAAGGAAAAGATTTTGGAACCGCATTTACAGTCCGGCTCACGGTGTCATATTCGTGACTTTCGTTCTTTATCTCCTCCCACCTAGCCAGGACCCGGTCAGCACCCTCAATCTTTTCTCCTTTGAATACATGGGGATGGCGAAGGACCAGCTTTTTTGCCAGGGAATCAACTACCCGGGAAAAATCAAAGCTTCCCTCCTCCTTTTCCATCTGGCAATGCAGTAAAACCTGAAGAAGCACGTCGCCGAGTTCCTCCTTGAGGCCATCCGCATCCCGGTTATCTATTGCATCCGCAGCCTCGTATGCCTCTTCAATAAAATTCTGCCTTATTGTCCTGTGAGTCTGCACTTTGTCCCAATCGCAACCGTAGTCCTTATTTCTCAAAATTTCCACTATTTTCAAAAGGTCATCAATATCATAAAAATCTTTTACCTCAAATTCCATACTTTAACCTTCTCCTCCGCAAATATTTTACAGTAGATTATAACATTTTTCCTACGGAAGTTCAAACAACATAATATATTTGGCATGTTGTCGTTATCTTTTATAAAGCCAGATGTGGTTAGATATAATAAGTAAACATTGCAGGACAGCTATATTATATGATATAATTTCAGTTAATGATTGCCTTGAAAAAGGGTGGGATTCTTATGAATAATGGCGAAATGCGGGGGCGTATGCCCCGGCTCAATAAAAAAATTAAAATAAACAAAAAGGTCCTGGCCTGTCTCTCCCTTGTCATACTTTTTTTATGTTTGCTTCCGCTAATCACCATGGCCTTCTACCGGCACCCACAAGCTGATGATTACATATTTGCCCTTCCAAACTACAACTGGAGGAAACGGGGTGGATTTTCCCACCTTTTTTTCTCTGCCCTCTGGGTTGCAAAAGAGACATATTTTCGCTGGCAGGGGACTTATACGCGGGTTTTCCTATTCTCTTTTGTTCCTGCCCTTCTCGGCCAAAAATATTATTTTATTGGAGCCCTAGTACTGATATTCTCATTTGTGGCATCAACGTTTTTCCTTCTATATGTAATTTTAGTAAAGAAAATGAAAATAGACGTCCCGTCTTTTGCGATAACTGCTTCCGCATTCACTATACTTTGTCTGGAAGCTATGCCATCAACGGGGCAAGGGTTCTACTGGTGGAACGGGGCTAGTTATTATGTGCTATTTTATTCATTGGAACTCGTCACTTTTGGTTTAATACTCCTTTATCTTGAAAAGAAAAATGCAATTAAGCTGATCGGTATTACAATTCTGGTTTTTCTTGTGGCAGGGGGAAATTTTGTCACAGCCTTGAACCTTGCTATTATTTTGTCCTTTGTTGCTCTGCTGGAGTACCTCAGAAAGAAGGAAAAAAGTCTTTTTATATTCCGGGGGCGGGCAATTTGGGGACTGGCAATAAGTGTGCTGGCTCCGGGCAATGCAGTCAGAGCACAGATATTTATAGATTTAAACAGCCACTTGTCTCCTTTCAAAGCAATTGTTTCTTCTTTTCCACGGGGATTGGAAGAAATAATTAAACAGACAAGTCTTTTCCCGATTATTATGATTGGTATAATGCTTTTTGCATTATATCCAACATATAAAAACAGTGAACTGTCATTTAAACATCCATTGCTGATTGTCGCTGTAAATTTCTGCATTTTCTGCGCTCTTTTCACCCCAAGTCTTTATGGAATTGGAAGCCCCTATGGAGATACTAGAACACACAACATTATCTGGTTTGCATATGTATGGATGGCATTTGCGGATATGTATTACCTGGTCGGCTGGGCAGGAAAAAAATTGTCTTCCTATGGTATTTTAGGCGAAAGTTCTTTTTCGAATTTTGAGAAAATGTGTAGGGAATGTTCCCTTACAATAATTTTATTCTTCTGTATAGTTACCTCCCTAATCTTTATAGGTCAAAAGGAAAATATGTGGTCTTATCTGGCTCTGAGAGATCAGGTAAACGGCGTATGTCAAAAATATGAAGAAGAATTCCAGTATAGACTCAGTCTTCTTGAAAATGACAGCATAAAGGAAGTACAGCTTCCCGCATTTACACAGGTTCCGGACTGCCTATATGTACAGGAATATGAGTCTTTTCATCCGTATATTGCACAGATTTACAATAAAATTTCTGTCAGTGTTGTAGAATAAGAGACAATATCATTATTTTCAATCAAAACAAAATAAAAGCCGGGGATCTTTCAAAATCGATTCCCGGCTTATAATTTGGAGCTGTTTAGCAGATTCGAACTGCCGACCTCTTCCTTACCAAGGAAGTGCTCTGCCTGCTGAGCTAAAACAGCAGTTGGCAGGGGCAGTAAGGATCGAACTCACGACACGCGGTTTTGGAGACCGCTGCTCTACCTGCTGAGCTATACCCCTGTATTGCCAGTTTATTATATAATACAAATTCCGGTATGTCAATATAAATATTGCATTTGGATGTATATGTGTTAAAATTAAAGAACAAAAAAACATGGGGATTTTAAACATATGAAAACTAAAGGCAGATTCCATTATGGATGGGTTATAGTATTTTCCTGTTTTATGATAATGTCTTTCTACCTATGTGTCGTAATGAACTGCCCGGGTCTGTTCCTTATAGACGTAACCGAAGAATTCGGCATAAGCAGAAGCCAGTACACTTTGAATACCACAGTTGTGTCACTGGCGATGATGGCTGTGGCCCTGGCAGCGGGAAAGATATTTTCAAAATTCAGAATCAAGACTGTGATGACCGTCGCCGCTGTGATACTGCCAATAGGTTATGCCTGTTATTCTGTAGCACCGAATATTTACATTTTTTACTTTATTTCCCGGATTGTGGGACTCTGCCTGGGACTTTGCGGAATGGTACCTATGTCGACGCTTATAACCCGATGGTTCAATGAGAAAAAAGGCCTTGCCACCGGACTAGCATTTACCGGAAGCGGAGTCGGAGGGATGATACTGCAACCCATTATGGGCAGACTGATTGAAAATGTTGGCTGGAGACAGACATATTTCATAATTGGCGTTGCAATGTTTGTTTTCGTAGTTCCCTGTGTGGCTTTTCTTATAAAGGATTATCCCTCTGACAAAGGGCTTGAACCCGTAGGCGGGATAAAAAAAGATGAGAAGACGGGAGACAACACAGGACTGACACTGGCACAAGCGAAAACGAAGTCTTACTTCTGGCTTTATTTGCCTATGGTTACACTGGCATCTGCAGCGGCGTGCTCAATGGTGCAGCAGCTGGTACCTTACGCCAGTGATCTGGGGTTCAGCGCCATTTTTGCCGCAAATCTGGGTGCTCTAAGCCTTGGCACTCTCGCAGTGGGTAAGATACTTCTTGGGCAAATTTATGATAAAATAGGAAATTTTAAGAGTACAATCCTTGGACTTACGTGCCTTGTGGCAGCCTCATTTTGCTTTTTCGCGGCAAAAGGAGCAGGAATGTTTTACCTTGGAATACTGATCTCCGGTCTCGGATTGGCCTACACTACTGTCGGTTATCCGATTAACACCCAGACAATGTACGGGAAAAAAGACTACAGTGCTATTTACGGAATAGTTCAGTGCTTTTCAAGCATTGGGACAGCTTTGGGATCCCCTGTCACCTCAGTTATTTTTGACAAAACGGGAAGCTACAGGACAGCGTGGCTTTTCTGGGGCATAATAAACCTTGCAATGATAGCTGTCTTCATAACCGTGAACAGACTGAGCGAAAAGGAGAAAAGTTTTTAAATTCTCAATGATAATTTTTCTTATGAAATTAATTTTTGCAAATAATTTCTATTATATAATTATCAAAATAAAAAGCGGCAATTTTGCCGCTTTTTTTGATTGACTTAATAAAATTTTTAGCAATAATTTTGTGATCTTGTTTACAATGTAAAGTCATTAACCTGTTCTGACTTTAAAACGCGGGAGATATTTAACCTGTAAAAAAAACTTTATGTGGAGAAATAATCATTAATCCCACACTTCTATTGCTTATACGTTTTATATGGAGATAATTATTTACAATTAAAAAATTAGCATATAAAGCTTACAGAAAAAGAGTTAGTCTTGCTCAATCTGGTCTTTGGATAAATTCTTCTGTTCAGATTTATAACGCGGTTTGTAAACGAATAAATAATTTTATCCATGTCTTTCTAAGCCAAATATTTTAAATCGTAAACCCACACATTAAGCATATAATAATCACCGCCTCCGCCCAGACAACCATTTTCCAGTATTAATTCAGCACTGAAATTGTATTTTTTTAGCTCTCCTTCAATATATGGTGTAATTGGAGCTGAAAGAAAAAGCCAGTTTTTGCAATTTTCATCTATTGGGGGAACATAAGTGTCCCAAATAAACTTGCGCTCACACTCCGGAAAATAGAAATCTATAATATAATACTGATAATAAAATCCGTCTGAAATAATGCAATCATTATCCTCTATCGAATTCAGACTCTGCAGTGAATAATCAAGCCTTTTTTCCATATCAATTTCATTTTTTACGGTAGTGTGATAATATGGAAGCCCGGACAAAAGAACTAAAATTATGATTATTGAAGCTACTGTTCTTTTTAATTTCAGATTCGATACAGCAATTCCAAAAACCAACCAAAGCATAGCCAGTCCTGGAAAAAAATACCTCAATACTATTATGGGATAAAAAGAAACTGAAAACAGTTTTGCCGCAAATATCGTAATTATCACTGATAATAAAGCACTGAACATCCAAACAAAATAAGGACTGATGCAAAAATTATTTGAATTGAGTGTAATTATGTACTGATTGTCCCTAGCAGAAATATTCATTATTTTTGTGATCTTCAGTACACAAACCGTAAAAGCAAAAATAAAAATGAAAAATAACAGTTCTGAAAAGTCAGAATTAAAAATATAAAGAAGACAATTTTTTAGACTGATCTGTTCTATAGGATATTCGCTTATCAGCTCGCCTCTGATTCCATAAGAGTATACTAACCAGGGAAGATAGGATATCAATATCATTGTACCAGAAAGAAATACTTTTAAATAGTCTTTGCTTTTTATGCAAATTTTGTAAATGAGCAATACCGCATAAATTATTCCTACATAGGGCAATGCATAGGTATGTGAATATACAGCCATAGCAGAGAACAGATACATAAGGAAAAAATATTTGTTCCCGGCGTTAAAATTTGTAAAAATATAATAGGAGACTATGAATGCGAGGAATATGAAAAGCTCACAATATATGTACATCCTTATTTCCATTATATAGATAATGGAATGGTTCAAAAAAGAGATAAAGACGATAAAAATTGCTGATGTTATTTTTCCGAATTTTTTCCTGACCAGAGTAACACTTAATATAAGAAGGATAGCATAGGGAATAATTGAAATAAAGTGGAAAAGGATCCCTGACTCACTGAATATTCTGCGGAACAGCCAGCAGATAATGTAGTACAGAGGAACATGACCCTCTGAAGCGACAAATTTCAGCATTTCTGTGAATGAAACTCTGCAAGCGGATATTAGTCTAGCTTCATCGGGCCAGTATGTATTATTGAAAATTCTGACAAAGTGCATAAAGAAGCACACCAAAGCTAGCGCATAAATAAGGTAATTTGTGTTAAATGATATACAAAAGTGCTTAAACCTTGCAAATAAATTATTGAAATATTCTGAGGTTACCTCTATTCTAATTCCACTCTTAAGAATTGTCTCGGACACTGTTAGCAAAGCAGATATGATTCCTGACAACAAAACATATTTTAGTGCAAAAATATAATCGCTGCTAAGCATTTTAAAAATATCAGAAATATCGCTTAGAACGACTTTAATAATAAATACGGATAAGGCATTTGATACTACAAAATAAAGTAAAAATCTTATTAAATTAGATTTTAAGCCTAATTCAAATTTGCTTTTTAAAACAAAAAATCTGACAATATAATGAATAAAAGGGCCAGAAATCAGGCACAATAAAAGCATTATTTTTCTCCCGGAATTAATTTGTATCAAAACGTATACGTTGTGATACATCATTCCGAGCAAAAAAAACGGCCCAAAACGGTTGTTTTAGGCCATAATTATGAAATTTTTTGATTGTATCAAAATCTATGCTTTTTGATACAGATCTGTTATTTTACTCTAAAATCAAGACGCAGCTAATTGATCAAATGTAAGTTGCCATAATCTATGTCATTTCCTTTGCAATCCAAATCAAAACTAAACTATTTAAAAAGTAAAAAATGAACAATAGAAGTTTTATATAATTTTTGCTTGTTATGCTCTTTTTGCTGTTATTGTTTGCACAAAATTAGAAAAATCTGGGACAGAGGTAAAAATACAATTAAAATAATTGATAATTGTAGGAAAGTCACCTGAGTGTTGAATTAAAGATGTAAATACTGATGAGAGAACCCTCCCAAGTTCACCGGTTAAAATAACCAGTTCAATCAACAATTACATAAATAAAAGCATAAACAGGTAATTTGTTTATTTTATTTTATTTAAATCAGGATTCGGATTCTATCTCACGGAGTTTAAGGAATTTTATATTTTTTATTGATGGCATCTCAACTGATTTTCCATCTCTGAGGGCGGATATGGTTATATTGTCATGATCGTACAAAAGCCAATCCCTAACTGCTCCTATAGGAATCAGAAGTTTCCCATCCTCCATAAGACAGCTAATTGAGCACTCATTCCCCGCCTCATCAGACCAGGATACTTTTATCTGTACACCCCGGTTATATCCTTTCAACATAAAATGACTATGTAATCTACTCTCTTTATAAGTATATTCTTTTGATAAATCGAAAAGATAATAATAAGGATTATCAAGGTCACAGTCAAGCTCAAGATATATAAAATCCATATCATCGCCGTATACAGGATTGTCAAATTCAAATCTGACGCTTTTGTCCGATGATTTTTTATTTACATTCAAATACTTTTCAGTAAAAATCTCTTGCAAGGAGTCAAATGAATTTCCCCAGGAGGACGGAGTACGGTGGACATCATAAGTATCAGATGATAATCCCGCTTCTTTATTTTTCTCTAAAATGTCTTCATAAGATAACCCAACCCCGGAAGGATAAAAAAGTGAATCATCTGAATTATAAACAAAATCACCTGATGTCAAAAGCCAATTGAAATAATAATAATTTTGCACAGGATTAAAAGAAACGGATATCAAAGATTGCGAATTTTTCAAAATATTTGCCATAGTGCTTGCAGTTTCATAACTTCCTACATCCGGAAGCCATGTGATAAAACCACTTCCTCTTAAATCAGAAAGATAAGTTTCTTGCAAATCACCATGAAATGCATAATATGATTTACTTTTATCATATTCTTTATGAATGTCTCTAAACCACAATTGGTTTGCATACATTTCATTTCTGACAAAGCTATTATTAAGTTTTGAAATTTCACTTTCAGATATCAGAGAATAACTGTCCGGTACAATATATGAACTCTGAAGGTTTAATGAGCTGATCTGGTAGCCGCTTACATTTACAATGCAAATTACTGACGCCGCACAGGCAACGAGGAATTTCTTTATTTTTCCCTTTGTCGCCTGCAATAAAACAATCAAAACAACCATAGTCGCCAGCAACATACCTGTGCTTCTATGGGTTATTTTATATGGCTCCATCCTTATTATTGTAAATGAATAGCTTATTAACAGGGCAATTGGCAATGATATTGCTGTCAAAAAAGCAACAGGATCCCCTATATGAATTTTCTTGTTCTCATAACCTATCTTTCCCGACTCTAAACCACATATAACTCCCAGCCACACAGGCAAAATCAACAATATAAAAGAAATAGCAAGAAATAATAAAATCCTGATAAACAGTGAATCTATATATCCAAAAAAATTTGATGCTATGGCCTGACCAAACCTTGTAAGCCCGTCTATAGTTATGCTGTCTCCAGAAAGCGAAATTGTGAAATTCAGCATACGTAGAAGCAGAGGGATAGATATAAGTACAGGCACCAGGCAAACTCCCCAGCCTGTCCAGAAAGAAAGCTTTTTAATATCTCTTTTCAGTTCTCCTGAGGATATATATTTTACTATCTGATATATCCCCA
>CAZYZR010000042.1:6091-12220 GCA_964651945.1 uncultured Oscillospiraceae bacterium | reverse complement strand
ATTATATCATACCAAGAATAAATAGGGAACTCCGAGACGGTTATATTGAGAAACACTACCGCAAACTTTCGGCTATTTTGGGGCATTTAGGAACAGCGAGGAACATTTAGAAACAGGGAAGTTATAAGTTTTTCGTGTACAGTGTCGTGTATGAAGCACGAGCTGTACACGATTTTTTTGTTTCAGGGGAAGGCGGTCTCCAGAGCCCGCAGGGCATCGCCTTCCCGGTCGGGGAAGAGATGGGCGTAGGTCTCCAGTGTCTGGGTGACGGTGGAGTGCCCCAGCCTCTTGGAAACGACCAGAGGATTGACCCCGGCGTTTATCAGCAGGGAAGCGTGGGAGTGGCGGAAGTCGTGGATTCTGATCTCGGGGAGTCCCGCCCGGGCGGCGCACAGCCCCTTGAACCTTATGAGCGCGCTGGTGGGCAGCGGTTTGGAGTAGCCCAGCACAAACCCGTCCTCGCTCCAAGGGGAGATTTTCTCCCGCTGGCACTCTTTGTGATGTTCCAGCACATTAACCAGGGCGGCGGGCATTGCGATGTCGCGGATGCTGCTGCGGTTCTTGGGGGGAGTCTCGGACCAGCTCCCGCCTCCCGGGTCTCGGCTTATGCTCTTTTTAATCCGCATAACATTTCCCGATATGCGGGGCCATCTGAGGGCGAGGATTTCTCCCTCTCTTGCACCGGTGAGGTAGGCGATCAGGAAGAACACCCAGCAGTCCCAGGACTGCCCGCCTTTCTCCAGAGCGATGTTTCTGCCCTCCGATATGAACCGGCGGAACTGCTCCGGGGTATATACCTGCATTTCCTTCTTCCGGAAGTCCGGGTCTCTGAAAGGGGTGACCTTGTCAAGGGGGTTGTAGCTTATATAGTCCATTCTGACGGCAAAGCGGAGGACGCTTGAAAACGATCTGAAAATTCCCTCTCTGGTGGAAGGGGAGAGGTCCTCGCGGAGCACCCGGGTCTTCCACTCCTCCAGCATTCTGGGGGTGAGCCGGGTTACGGGCACATCTCCCAGATACGACAGCACATGCCCCATTCGCATAGCATATCCCCTGAGCGTGGAGGCTCGCACCTCGGGGCCGTGTTTCTCGCAGAAGATATCCCACAATTCCCGCACAGTGACGCCCTCAGCGCCCCGTGCGGGCTTTTTCTTTATGTCGGCAAGTAAAGACCGCTCCAAATCTCTCGCGGCTCTCAGGCCCCAGCAAATGCGGGTGAGGGCGTGGTGCTTCCCGGCGTCGTCGGTGTAGTTCACCCTGACTCTGTACTTATACACCCCGTCGGCGTTCTTTTCGGATGTTCTGTATATGGGCATAGGTCAGAGACGCTCCCCTCTGCACCGGGTCCAGTAGTAAATTCCTTTGCGGACAAACCGCTCATCCACACCGAAGTACTCAGCCAGCTGCCAGTATTCGGTGATGCCGGAGCGCACGGCCTTCCTGATTTCGCCCAGAGGGAGGAAGTGCCTGATGGCGTACCTGTCGGCCTTCCGCTCGTTCCTGCCCACGGTGTCGGCGGAGGACCATATGTGGTGAGTAGCTCCCGTGGCGCAGTGACCCGCCTCGTGCATCAGCCGGGTGGAAAGGGAGGAGTCGGTGGCGAAGTTATCGTCGTTCACGAAGACGCCGTACACCCCGCCCACCTCGACGGTGACGGCTTTGCACAACGGGTTATCCCGGGAGTAGACCCGCACCCCGTGCTCCTCCAGATCGCTATATGCCTTTTCCAGAGCCGTCATCCTTCTGCCTCCTGAGCAGTTCCGCCATATTCATCAGCATCTTCTTTTCATCCTCCGACAATTCCCCGCTCCGCTCGTACATAGCGTATGTAAAATCATCCATCGCAGGGGGCTCTTCGCCCACCAGCACAGACAGCGGCACACCCAGATACGAGGCGATCCTGCCCAGGATATCGACAGAGGGGGAGGCGCCTTTCTTTTCCATATCATACAGATAGTTCCTGCTCACGCCGCAGGAAACAAGCATTTCGCCCAGCTTTATGCCCTGCTCTTTGCAGAGGGCCCTGATCCTGCCTGCGAGCTGTACATTGTCCACAAAATCATCCTCCTTTTCTTGTGCAAGTATACAAACTTCAGATATTTCTTGCATTTCTGCAAAAAAACTCTTGAATGTCAGATATTTCTGGCATATAATTTTAACTGTGGTTAAAAACACACCCAAATGATACCACGGAAACGGGTATCAGACAAGAAGAAGGAGAATGAAAATGGCAAGTAACAAGAAGTACGCACGGCATAAAGCCTGGGTGAAGAGCGTGGCGGAGCGCTATACCCCGGAGGAAATGCGGGAGCTGTTAAAGCAGTTCACGACATATTCCGAGACGGGCATATACAGTAAGTCCGACAGGACGCGCTTCACCGACAAGGACCGGGAGAACATATCCCGGGGGAGGATGATTACGGTTACAACATACGAGCGGAGCAGGCTCCGGGAGTATGCGGAAGGAAAGAAGGTGAAATTTTGAGCACGGGAGACAAGATCAGGAAACGCAGAGAGGCGCTGGGACTGAGCCAGGGCGAACTGGCAAAGAAGGTCGGCGTGAGTCAGCCGATGATCAACCAGATCGAGTGGGGGCGCAAGAGCCCGACTATGAAGCTGGGGACACGGATAGCGGACGCACTGGGGTGCACGCTGGATGACATCGCGGAATGGGAGGAAAGGAAATGAAGACGAAGGGATACGAAGGGCCGCTGCCCGCTCTGCACGCGGACACGGTGACAATGGCGAAACTCCTGAACGAGAACTTCGCAGTGACGACGGGACAGATAAGCGAGACCTTCCACGTGAGTATGCAGACGGCGAGGAAAGCGGTGAGCATGTGTCTGGAATACGCAGGAGGGAAGGGGGGTACCCTTCCGAGAGTCGGGCGAAGCCTGATGGTGCCGGTGGATGTGCTGTTCGAGGTGTACGGATGGGACAAGAAAAAAGTCCTGGCGAAAGCCAGGGCCGCAGAGAAACGGAGGGAAAAGAAATGAAGGAACTGTTACAGGTGATCTGCTTCATAGGGATACTGGGGCGGATAGGCGGGTACGAGGTCGGGAGCAACACCCTGCCGATGATGCTGGCGCTGATAGCGGGTTTCGTACTGGCGCTGCTGGCGGTAACCGCAATAGCGAACGCACTGGACCGGAGGAAGAGATGAGAGGGTTTCTGGGAATGCTGGAACTGGGGTGCCTGTTCGGGATGACGGTGCCGGGGAGCCATATGATAATCAAGGCTCTGGTGCTGACAGCGGCGGCCACGGTTCTGGACAAAAAAAGAAAGGGCCTGCTGGGACAAAAACATTGAAAAAACCCGGCAGGCACACCCAAATGGGTAGAGATTGAATGAATCAAAGTATGCTATCTGACGGATTCAGAATACTACAAAAAAGACGAAATGTCAAGAAGGAGATAAAGATGTTCATATGCAACCGGTGCGGAGAGACTCTGGAAGAGCTCCCGCTGAGAAAAGAATATATAGGCGATGAGGGGCAGTACGAAGTGGTGCGGGACCCGGAATGCAAATGCGGAGGGATGTACGAGGAGGCCAAGACCTGCAAGAGGTGCGGGGACCCGTACCCCGAGAGCGAGGAAGACCACGGGATGTGCGGGAAGTGCCAGCGGGAACTGATGGATATGTTCCGGGACCTGATGGCGGAGTTCACACCCGAAGAGAGACAGTACATCTATGACACCTGGAGGATGGAATGACTATGACACTTTACGAACTGGACACAAGGATAGCGGAGCTGCTGGACAGAATGACCGATCCGGACACGGGGGAAATAGCGGGGTTCGAAGACGACCTGAACCGGCTGGATGCCCTGAGCAGGAGCAGGGAGCGGAAAATAGAAAACATCGCACTGTTCAGAAAGAACGTGCTGGCGGAGGCCGAGGCGATAGGGCGGGAGATAGACAACCTGACCCGGAGGAAGAAAGCCCTGGAATCCAAGGCGGAAATGCTGGAAGGACTGCTGAGGTCCACGCTGAGCGAGGGGGAAAGGTTCGAGACCCCAAAGGTGGCAATAGGGTGGAGGCGCTCCCAGAGGGTGGCGATAGAACCCGGAACACCGATACCGGCGGAGTTCCTGAGACGGAAGGAACCCGACATTGACAGAAAAGGATTGAAAGAAGCCCTGAAAGAAGGGCGGGAAATACCCGGGGTGAGCCTTGAAGACAGGCTGAACCTGTGGGTGAAGTAAAGGAGAGATTGCAATGATTGAAAAACTGATAGAAGTACAGGCAAAACTGAACCGGCCGAAATGCCAGTACAACAGCTTCGGCAAATACAGTTACAGGAACTGCGAGGACATACTGGAGCGGGTAAAACCGCTCCTGAAAGAGGCGGGGCTGTGCCTGACGGTGACGGACGAAATACGGCAGATAGGCGACAGGTACTATGTGAAAGCCACCGCCACGGTGACGGACGGCAGCGAGAGCGTTTCCACAACAGCCTGGGCGAGAGAACCCGACACAAAGAAGGGGATGGACGACTCCCAGATAACCGGGGCGGCCTCCTCATACGCCAGAAAATACGCCCTGAACGGCCTGTTCTGCATAGACGACAACAGGGACGCGGATACGGGGCAAAACGGCACACGGGGCAAGCGGGAGGCCTCACAGGGCAAACGCAAAGCCACGGCCACGGACGATATGACGGAAGTAAAGAAACAGGCCTTCCGAGAGAAGGCGGCGCAGCCCGCACCCGTGAGCAGGGAGCAGACCTGGGAGGATGTAGCGAAAGGCCCGCAGTACCAGACCGCAAAGTGCGTGGTGTGCGGGAAACCGCTGGAGCCGGTGTTCCGGGCGAAAGTCTTCGCAAAATACGGCACATTCGTATGCAGCGGTGAGTGCAAGGCGGAACTGGACCGCAGAAAGGCGGCAAATGAATAAATATGCGGACCTGATGGCACTGCTGGAGCTGGAAGAGAAATACCTGAGAGGCGGAGACGGCAGCGACCTGGAAGCGCTGGGAGACTGGTACGTGATATACGGAAACGAGTTCTGGCGGGACGGGTGCTGGCACGGGATACACTTCGGAAAGAAATACACCTTGAAACCCGTGAGGCAAATACTGAGTTTCGCCGACGGGAAGCCCGAGACATACGGCAGGACGGAATACATCTTCAGATGGGAGGGAGAGCGGTGAAAGGGACGATAAAGGGCCTTCTGTACTCCGGAATCCGCAACACCACGGTGGTGGAGCTGGAGCTGGACGGAAACGAGACGGAGACCCTTGAAAAGTTCCGCGGGAAACACGTGGACGCCACATTCAAGCTCTTCAGGAAAGGCAGGAGTCTGGACGCCAACGCCTATTTCTGGGTGCTGGCGGACAGGCTGGCAGCCCGGACGGGAAGGCCCAAAATCGAGATTTACAAGGATTACGTGAGGGAAGTAGGCGGCAACAACCAGATAGTGTGCGTGCAGAGCGAGGCGGCGGAGGAGCTGCGAAGCGGCTGGGAACACAACGGGCTGGGCTGGATAACCGACACAATGCCCTCAAAGCTCCCCGGGTGCACAAACGTGGTGCTCTATTACGGGAGTTCCACATACACCACGGGGCAGATGTCAAGGCTCATAGATCTGGCGGTGCAGGACTGCCGGGCAATAGGAATAGATACGAAAACACCCGAACAGATACGGGAAATGCTGGGAGACTGGGAGCTCCCGAAAACCAAGGAGGAAAGAGAATGAACGTAGTATGCCTGATGGGAAGGCTGACGGCCGACCCGGAACTGAAAACAACACCGGACGGGGTGAGCGTGGTGAGCTTCAGGTTGGCAGTGAACAGGGATTACAAAAACCCCGACGGAACATACCCGGCCGACTTCATAAACTGCGTGGCGTGGAGACAAAAAGCGGAGTTCATATGCAAATACTTTGTCAAGGGAGACCTGATAGGGGTGGCGGGCTCCCTGCAGTCGAGACAGTACACCGACAAGGAGACGGGGAAGAACCGCACGGCCTTCGAGGTGCTGGTGAACGATGCGGACTTCGCCCAGAAGAGGCAGAGCGACGCGGACAAGATGAGAGCCAGACGGCGGAGAACCACGGCGGACCTGGACAACTTCCGGGCGTTGGCCTCGGACGACGAGGACCTGCCGTTTTAAGGGGGAGAGAGGATGAG
>CAZYZR010000042.1:0-5991 GCA_964651945.1 uncultured Oscillospiraceae bacterium | reverse complement strand
ATATATAGTCCACCCGAGGGCGGACACCCGCCCGAAACGGGGCACAATGTGGCACATACGGAGCACAAAGCGGGCAGAGACCCCTGCCCGTGGTTCGAGAAAGCCTGGGAGGCGTATCCCAGAAAAGAGGGGAAATCCAGAATAAGCAGAGCACGGAAAGAGGCACTTTCCAAAGACGGGGAGGAAGCCGTGATGAGCGCAATAGAGAATTACAAAAAAATAATCCGAAAGGACGGCAGGGAAAGAGACGGGTATGTCTTGATGGGCAGCACCTTCTTCAACGGGAGATACCGAGATTATATCGACATATCCGAAATCGAAAAGCCGAAAAAGAACCTCGAGGATGACGACTGGAACAAAGGAGCACTGATAGTATGATGAACAGCCTGGGAGAGATAATGGACGGAATGGGCATAAAAAGAGAGCCCCGGAGCAGCCCGATATCAGAGGCGATGAAGACGGTGGCGGGAGGGGGACCCTTTGCGGGAAACCCCGATTACAAAAACAAATACATCACATACGAGGAAGCGGAGGAAAAAGGCTGGGTTATCTGGACCGACAACGACATAATCGACATCCCGAAACCGGATGATTCCGACATAAGGCAGTACAGGGCGATGAACGACCGGACCGACACGATAACCGACTGCCCGGTATGCAAGGGAAAAACGGTGAATTACACCCTGAGGTTCTGGCTGGACAAGTGGTACTGGTCCATAGTGCGGAAGGCCTGCCCCTGCAGGAACACCCTGATGCTGAGAGAGAACGGAGCGGAGGAGGCGGCAAAACGCTGCACATTCGACACATACCGGGCAAAGGAATCCTGGCAGGTGAAAATAAAGGAGCGGGCAACCCGATACGCCCGAGACAAGGAAGGCTGGTTCTATATCCGGGGACAGTCGGGTAGCGGCAAGACCCACATATGCCTGGCGATAATGAATAAATTCATAGAGGACGGGTATCAGGTGCAGTATATGCAGTGGGTGCCGGCAATGCAAAGACTGAGGGAAGCGATGAGCGACGACGAATACACCCGGATTTTAAACAGATACAGGGCGGCGGAACTGCTGGTGATAGACGACTTCCTGAAAGTGAGGATCACCGACAGCGGACCCAGCGTGAGCGATATATCGAAGTTCGAGGTCAACACGGCGTATACGATACTCAACGACCGATATAACAGGAGACTGCCCACGGTAATCAGCAGTGAGCTCTTCCAGAACGAGCTGGCGGAAGCGGACGGAGCACTGGCGGGGAGAATAAGAGAGATGTGCGGCGAGGGGCTGATAATGATAAACAGAGACCCCGGCAAAGACCAGAGGAGGAAAGCAGCGGAATGACCCGGAGCGGACAGACGGACCTCTTCACTTATGTGGAGAGGAAGGCCGCACAGGCCAAGCCGCTGGTGAACAAGGCGGAGTTCGGGATAAACGAGGAAGGCAAGAGGCCGCTGACGGGCTGGGCCTTTCTGCTGACAGCGGGAAAATCTGGATTCACCGGTTATCATTTTATGATGACAACGGAGGACCGGAGAGCCTGGTGTGCCAGCGATATGAGCCAAGGCAGCTTGTACGGAAGCCCGTGGGCGTACTTCTTTAACACGGTGGAGACATACGCCTTCCACCCGTGGGACGGGCACGCCGAGAGAGGCAAGAAAGGACAGGCGGTGCTGGACATCAGAAAAATGCGAGACAACGGCAAGTACGACAAAAAAATAGCCTCGCTGGGACTCAGGAAGTACGGCAAGACGGAGATAAAGGAAATCCTCGGAGAGTACGGAATAGAGGTGAAAATATGACGGACCTGGAAGAGCTGGCCCGGATAGAGGCCGATATACAGAAAACAGGCGGGGAGCTGGCGGAGATGATAAAGGAGCTGACCGGGAGCGAGACCGACATGGAGGCTCTGAAAGAGTTCCGGAGGGTGATAACCGACAGGAAGCTCGGAAAACGGAGCAGCGGCAAAACACCGGCAACGCCCGAAAATATGGAGAAGGCACTGGACGGCCTGATCCGGAGCGAAACCGAGATGATCACCCTGCTGAAAAGAGTGAAGCAGGCGCTGTTGGATAAAATGTTCGTATGAAGGCGCAGAGGACACTGGGACGGCCCGTGTGCGATTTTGACAGGCGAGGGGGTAAAGTTATACCCCAAAAATAAAAACGCAACACGGGCCATTTTAAGGGCCTCAGAGACGAAGGAGGATGAATAATGCAGTTCGTGGCGATTTTAACAAACGCCCTGTGGGGGTTTGCGAAACTGATACGGGCGATGATAGCGCTGGGGATAGTGATAGTTCTGTTCCTGGTGATGTGCGTGACGGTGACCTGGGTACTGTTCGAGTTCATAAAGGCGCGGCGCCCGGGAAAGAAGAAAAACAGGAAAGGAGAGAAAGAAAGTGGCGGAGACGAAAAAGAAATACAGCACATACACGGTGCTGATTGACAGGAGCGGCAGCCGATTCCCGGACGCAGTGTTGTATTACGGGCAGGACAGGGAAGAGGCGATCAAAACAATGGGAAAATACGTGAAGAAAAACGGATTTACATTCGACGGGTGGGCGATCACCGGGGTGAAACTGGTGGAGAAGGACCTCGACACCCGAGAGATAATCAGGAGTCAGCCGTATCTGGACTTCTATGATGTGTTCGACAACAGGAGAAAAAAAGAGGGCGATGAAGATTGAGAAAGTTGATTGACCGGATGATCCCCGACAGAAGGAGAGCGGCGCCCTGCCCCTTCTGCGGGGAGAGGGACGTGATAATCCGCACATATCTGGAAACCCGAGACGGCCTGTGGTACACATACGCCGAGTGCGACACCTGCGGGCGGAGACGGGGAGCGATATGCACCACCGAGCAGCCGAGCCTCGAAGGAAAGGCCGCAAGGCTGGCAATGGCCGCCTGGAACTCGAGAGTGAGAAAACGGCAATGAGGCGAGGCGTGGGATACGGACACATTACGGTGTACCGGATAGGCGGCTGGAGAGTGACGCAGAAACCGTATTCATTGCAGGTGGATGTGTTCGCACCGGGGGGACGCCTGGTGTACAGCGAAAGACCCGGAAAAACGATAACTGAGAGATACCGGGAGAAACTGGTGGAGGAAATAAAGAATGCGCCGGAAATTTGAAATCCCGATGAGACTGCCCGACCTAAACGCATATACCAGGGAGCTGAGCAGAAACAGGTATGCCGGGGCAAAACTGAAAGGCGAGACGGAGGACGCGATAATCTGGGCGATAAAGCGGGCAAAGCCGGAGCCGATACAAGGCCCCGCGATCTTCCACTTCACCTGGTACGAAAGAAACCGGAGACGAGACAAGGACAACGTGGCGTTTGCCAAGAAGTTTATATTCGACGCCCTGCAGAAGGCGGGAATACTGCCGGACGACGACAACAGGTACGTAAAGGGGTTTACCGACACCTTTGTGTACGGGAAAAAAGAGGGCGTGACGGTGGAGATAGAAGATGCAGAATAACCCGGCGGACAGCCTGAAAGACAGGGTGATGTGGACTCACCTGATATCCGGGGGACAGAGGGCAAACCCGGAGGCGCTGGAAGCCCTGAGCGGAAAGGCGAAAGAAAAAGCCCGCACCGGAAAACCCGCATATGCGGACGCCTGGGCCTTTGTCGGGGAGGCGATGTGCCTCCTGCTGGACCCCAGATGGGAGCAGGTGAAGGAGATGATCCCCGGGGCACAGGGGCTGGAAAACAGAGGGCGAGAGCTGATAACCCTGATGGCCCAGAAAACAGCGGGGCAGATAAGGGGCGGAAAGACAGAAGGGCTGCCCTTCGATCTGGTGGATATGACCCGCTGGGCAATGGAATGCGAGGCGTGGAAAATACTGGAAAGCCCTGAATGGGCGAGAGCGAAGGAGATATTGAAGGATGATGACCGACATAACACCGGAGGGATATATAACGCTCCGGGAATACACCGAAAAATACGGAGTGGGGGTAGAAAGGGTGAAAGCCCTGATAGGCGGGCCGCTGTCCGCGGTGAGGATGAGACGCTCGATAATGGTGAAGGACGAGGCGCCGCCCGAGGCACCGTACATCGGGAATGAGAAATACATCAGCACAAAGGAGTACGCCGAAAAATATTTTATGTCCGAGGGAGTGGTGCGCCGAGAAGTGCGACAGGGAAGGCTGGAAGGCCACAAAGTGGCGGGAGACCACCTGAGAGTAAAGGACGAACCGCCCCCGCTGGAAGCGCTGGCGAAGCGGCTCAGAGCCGAGGGATACGTGAGCGTGAAAGAGGTGACCCGGATGACGGGGAAGACGGAGGATAGGATATGGTACTGCGTACACGCGGAGAACATCCCGATAAAAAGAGTCGGCAAGGCAATGTACATCCCCGGAAAGATAATCGAGGAGATAAGACGGGACAACGCACTGCTGAAAGAGACCCTGACCGCAAAGGAGTATCGGAAGAAATACGGGTATTCCAAGGGGAGAATAGTGAACATGTGCAGGCTGGGCTCTGAGAAGGTGTGCCCGGTGGAGTTTACGCATCCGAGCCTCGCGGGGAAAGGATACAGGCTGCTGGACAAGCCGCCGACGACGGGAAAATGGAAAAGGGAGAAGTGAGATGACGACGGCGGAATATGCGGAGAAATACGGGATAACACTGCGGAGAGCGCTGTACCTGGCAAGGACGGGACAGACCGGGGCAAAGAAAGTAAGGGTGGGCGACTGGACGCCGAAAGGGGGGAAAGGGCGCGGCTTCTGGGACTTCGAGGACGAGCCGCCCGCACCCCCGACCCCGAGATATAAGCCGGTGCCGGGATACCTGAGCGTGGGCGAGTACCGGATCGCCCGCAACCGCAGCGTGGCCGGGGTGCGCCGGCTGATAAAACAGGGCAAGCTGAAATGTGATATAATAGACGGGAGAAAGATGATCCCCGAGGACGCCGAGCCGGAGGTAAAAGTATATTACAGGGAAAAGCCCCGGAAGAAAGAAGCCGGGGAAGAGAAAACCCCCGATGTTCCGCCGGAGGGGTATATAACCGTGGAACGGGGGCGGGAGCTGCTGGGGATATCACCTGCCAAGATGAGAGCGCTGATGGAAGACCTGGATATGCCGGCGGAGAGCGGCACACTGAAAGAAGACCGGGCGAGGCGGATGCTGGCGGACAAGAAAGAATGGGAGAGCGACAAAAAGACCGTCGAGGAATACCGGAAAGAGAAAGGGGTGTCTCCCGAGACGGTGGTGAAGTGGATAAGAGCGGAGAAAGTCCGAGCGATAGAGAGCCCGTTTGACCGCAGGATGTACATACTGGGGCCGGGGGGCAGAAAGAAGCACGGCGGGCGGAAGCTGGACGAGGCGATGAAGGCGCTGAGAAAGTACAACGAAGAACACGGCACAAAGTACGATTACGGCGAGGCGACAGCCCGCGGGATCATTTAACGGTCCGCAAAGCCACGGAAATGCCCCGCAGAACCGTTTAAAACCGAAATGAGTAAACTTAGTAACAGAAAAGAAAAAGCCCGTGTAAGGCAAAATAAAGGCCTTACAGGGCAAGCAGGAGATAACCCGGATTGATAACGCAGGAGACATTTGCCCGTGTTTTACAGGTGGACAGGGAGATACGGGAATACAGAGAAGCCCTCGCAAAAATGAACCCGGTGCCTTACGAAAGCCCGGGCTTTAAAGAGAAGGTGAGCGGCGGGGGCACGGACGGAGGCGGGCAGATAATAGCATATGTGAACAGGAAGACCGACACGGAGAAAAGGCTGGAGGCGGCGATCGAGGAGAGAGTTGCGCTGAAGAGGGAGGTACTCATTGCGATACAGAGCCTTGAGAGACCGCTGGTAAAGGCGGTGATGACCGCCAGATACGTAAGCCTCAAGCCCGTGCACCAGATCGCGGATGAGATGGGATACACCTCACAATACATTTCGCTGCTGCTCCAGAGGGGGCGAAGAGAGTGCATCCGGGCCCAAAAAGAGTAAAACATTCAAAATTATTCAAAGTTATTCAAAGTTTT
>CAZYZR010000041.1:0-12226 GCA_964651945.1 uncultured Oscillospiraceae bacterium | reverse complement strand
GGGTAAAATAGAGCTATAATTTCGTTAAAATTGCAAGGTCTTCTATTAATGGGAATTTAAATATGCAAAATATGGCTTTAATTAACTTTAACGACGCCGCTTTTTTCCGCTTATAGACCCTTTACCTCTGTAATATGCGGCTAAAATTACTGCCCGTTTTTTGATTCGCAAAATAAAATCCCGCCTTTGGGCGGGATTTTTATGTTTAAAAAGCTGACCGGTTTCAGATGTGCTTTACTGCCCACCGGGAGGCCTCTTTTTCACACTGCCGTGACAAGTGTCCCGGCACCGCAAAGCCCCGGGTTACCTCTGCCTCGGGGTAGAGGCGCTTTAAATCCATGGTGCTGTTTCCAAGACCGCTGCCCTCGCTGGTGCAAAACGGCAGTATTTTCTTGCCCCTCAGATCGCAGGAATCCAGGAAAGTGAAGACACACATAGGACAGGTCCCCCACCAGTTGGGATAACCGACGAATATGTTGTCGTACCCGCTCACATCCGCAGTGTTTTTAATCCGCGGGCGGGCTCCGGCCTCTTTTTCCTTTTTTGCCTCCTCTGTACAGGCAGTATAATTCCGGGAATAGGGTTTTACCGTCTCAATCTCAAAAAGATCCCGGCCCACTGCCTTTGCTATAAACTCCGCAACCCTCTCGGTGTTGCCCTTTTCAATGCTCTTTACCCCCTCGGGGAAGTAATTTTCCCCCTTGCGGGAGTAGTATACGACAAGATTTTTTGACATATTTCTCTTCCTTTCTCCGGACTACTGCCGCTTTTCAAACTCCCGTGCCACATCCTTAAGCAGCTTTCTTATTGGCAGGTGCTGAGGGCATGCCGCCTCGCACCTCCCGCACTTTATGCAGTCGCTGGCCTTTCCGTTGTGGACGGTGTAGACGTTGTTGTAATAAAAATCCGTATTCCAGTTGTTGAAGGTTTTCTTGGTGTTCAAGCAGGAAAACAGGTCCGGTATCAGAATTTTCTTGGGGCATCCGTCGGTGCAGTAGCGGCAGGCGGTGCAGGGGATCAGGTTCTGGGACCTGAATATTTCCGCCACCCTGGACGCGGCCCGGAATTCCTCCCGGCTGAAAGGCACAAAGTTTTCCATAGCCCGGGTGTTGTCCTCCATCTGGGACAGGCTGGACATGCCGGAGAGAACCATTGCAACCCCTTCCTGGCTGGCGCAGTACCTTATTGCAAAGCCCGCATTGGTTTTTTCACCGATTCCGTCCAGTATCCGCTGAGCTTCCCGGGGAAGGTTTACCAATGATCCGCCCTTTACCGGCTCCATCACTATGACGGGTTTTGAATATTTCCTGCAGACTTCAAGGCACTTCCCGGACTGCACCACCCCGTCGGAGTAGTCCACGTAGTTCAGCTGCAGCTGCACCACTTCAATCTGCGGGTACTCGGTGAGAATCTGCTCCAGGACATCGGCGGTGTCGTGGAAGGATATGCCGAAGTGTTTTATCCTGCCGTCCTCTTTGAACTTCAGGGCTGTCTCGTAAGCCCTGCATTTTTTGAACTTCTCAAAATTTGTCTTTGTCTGGGCGTGCATTAGGTAAATGTCAAAATAATCCACCCCGCAGGCCTCAAGCTGGCTCTCAAAAAGGGGCTCTATGTCCTCTTGTCTGTTGAAAAAAGCCGTGGACAGTTTGTCGGTCAGGTAGTATCTGTCCCTGGGATATCTGGAGGTGAGGCACTCCTTTATGGCAGCCTCGCTCCTGCCCTCCAGGTACCCGTGGGCGGTGTCAAAATACTTAAATCCTTTGGACAAAAAGAGGTCTGTCATTTTTTTAACTTCTTCCGTGTCCACCGCCCCGTCTTTAAGGGGGAGCCTCATGCACCCAAAGCCGAATTTCTGCGTGAACTGTTCAAAATTTTCCATTTTTTCTCCCTTTATAAGTTTTTCCCGGCCTCGTAGGCCTCTTTCAGCGCGGGGGAGCTTTTCACGTCCCCCTTGTCCCCGGCCCCGCAGCCGTAAATCACACCGCACTCTGTGCTGTCGGGGACACAGCGCACAAACCCGTGGAGGGCCACCACCGCGTCGTCTATGCATTTGTGGGACCGATCCGCGCTGGTCAGTATGTAATAAAATTTCTTCCCGGCAAAATCCCTGAATCTGTTGTAGGTTCTGTCAATGAATATTTTCATCTGCCGGCTCACCGAATAGTAGTATACCGGGGTGGACAGCACCACTACATCCGAGCTCATAATTTCATCCTCGATTTTCTCCATGTCGTCGCTGAACACGCACTGTCCATTGTTTTGCAGGCAGTGTCCGCAGGCGGTACAAGGCGATATCCCAGCTTTTGCCAGGGAAATTTTTCGGGTTTCATGCCCGGCCTCTTCGGCGCCCTTCAAAAACCGGTCGGTGAGTATGTCGGAGTTGCCTCCTGTTCTGGGGCTGCCTGTGAGAGCTAGTACTTTCATATAGATCCTCTCTTTTTCAGTGCAATGAACCCCGAATCCCCGCACTCCGCAAGGACAGCCCGTAAAATTCGGGGCCTCATTGCAAATGTTTTCCGTTATTATTATAAAACAACCAGATGACTTTATCAATTCCGTATGAGGGAGTGAATTATCAGTAAAACTTATGATTCAGCAAAGTTGCGGATATAATTTCAGAACCGGTTTTTGAGTATTGTGGCAAATTCCCTGGCCCGGGCGCTGGGATTTTCGTTTCTCATAAAGGCGCAATACTTTCTGGTGATGAGTTTCCCCCCGCGAAACAGAGGTACTCTGGCTATTCCTTCGGCGAGGCTCCGCTCCTCCCGGCAGTCAAGAGGCATAAAGCCCCTGTCTGCCGCCACCTGCAGCCTGGCCTGTTCCAGGGTCTCCGCGAAGATAAAGTTGTTCTTCAGCCCGAATATGTCGTGGCAGTAGGCCCGCTCGTTAAGCTGCTGTTCCCTGGAGCACACTATCACGCAGGCCATATCGGACAGTGCGGAGACATCAAGGGAGGGCAGGGCAGACAGGGGATTTCTTTCGCTTATCTCAGCGTAGCAGGGGGCCGTGGTCAGCTCCATATTCATATATTCGCTGGAAAACACCCTCCTCTGGTCGTTGAGCGCTATGTCTATTATTCCGTTTTCAATCCCGTGGTACAGCTCCTCATGGTTCCCGTTTCTTATTTCCACCCCGGTATCCGGGTATTTTTCCATAAAAGCGGAGACGGCAAAGTTGAACTGCGGGCCGCAGAACCCCCTCAGACACCCAACAGTCAGTTTTTCCCCCCTGCTCGCTATCTCCCGGGCGGTGTGGCAGATGCTGTCGTAGTCGGCGAGGAGATACTTGGTCTTTTCGTAAAAATACCTGCCCGCGTCCGTCAGTCCGGCCTTCCTCCCCTGCCTCTCCAGCAACTTTGCTCCCACCTCTCTCTCGAGAGTCTGCATCCGCTGGGAAATTGCGGACTGGGATATGTAGCACTCCCGGGCGGCCCGGGAAAAGCTGCCCCGGTCCACCACTGCGTGGAAATATCTTATGTTCTTTATCATAAACTCACCTTCCATAAGTTTTGCTTATTTACTGATATTTTATCACAGCAACAGGGGGTTGACAAACAGAACGCAGGGGAAAATTGAGGCGATGCATGCGCTCATTCTTTGTACATTCTGCCCCCCCCTTTCCGGGAGAGGGTTTGACTTAATTTTTCGGGTTTTCAACCCCCCGGCTAAGAAGATTTTTCAAGAGGTTTGGCAGTTTTATCCCCGGAATGTAAAAAGACCCGGATGTCAAAGTGCTTTGAAGCGAGGAAGCTGTGCAATACTTTGATTCCGGCAAAAAATTTTTCTTTAAACTCCCAAAAATTCGTAATATTTTGTGTCCGGCACAAAAAACGGTTTTTGTTTCAATCTTTGGGTGCCTCAGCAGCTTTGCGTTATTATTGATTCCGTCAGGTCAGGGGGGCGGGGTTATCCAACAGGATAGTAAAATGCACCCTGTCGGCCAATTGATTCCAGCACATCAAAAGGGGCGGGGTAACCCCCGCCCTCTTTTATTCTTTTCGCATAAAGCTGCGGATTGCCGCAGAATTATTTGTAAAGATCCACCAGTTTGAGCAGATGCTCGTACCTGTCGTTGGCTTCCTTCTCGCTCTTGGCAAACAGCTCGTCAGCACGGGCAGGATCGGAGCTCTTCAGACGGGCATAGCGGGCCTCGTTCATAAGGAACTCCTGATATCCGCCTGCCGGAGCCTTGCTGTCCAGTGAGAACGGGTTCTTGCCCTCGGCTTTGAGCCTCGGATCGTAGCGGAACAGGTTCCAGTATCCGGTGTCAACGGCTCTCTTTATCTCGGCCTGGCTGTTGGTCATGCCGCCCTTTATGGAGTGCATCTCGCAGGGGGCGTAGCCGATTATTATTGAAGGTCCGTTGTAGCTCTCGGCCTCTGTGATGGCCTTTATTGTCTGGTTCATATCCGCGCCGATCCCTATGTGGGCAACGTAGACATAACCGTAGGACATGGCTATCGCGGGAAGATCCTTCTTGGCTATTGACTTGCCGGCAGCTGCGAACTGGGCAACCTGGCCTATGTTGGAGGCCTTGGACGCCTGTCCGCCTGTGTTGGAGTAGACTTCGGTATCGAAGACCATTATGTTCACATCCTCACCGGAGGCGATCACGTGGTCGAGACCGCCGAAACCTATATCGTAGGCCCAGCCGTCACCGCCGAAGATCCAAATGCTCTTCTTCGCAAGATACTCCTTGTCCTTGAGAATGTACTTGCTGTACTCGTCCTCCGGGTCGGCTTCCAGGGCTTTCACCAGTCTCTCGGTCGCTGCCTTGTTGGCTTTGCCGTCGGTGTAGGTGGCAAAGTACTCGTCAATTGCCTCGGCCTTTTCGCCTTCTGGGGTCTTCTCCCTCAGCTCCCTGAGCTTGGCGGCGAGTCTCTCCCTCACTGCCTTCTGGCCCATGTAGATGCCAAGGCCGAATTCCGCGTTGTCCTCGAACAGGCTGTTTGCCCATGCGGGTCCGTGGCCTTCCTTGTTGGTGGTGTAAGGAGTCGCAGGCGCTGAGCCGCCCCAGATAGAGGAGCAGCCTGTGGCGTTGGCTATATACATCCTGTCGCCGAAGAGCTGGGTGATAAGCTTGGCATAGACTGTCTCAACACAGCCTGCGCAGGCGCCGGAGAATTCAAGCAACGGCTGCTTGAACTGGCTTCCCTTGACGCTGTTGGGGTTGAAAGGCAGATCCTTCGCACTGACCTCGGAGACTGCGTAGTCGAATGCAGCCTGCTGCGGCAGCTGGGACTCCTGTCCGACCATCTTCAGGGCCTTTGTCTTTGCAGGGCAGATGCCTACGCAGACTCCGCATCCCATGCAGTCCAGAGGGCTTATGACTATTGAGAAGGTGAGATCCTCGCAGCCTTTTCCTATCATCTTATCAGCTTTCTTCAGGGACTCAGGGGCTTTCTCAACCTCTTCCTTGTTAAGGGCGAAGGGGCGGATTGCGGCGTGAGGACATACATAGGCGCACTGGTTGCACTGTATGCAGTTCTCAGGATTCCACTCCGGAACGTCAACGGCGACACCGCGCTTTTCAAAAGCTGAGAGCCCCAGCGGGAATGTGCCGTCTTCCGCACCCTTGAAGGTGGATACCGGCAGGCTGTCGCCTTCCATCATTGAGACAGGCTCCACTATGGCCTCGTTGAAGTGCTTCTGAACTTCGCTGGCGTATTTGAGCTCCGCTTTCTCCTTCGGGGCATCCTCCGCGGTAGCCCACTCGGCGGGAACGTCAATCTTCACCAATTTATCCTTGCCGAGGTCTATGGCCTTGTAGTTGAGCTCCACAATGTCCATGCCCTTCTTGGCGTATGAATGGAGTGCAGCGTCCTTCATATACCCTACGGCAGTGTCAATCGGGATTATGTTGGCCAGGGCGAAGAATGCGGACTGAAGAATCGTGTTGGTTCTCTTGCCCATGCCTATCTCTTTGGCTATGTCGATGGCGTTTATCGTGTATACATTGATGTTGTTGTTGGCGATATACCTCTTGGCAACTGCGGGGAGGTGCTGATCCAGCTCCTCAGGGGTCCACTGGCAGTTGATGAGGAATGTTCCGCCCGGCTTTACGTCCCTGACCATTGCGAATCCCTTGATTATGTATGAGGGGTTGTGGCAGGCCACGAAATCAGCCTTGTTGATATAATAGGTGGATTTGATGGGGGTGTCGCCGAAGCGCAGATGGCTTATCGTGACGCCGCCCGTCTTCTTTGAGTCGTACTGGAAGTAGGCCTGAATGTACTTGTCGGTATGGTCGCCTATGATCTTTATTGAGTTCTTGTTGGCGCCCACGGTGCCGTCTCCGCCCAGCCCCCAGAACTTGCAGGAGACTATGGACTTGTTTGCGGTGTCCGGCACATCCTCGGGAAGAGGAAGGGACAGGTTTGTGACATCGTCGTCGATGCCCACTGTGAAGTTGGCCTTCGGTTTGTCAAGATCCAGGTTGTTGAACACCGCGAAGATGCACGCGGGGGTGGTGTCCTTGGAGCCAAGACCGTAACGGCCGCCCACAACGGTCCTTCCCTCCAGCTTGCCCTCAACCGCGAGAGCCGCAACCACGTCCAGATACAGAGGCTCGCCCAGGGATCCGGGCTCCTTTGTCCTGTCGAGAACGGCTATCTTCTTTACGGTGTCCGGGATAGCTGCAACCAGGTGCTTGGATGAGAACGGACGGTAAAGTCTTACTTTCACGAGGCCGACTTTCTCGCCTTTCTCCAGCAGGTAGTCTATGACCTCCTCTGCGGTGTCGCAGACGGAACCCATGGCTATTATGACCTTCTCGGCATCGGGGGCGCCGTAGTAGTTGAACAGTTTGTAATCAGTGCCTATCTTGGCGTTGATCTTGTTCATGTAGTCCTCCACAACACCGGGGAAGGCGTTGTAGTAGGGGTTGGCGGCCTCTTTGGCCTGGAAGAATATATCCCCGTTCTGGGCTGTGCCCCTCAGAACCGGCCTTTCCGGGTTCAGGGAGCGCTTGCGGTACCGGTCGACTGCATCCCAATCGAGAAGGTCGTTGAAGTCCTCGTTCTCCCAGACTTCTATCTTCTGGATCTCGTGGGAGGTCCTGAAGCCGTCGAAGAAGTTGAGAACCGGCACGCGGCCCTTGATTGTAGACAGGTGGGCCACTGCCGTCAGGTCCATAACCTCCTGGGGGTTGGACTCGGCCAGCATTGCAAAACCTGTCTGGCGGCACGCATATACATCAGAGTGGTCCCCGAAGATGTTCAGGGCATGGGCGGCTACCGTACGGGCGGAGACGTCAAAGACGCAGGGGAGAAGCTCACCGGCGATCTTATACATGTTCGGAATCATCAACAGCAGACCCTGTGACGCAGTGAAGGTTGTGGTCAGTGCGCCAGCCTGCAGAGCGCCGTGTACGGTGCCCGCGGCTCCGGCCTCCGACTGCATTTCAACGACCTTTACCTCTGTGCCGAAGATGTTTTTTCTTCCGGCAACAGCCCACTGGTCGGTGGAATCAGCCATGGGACTGGATGGCGTGATGGGATAGATACCGGCAAACTCACTGAAAATATAACTGGCGTGAGCGGCAGCGGTATTTCCATCCATGGAAATTCTTTTTCTTGCCATTGGATTTGGTCCTCCTTATATTAAGGCGCAATAACGCCTTTTTAACAAATTCATTTTATCACTAAACTTTAAATATGTAAAGAAATATGACGGGATTTTACCATAAAAAAGCAAAAGGAATACCCATAATTGTACATATCTACAAAAATTTACTGACGGGAAAGGGCGGCAATCAGACGATGATAACCCGTTTTTCCTTTATTTCAGGGGAAATATTGACAATTTGCACAGAAAATGATAATATAGTAAAGATAGTTGCCGCCGGGTTTGCGGCAAGAGGAAAGGTATCCGGGCGTTCGGACTTTGCCCCGGCAGTCTCTCTCTGAAGGCAAATTCCGGCCGCTGTCGGAAGGAAAGGTGTTTTTTACTTAATGGATCCCGACGGGAGTATTTACTTTTACTATATTGTTATTTCTGTCCTGAGCTGTATTTTTTGCCTTTATACCGCCATCAGAACCAGGCTTGACGAGGACGGGGACTACGTCCTGGGGGTTTCCCCGGGGCAGGTCAGCGGATTCCTTCTTTGGTTCTTTTGCGCCATTGCCCTGTGTCTCTGGGTTCTCCCGAAACTGGGCCTGTGGGTGCAAATCGGTATGGGGGCAATATTTATTTTGCTTTTTACAGTCCTGCCCTTCTGCATAGGACTGGCCCAGTGGGAAAAGCTGGGGATAATATCCAAAATCGCATCCCCCTTCGCCCGGGTTATGGAGTATACCCTGACCCCCCTGGTGACCTTCCCCGCAAAACTGATATTCAAAATCCGGGGGATAAAGGCAGAGGACGAGGTAACCCCCCAGGACGTCATGGACCTGGTGGAGGACGCCCATGAGGATGTTATCGACGAAGATCAGAAGGAGATGATCGAAAACATCTTCGAGCTGGACGATATGACCTGTGGTGACATAATGACCCACCGCACAGACGTTCTGGCCTTTGACGAGAGGACCTCCTGTGCCGAAATAATCGAGGCAGCCACCCAAAGCGGATTTTCCCGCCTGCCGGTTTACAGGGGGACGATAGACTCAATAACAGGCATTCTCTACGTAAAGGACTTGATAGCCCTCATAGGCCACGAGGAAAAGCTGGCAGAGCCTGTTTCCGGTTACATACACAAACCCATGTTCGTGCCGGAGGCCTGTGCCGCAAGGGAACTGCTGGTGCAGTTCAAGAAAAACCGCAACCAGATTGCCGTGGTGGTGGACGAGTACGGGGGCACAAGCGGAATAGTCACTATGGAGGACATACTGGAAGAGATAGTCGGAAACATACAGGACGAGTACGACAACGAAGAGGAAATGTACCGGAAAAACCGGGACGGATCCTACACCTGCCTTGCCGCCATGGAACTGGACGACCTGCTGGAGCTCTTCGGAATACCCCTCCCCGAGGAGGAAGAGGAGGAAGATTTCGACAGCGTGGGAGGCCTTATAATAGACCGCCTGGGGAGGATCCCCGCCACGGGGGAAAACGCACAGGTGGAGTACAAGGGGCTGCTTATAACCGTGCTTGAGGTGGCTGACAGAAGAATAGTCAAAGTCAGGGCGGAAAAACTGCCCCGGCAGGAGTGAGCCGGTTAAAAACAGGTAAATTTTTTGCCTTTTTGAAAATGCATTATGGACAGGCGGGATTTCCCGTCTGTTTTTTGGCAGACAGTCTCCGCCAAAAAAGCGATCTGACAAATGTATCTGCGGCTTATTTGAAAATCACAGACAGAAAGCCATCCGGTTACGTTAAAGGAGATTTTCCCCTCAGAGTCCGGAAAAGCCGGATGAATTTTAAAAATCCGACAGGAGCCCCGCTGACAGCACGGGAAACTGTGAATGAATGCGAAGTGATTTTCCTTTAGACCAGAGACAATGCCCTGGAGGGGATTTTTTCAGAAAATCCGAGAGAAACCATTCCTTTGAAGATATATTCTCAGTTTTCACAATTTGCATGTTTTTTGCTGATATAATTTTTTTGAGTCAGAATACAAAGGGCTGGGCCCGGAAAGGAATATTGTATGGAATTTTTCAGAAAACTCAAGGAGAGCTTTTCCTTTTTCCTTCCGCTGGAACTTATCATAGGGGTGCTGCTCCTCATCTACCCCGGATTTACCGGAAAGGCTGTGTGCTATATTCTGGGGGGCATGCTCATAATAGGGGGAATATCCCGGATAGTGTCCTCGAGAAAAACCGGACTTTCCGGGTCCGGCGGGGTGCTGATGATACTGACAGGGATCTTTGTGGTGCTGTTCAACAGGCGGATAATTTCCTTTATTCCCATTATATTCGGCATGATCCTTCTGACAGGCGGAATATCCTCGCTGCAGGGGGCTTTGTATTTCAAGAATATGGGCAACGGCAGCTGGAAGGGGACGATGGTCTCCGCCGTGCTGAAGCTGGTGCTTGGCGTCATAATACTCCTGAACCCCTTCAAGACGGGAATGACCCTGATGAGGTTCATAGGTCTGCGGCTTCTTTTTGACCGGGGAATGTCCCTGGTGGAGGTCTACAAAACCGCAAAAGTCCGAGCCCGGGCACAGAAAGCGGACAGGGAGCTGCGCTCCTACAACCTGGGAAAGGACGATGACAGCGGGGAGATACCCGTGGTGGACGCCGAGGTAGTTGACTCAGACAAATAGGACAGGGATTGACCGGGGCTGCGGCTACCGGGCAGAAAGGCCGCCGAGGCAAAAATTCCGGAAGGTGAAGCTGCAAAAATTTTGCCAGACTTTAGATTCTCTTTTATCCCGTTTTTCATTTGAAATACAAGAACCGGGCAGTCAATGCGGCGGACATTCCGATGTGCATTTTTTTGTAAAAAGCAGAGCCTGCGGGCTCTCTTTTTTACTGTGCGGACAAGCCTCAGCCGGGGCGGTATCCCTGTTTATGCCCCGCCACAAATTCGCCTGGCAAGGTGCCGGGACAAAGTTTAACATTTACATAGGCCGTGTATATGCTATAATATCTTTATCATTTTATTGCCCTTTTCCCGGGCGGGAGGCTTTATGGCCTTTTTTGTGGGATTTGCCTTTCTGTGGCGGGCCGGGTGCTTTTGCCTCGCAGCGTCCTTCGGAAACAGGAAAACCGATATTTCGGATGAAAACCGGCTCCTCCGGCTTGCTGCCTGTCTGCTGGCGGGCCTGGCTTTGCGTTGTATATTCGCAGCAGGGGATGTTTGGTTCCCCTATGATATGGGGATGTTCGAAAGCTGGGCCAGGGAAGTGCGGGAGACCGGTTACAAAAATTTTTACACCGGCGGAATATTTGTGGACTATCCTCCCGGGTATATCTACCTTCTGAGCCTTGCGGGATATGCGGAAAAGATCTTCGGGTTTTCAGAGAGGGTCTTTGTATTTGTAATAAAGCTCTTCCCGATCATTTCCGACCTGGGGCTGACGGCGCTGATTTACATTATTGCAAAGGACAGGGGGAAGATAGAGGCCCTGCTCCTCAGCGCCTGTTTCCTGTTTTGCCCCGCTGTCGTATATGACAGCCGGGTGTGGGGGCAGTGTGACAGTCTGCTCCTCTTCTTTGTGGCTCTGTCCATATACCTTCTGCTGGAGGACAAAATTACATTTGCCCGGATAAGCTATGCATTGGGGCTGCTTATTAAGCCTCAGGCCCTGCTTTTCGGCCCCGTGCTGTTGTTCATAATGCTGGAAAAGAGGGATTTCAAAAAAATTCTTCTGGCGGTTGTGACAGGTCTTGGGACGGTTTGGTTGCTGGCGCTTCCATTTTCCCGGGGACTGAGCCCTCTGTGGATTATTCATATTTACAGGGACGTCATAGGCGAATACGGATATTTTTCTTATAACGGCTTCAACATATACTCACTTCTCGGGCTAAACGGAACCCCTCTGAGTCAAAATCCTTTCCGGGGCATAATTAACCCCCGGGTGATAATTTTTCTGCTCTGCGCGGGGGCGTACGGGTATGTGAGGCAGAAGGGGAAGGGCAAAAGTTACTCCTACGCCTGCCTTCTGATAACCTGCATTTTTGCTTTCTGCACGATGATGCACGAGAGATATCTGTTCCCGGCGATTTTTTTCGCCCTGGCGGCGTACATTTATACCGGATCAAAGGGGTATTTTTACCTGTTTGTATCCCGGCGGGTACAAAACTTTTTGAACATTGCGGTGATAATGGCAGGGCAGGGGGTATACAGCTTCGGCTTTCCATCCTTCTTTGAGCCCCTGCTCGGCCTTGTGGCAGTGTTATGCGGCATCTGGGCCTTAAGTTTGTTCCTCAGAGACAGCATAAAAGGGGAAAGACTCTTCCCGTTGACAGAAAAGCGGTGATCCTCCCGCAAAATTGACATGCCGGAAAATTTTACCGTATAATGCAGAGTATCACGCAGTAATCATCTGTATTTTTGCTTTTTAATTTGATTCAGCTGAAATTTTTCCGTTTTTATTTTCTAATTTTCTGTGGTTTTGAATACAAGGAGGTTTTATGGTTCTTCTGCTGGCTATAAGCTGCGTTTGGCGGATATTTTGCCTGGGATCCTTGACATATGTCAAAAAAAGAGACACTGACATATCCCCTAAAGCACGGCTGACGGCTTTTGTTTTGTGCTTGCTGGCCGGCTTTCTGCTCCGCTGCTATTTTGCAGCCGGGGATATATGGCATAGCGATGTAATGGTTTATGAAGAGTGGGCCAGG
>CAZYZR010000040.1:0-12705 GCA_964651945.1 uncultured Oscillospiraceae bacterium | reverse complement strand
CACAGAGGCTTACTATATCCGCCTGCGATTCAAATAATGCAATTATTCCCTTTACAAGGGTAGTTTTTCCGGTCCCCGGCCCCCCCGTGATGATGCATAGATTATTTTCTGCCACCATATGGAGAGCATTTAACTGATTTGGTGCGTATTCTATTCCAAGACCATTCCGCACCAAACCTATAAGTCTTTCACATTCGGGTATCTCTTTATGTGGGGATGACATTATCTGCGATATTTTCCGAGCTATGACAAGTTCAGCTGCGTAAAGGTCAGGCAAATATATAAAAGTCCTGTCATCTATGACTTCGCTGAAAACCTGTGCCTCGTCGCACATATCATCCAGTGCTCTGCTGATTTTTTCAGGTTCCACGCCTAGATATCCGGCAGTGGTAGGAATGAGCTTATCCTGAGGGAGACATACATGCCCATTCTGGCTGTTGTGCCTTAGAACATAGAGAATTCCACCCTCAATTCTCTCTCTGCTGTCATATTCAAGGGAAACCTGTGAAGCAATCCTGTCAGCCCCTTCAAATGGGATAAAACAAGGAGAATTGCAGAGAATATAAGGGTTATTTCTGATTTTCTCAACAGTGTCCTGTCCGTATGCTCCATACAGAGCGACAGCCTGAGCACTGTTCAGTCCATAGACCCCCAGTGCCGAAATCACGTCCTGTATTCCGTTTATTCTCCTGAATTCCCGCTGAATGCTCTCTGCCATTCTTCTGGACATTCCCCTGACTGTGCACAGCCTGTCAATATCACTGTCAATTACCTGCAATGTCTCATTTCCGAATGCCTTGACAAGTTTCCTTGCCATAGCCGGTCCTACTCCCCTGACACTTCCCGAAGAAAGATAGGCAAGAACAGCATTTTCATCAGTAGGGAGTTCCACCCGATAACTCTCTGCTTTGAACTGGACTCCATAAGAAGGGTGATTTACATATGTACCCTCGACTGATAATTTCCGCCCGGGGGCAGCTGAGGGCATCTCACCCACAACGGTCACCATTTCACTCTCGGTCTCTAGTTCCAGTACGGTAAATCCGGTCTCCCGGCTCTGAAAAGTCAAGGAAGCCACTGTTCCTTCTATTTTTTCAAGTTCAGCCAATTCATTTTCTCCAAGAAAACAGATATCAATAAAATTATAGACTGCGGTCCGTTTTTTGTAAATACAACGTCTGCTTTCCGGTTAAAACCTGTGAAAATCAGATTTAGGCTAAAAATCTGCAGTCTTAAAACAGTCAAACTCAATTAAAGGGCTTTTGTCCTTGCTTTTTTCCGGAGTCTTTCCGCATTCATTGAATAGAGGACTGGGACACAGACCATAGTGAGGATTGTGGAAAAAAGCAATCCGAAAAGGAGCACCGTAGCCATAGGCGCACTCATAGGATCCCCTGCGAGGATTAGTGGCACAAGACCTATACAGGTGGTTGTTGTTGAAAGCATTATTGGCCTGAACCTCTGATCCACTGCACTGCGACAAGCACTTTCCACGTCTTTGCCCCGTCTTATTTCACTGTCAATCACTTCTATAAGAAGAATACCGTTGTTGACTACTATACCGAAAAGACTCACCAGTCCGAGCAAAGCCATAACCTGCAGGTCCATCTGTAGTATGAAAAGGCCGAAGCAGCTTCCTATAAGGCTTAGCGGGATACTGGTAAGGATGATCAGAGGTTTTCTGAAATCCTTGAACTGCAAAAGAAGTATCACATATATAATAACAATTGCAAACCCGCCGCTTATTGCAAGAGAAATTACCAGTTCCATCATATTGGTGACCTCACCGCGGCTTACTATCTCTACTCCCTCCAGATCCATATTTTCAATATAATCCCTGTTAAGGGTATTTTCAATTTTTGAAGAAGAATACCCGGGCAGGACGTCAGAGAGGACATTGACATATTGTTTGCCGTTATAATGTCTTATCAGAGGGACCGTTGTCTCAAGGGAAATATCCGATACCTGCCCAAGAGTGACTCTCGTGTCTGCCACAGATCCCACTATAGGCATGTTTTTAAGCTGTTCCAGGTTGTCAATATCAGCCTTTACGAGAATATCCATCTCATTTCCGTCTGTTACAAAAGTACTGCCGACAGCACCCATCAGACTAGTGTTCAGCTGCTTTACCACGTCGTATTTCAAAAGGCCATAGCCCGAAAGTGTCTCGCTGTCCAGGTTTACTTTATACTGATACTGGGGAACGACTGATGTGTCTCTTACGTAATCCGTTCCCTCAATCTCCTTTAGTGCCCGTGAAATCTGCTCCACGGCTCTGTTAATCGCATTGACATCGTCACCTGTTACGGACAGTGTGATTTTTGCGTCAGTGGGCATGGAGTACTCAAGACATTTGACCTCTACAGTAGCGCCGGCAATGTTCCTGTCAATGGCACCCTGTATGTACCTTGCACACCGGGAAGTACCGCCCATATCTTTCAGCACATCCTCGTTGAGCTGCAGCATAAACTGAGCAGCATTGTCAGCGGCAGACATGTTGGGGACAGTGAGGAAAAACGTGGGGAGTCCTTTTCCAACCGAATATGTATAGTGATCCACGACTTCTTCCTGGTCCAGAAGCCCTGCTATATCCCTTGAAATCTCACCTGTTCTGTCGAGGGACAAAGTCTCCCCGGTGACATTTATGTATATAACGGGCTTTGCGCTGGTGGGAAAAAACTGCAGCCCGAGCTGACTTACAAGCAGAGCCGCCACAAGAAGGGTTCCAAACGCAAATATGATCGTTCTCCTCTTGTGATTCATCCCGTAATTCAGCAGACCGTCAAAAATCTTTTTGACTCCGCCTAATCTCTCTTTTTTCTTTCCGGTCTCAGGTTTAAAGAACATATATCCAAGAACCGGAATAAGTCCCATTGCAATGACATAGCTTGCTGTCAGGGCAGCTATCACAACTGTTGGAATTGTGCCTGCCACCTGCCCCACAGTGCCCGGGACAAAATATATAATGCCGAAGGTCACAATTGTAGTGAGAGTGGATGTAAGCACAGGCATTGCAGTTGTCTTTACCGCCGAGGTCACGGCATTCATCCTCTCCATTCCCCGGTTAAGGTTTGACTGTATCTCCTCGCTTATTACTATCGCATTGTCCACAAGGATTCCGAGGGAAACTATCAGTGCCGCTATGGAGACAAACTGAAACTCAATGTCAAATATATTCATCACTATAAAGGTTATCAGTATGCTCATAGGCAGGGCAACGGAAATCACAAGCCCATTGCGCAGCTGCACACCTATCATAACCACAAGGACTATAAGGGCAATGCTCTCAATCAGGTTTACTATAAAGCTGTTTATGGAATTTGCTGTGTCCTGAGGGGCATACATGACTTCGTGAAAATTAATCTGGGGAGGAACCCGGGTTTTTATCTTATCAATGGCTTTTCTTACACCCTTGCCCACATTCACGGAATTCAGTCCTTCCTCAAAGAGCCCAGTGAGAAGGATTGCGTCCTTGCCATCCTGGTTGTAATAATAATCAGAGACATTTTCGACATATACATCCGCAACGTCTTTGAGCTTTACAAAGCTTAGTGAGTCCTCAGCACCGCCCACAACCACATTTTCAATATCCCTTAAAGACTCGAATACCGCCGATGAGTTGACATTTATTGAACCGGTCTCGTAATCTATGCTCCCTGCAGGAATAGAAAGGTTCTGGGCCTGCATAAGGGACAAGATATTTTCAATACTCACCCCATAGAGATTCATCTTCTCCACATCAGTGTCCACAACTACCCTTCTGGTGGGCTGACCGTCAATCTCTACACTGGAAACGCCATCCACTTTTTCAAGCGAATCCTTGACCGTTTTTGCGTATTCTACAAGTTCCTCGTGGCTGTATACATCGCTGGACAATGCAATGATAAACTGATTTTTTTCTACTACATCTGTGTTAATTGTGCTGGGCTGGCACATATCCGGCAGGTCACCCTGAATATTCTCGATTTTCTGCCTCAGGGTCTGCTCCACCTCGTCAATGGTATAGTCCATCTTGAACATAACCACCACGACACTGGCGCTGTTCATACTCATGCTGGTGAAGTAGTCCACTGAATCCATAGTCTTGACCTGTTCCTCGATTTTGTCTGTAACGAGGCTTTCCACGTCCTCCGGAGTGGCGCCCGGATATATTGTGGTAATTACTGCCGCAGCAACTGTGGTATCCGGGTTTTCCTGTTTGGGAATTACATAATATGTATACAGACCGTAGGCAGCCACAATTGCGGTAAAAAATATGACTATGGATCGGTTTTCAATAAGTTTTCTTATAAACTTTTCCATCTTTTACCCGTTTATCACATTGACAAGGTTTCCGCTTTTGACGGTCTTCATACCTTCGGTAATAACCCGGTCTCCTTCGCTGAGTCCGGTGACCATTACATAGTCATCGCTTATATCCTGTATGCTGACATTTTTTCTGACAACTCTGCTGTCTGAGACTGTAAAGACATAGTCCTGTCCGTCATTCATAATAACTGACAGGGGGAGCCATATTCCGTCCCTTTCGCCTATGTTTATCCGGACAGAAGCCAGTTCGCCGAGATAAAGATCTTCTGAAGCGTTGTCCAGGACAACATCTGTGGTATATGTGCGGGTGGTCTCATCAGGCATAAGGGCAATGGATGAAATCCTTCCGGTGTACTGCTGTCCCTCAATGGTAACAACGGCTTCCATACCTTCTGAGATATCCTTTATATCCACCTGCGAAATTCCGAACTGGGCAATAAGAGAGTGAGATCCTATCACCACTACAGGATTAAGAGGAGTTGCGATCCCTCCCTCCTCGCTTATTTTCATTACTATCGTACCGTCCATCCCGGCCTTGTAGGAGCAGTCCTCCACACGCTCCACTGCCCGATCATAGCTGGATTTTGCAGACTGGTAGGCGTGTTCAGCACTTTCATAGGAATGACTGGCACTTTCATACCGGCTCTTCAGAGAATCAATTTCACCTTGTGAAACTGTTCTGGAATTTTTAGTGTTTTCATATATAATCCTTGTCCTTTCCTGTTCTGCTTCAGCCTGGGCCAACTCACTTTGGAGAGCTGTTTTGGATTTCCCAATATATGTTTCTGCTTTTACCTGCTCTTCTGCTTTCTTATTGTTTAATTCAGCTTCTTTCTCATTTCTTTCTTTCAATGCTTCATCAGCCAGTCTTTTAAGTTCTTCTGTATTCCCTGCACTGCTCTGAACTGCCTCTTCATATTTTGTTTTTGCTTCTTCATATTTTCTTTGTGCATCATCAAAATCTCCCTGCTCCCTAACTGAATTTTTTTCTACTTCTCCGTCTATATAACTTATCTGATAATTCAAATCGCTTACTTTTTCTTTGGCTTTGTTGTAATTATCCTCAGCCGCAGTTTTTTCCTCCCGTGTTGGCAGTCTCAAGGCGTCCTGATAAGAAGCATATGCCCGGTCGGAGGAACTTTTTGCGCTGTCCCTGGCGTACTCAGCAGAGCGCATTGTCTCATATGCTGTGTCCCTCTCCCTTTCGTAGGTTGAGGAATCCACCTTGAAAAGTACCTGGCCTGCAACTACATCGTCCCCCTGGTCCACATAGATATCCGTTATGTCTCCTATCACGGAAATGGTGGCCTGCTCAGTCTTTTCGGGCTGGATAAGGCCTGCATAGGAAAGGTAGACATCATTGCCCGTGGCGCCTATGGTTTCAGTCCTGACACTGTAGACCTTCTCTTCCTCGCCTGTATCCTCCGAGGACCTGGAAGAAACATAATACCACGTACCTGCCGCAGCGGCTATGACTACAGCACAGAGTGCTATCACAGCTTTTCTGTTTTTTGATACAAATTCTTTAATTTTATCCATTGAAAACCTCCGCCCTGGGTTTTATTGTTCCTTTCTCTATTTCTTCATCCAGAAGCATACAGATCCCTCCGAGCTGCATGCTCATAAACCTGTCTGTAAGTCCTCTGTATGCTTTTGCGTCAAGCTTTTCACCTGCCATAAGAAGCTGGGTGACTCCATAGCAGAACGATTGGGTAAAGACCCTGATAAGTATGTTTACATATTTTTCATAAACGGCATCGACCCGTATACAGGAATAAAATATCTGCCCTACTGTGCGAATAATCCATTCAATAAGCCGGTCCCCCACAGAATGCGCCTCTATGAGCACCTTCATAAGTTTTGGACGCCGTCTGGCCTCCTCTCCGAGCTGTATGAGCACACCGTACAGACTGTCCTGAAGAAGGAATCTTATGTATTCCACAGGAGAAAGGTCTCCGGTGTCCGGCTCAATCTGGCTTAAATCTTCCATAAGGGTAATGTCTCCGTCAGTCCGCCGGGATATTATCTCCGAAAGTCTGTCGGTAAGTGGCCTCAGCACAGCAAGAAGCAGCCGTTCTTTGTTCCGGTAGTACCTGTATATATTTCCGGTGGTACAACCGGCTTTCTGTGCTACGGATCTCATGTCCAGATTGTCGACCCCTTTTTCCAACATTATATCAAGAGCAGCAGACTCAATTTTTTCTCTCAGGTCATCTTTCAGTCTCTGGGCCATAAAATAAACCTCTGTTCATTTTTAAGAAGTATACTATCACATATATTCTATGTCAACAAAATACTCTTCAGATAAATGTGAAAAATAAGTTATGCCCGGTCAATCTCTTTTCTGCAATTTTCTGTAAATCGCAGTTTGAATGGTTATGTGCAAATAATAATTTTTCTAAATTAAAATCATTTAATCAAGTCCGCCGGAATCCATTGCAAAAATATAAATATACTCATATTTTTGTAACCTTTACAGCTTTATGAAAAAGGAAATACAGGCAAAAAATGACAAATAAGTCACTGGTAAGCCGGCAAGTTCACAGAATAAAAAAGTCCCCAGGAATACGGGGACTTTTTATCTACATCAATTAAGGCCGACTGCCCTGCGGAGGAGATCCTTTTTGTCGGTGTCCTCCCATCTTACGTTAAGGTCTTCCCTGCCCATATGGCCATAGGCAGCCAGGTTGCGATATATGGGTTTTCTCAGATCCAGATTCTCAATTATCGACTGGGGACGGAGGTCAAATATTTCCTTTACGGCCTTTTCAATATTTTCCTGAGGAACGGCATTTGTCCCGAAAGTATCAACCAGAACAGACACTGGCTCTGCTATTCCTATGGCATAGGCGAGCTGCACCTCGCATTTTCTGGCAAGTCCGGCCGCCACGATATTCTTAGCCACATAACGGGCTGCATATGCCCCGCTTCTGTCGACCTTTGTGGGATCTTTTCCCGAAAATGCACCGCCTCCGTGGCGTGAATATCCTCCGTAAGTATCCACAATGATCTTTCTCCCGGTAAGTCCGGAATCTCCCCGGGGTCCGCCTATCACAAACCTGCCTGTCGGATTTATAAGTATCCTGGTGTTATCGTCCATAAGTTCTGCGGGCACTGTGGCCTTTATCACCTGCTCAGTTATATCCTTCCTTATTGTCTCCATCGGAACATCAGGAGCATGCTGGCAGGACACCACCACGGTATCAACTCTGACAGGTTCTCCGTTGTCATATTCAATTGTGACCTGAGTCTTCCCGTCGGGACGCAGGTAATTTACAAGGCCTTGTTTCCTTACCTGTGCGAGTTTCCTGGCAAGTTTGTGAGCCAGGGATATTGGGAGAGGCATAAGCTCCTTAGTCTCGTCGCAGGCATAGCCGAACATCATTCCCTGGTCCCCTGCTCCTCCCACAGTGTCATTTGTGCCGAGGGCTATGTCGGGAGACTGCTTGTCAATGGATGTGATAACCGCACAGGTGTCCCCGTCAAAACCATATTTTGCCCTGTCATAGCCTATCTCTTTGATAACTTTTCTAGCTATCTCAGGAATGTTAAAGTTGTAGGTAGTTGTAATTTCACCCACACATACCACAAGTCCGGTTGCCACTGTGGTTTCACATGCGACCCTTCCCTGAGGGTCGTGGGCAAGGATCTCGTCCAGAACGGCATCAGAAATCTGATCCGCCATTTTGTCCGGATGACCTTCCGTCACCGATTCGGATGTAAAAAATACTTTTGACATTTTTTCCCTTTCTGTCGCTTTATATTCACTGAATTCAACCTACGTGCATTTTGAAAAAGCGTCCGGAAAGGAACACTCTGACAAAAAAACTCACAGGCGGAAAACCTGTGAGCATATATCACTTATCTCCCGGTTTTCACCGTCGGATTTGGCACCTTACAGCTGCAGGTTGCCGGGCTTCACTGGGCCGATTCCCTCTGCCACTCTCAATAAGCTAAATTCAAATGTAAAATGATTATATCACCCGGCAATATATTTGTCAAGAAATATTTTTGCCTTTCAGTATAGGCGACAAAGGTTTGTAGATAAGCATACAGATGCCGAGGCTAACCATTCCTTTGAGAAATGTGAATGGCATATTGAATATCAGCAGAGCCTGCCACAAAGTTTTGACGCTGGGAAGGATAAGCTGATACATGTTCATTATTGCCTCCATAGGCATAAAAACAGTATATGCGGGGTAAACCAGAAAATAGTTGGTAAACACACCTACTACTGCCATAGTCACAGCCCCGGCAAGGGCTCCGAGAAAAGCTCCCTTTCTGGTCTTCATCCTCTTGTAAATAAATCCCCGGGGAAATACGAAAAGTGTACCGAGAAGAAAATTTGAAAGTTCCCCTACTCCTCCGGTGGATGAAAACATAAGATTGATAAGATTTTTGACAAGACAAACTACTACCCCGTATGTAGGCCCATAGGCAAAAGAAGCTATCAGGGCTGGAAGCTCTGAAAAATCCATCTTTATAAAAGATGGCATAAGGGGGACATTGAAGCTGAAAAACATGAGAACCGTCGCAAGGGCTGACAGCATCCCTGTTGCAGCCAGTTTCCTTACCTTGCTTGTACTTTTCACAATAAATACCTCCAAAAATTTATGAAGGTCTGTTTCTTGTGAGGTATACTGTGTCTTTGCCGACTTCTGCCGGGCCTTGAAAAACGGCAAAACAAAAGCCCCGGAGGTCCGGGGCATATAGACGCTGTAAACTCTTGTTTCTATCATCCGGACTATACCGTCGGCTCAGGAATCACACCTGATCAGTGCGCTTTGCGCAGTCGCGGGCTTTACCGCCGGTGAGGAATCAAACCTCGCCCCGAAACAGACTGGTAATAATATATATCATTGCCTGAAGTTTGTCAATATAAATTTGATATATTCGCAATCACTTGTTTATATGAAGTTATTATTGTATAATTTTAGCGGAATTTTTTAAAAAAGGCCGGTATATGATAAAAAAGACAGGATATTATGCTTTTTACTTCATATTTTCACTGCTTTTCCTCTGGATATTTTTTGCCTCATTTTCAGGAGCTGATGGCAGTTTCAAGGGTAAATTCATTACCACTGCTGCCTTTCGGATAATCCTTGCGGCTGCGGGGATCTTTTGTGCCGGACTTAGAGAAATTTCAGAGAAAAGCTATAAAAGGACTGTCAGAATATCACTCTTATTGTTTTTCGTTATGCTGACGGTTTTTGGATGTATTACTATGACATATCACCTGAGTGACCTGGAAGTCCTCGTGGAAGCAGCGGATTATATGCTTCAAAATGGAGATATACTGCCTTACAGTGCCTATTTTACCGTATGCGAAAATACTTTGGGGAACCGGATCTTTATATACCTTATCTTTCTGCCAATGAAATTATCAGGAATTGACATTCACCGGCCATTGGCTGAATGCTTTGGAATTGCCGTAAACTGCCGGATGATAGTGCTTTCTGTGTATCTCTGGCTGAAAATCACTGAAAAATCAGTCAAAAACAGAAATTTCAGCCTGCTTTTCCTTTTCCTTAGTATTTTATATATTCCTTATTATTTGTGGGCACACAGATACTATTCTGATACACTGTCCCTGGCTTTTATCCCACTGACACTGCTGCTGTTTGAAAAGTCCTGCGAAGAAAAAGAACGGAAAGGATATGTTTACCGGGCCATTGCGGCTTTTTCACTTTGGACAGGGTATTTTATAAGAGGAAGTGTGGCAATATGCCTTCCCGCAATAATAATATTTTCTCTCTTCTCCACAGACAAAGAAAAGATAAAAAAGGCTTTTTCGCTGCTATTATCATTTATTGTAATCGTAGGAGTCCGGAATTATGTCATAAAGCACAACAGATACATAGACTACTCTGACTATGAAGTGAACAAATATCCTGCTGAAATGTGGCTTATGTACGGGGCTCATGACGACGGAAACTACAACGATCCGGATGTGGATTTGCTGAGGGAATATCCCGATCTGTCATCAAGAAGAGAAATAGCAAAAGAAAAACTGAAGGAATACTACTCAGAATATACCCTGAAAACATATATTCAGTTCCTTACCCATAAATTCGGAATTACCTGGGGATCGGGAATGTTTGACAGCGAAAAATATCTGTGTGAACAGCGTGATCCCGATTTTACTTATAAGTTTCTGGTTAAAGGACAACCATTGTATGCTTCTTTCCGATATATCTGTGATGGCCTGCAACTCGCTTTAATGGCCTTTTGCCGGGTAAGTCCGCTGGTGATGATAAAGAAAAAAGAATATGATATAACAATGTTATCAGGAATAATTCTTCTCGGCAATGCGCTGTTTCTCTGTTTCTGGGAAACAAAAGCGAGATATGCATTTTCATCAATGCCAATCGTTCTGTTCCTGGTTGTGTTTTTCCTGCATGAGGTTTTGAAAAACAAAATAAAGTAAATAAGCTTTACATACAATTTTTTGCAAATGTATCAGCCTCGGGATACAATAAAAACCTGCCATTTTGTTAAATTCAAAGAATCAGATTGGAATATTCCGGGCGAGAATAATAATTTAAATAATGTTAAAAATATAAAATATTAAATAGTTTTGTGGGAGTGTAACTTTGATATTATGAGAATTTTTCAGGATATAGGGACAAGTGAAATTCTTATTAAAATAGCCATTTCACTGGGTTTTCTTGCGCTTTTCGTAGCAATTGCAGCAGCTGTAAAGCCTGCTTTGCCAAAACTTGCCACACTTGTATTCAGGCGTAAAGATCCTGATTCTGTAAATGCAATATCCCGTGGATTTGCAGGTCCTCTTAGATACCTTCTGATCATTCTCGGCCTGTACTGTTTTATCAGAATACTGCCTTTGAACGAGGACATATCTGTAAAGTTATTAGCCATTACATCAAAACTTATGAGGGTATGCCTGATTCTGATAGTCAGCATTGCCGCTCAGAACCTCGTCGGAGCTGCGCCTTCAATTTTTAAATCTGCCCGGCGGGAAGACGGAAGCAGAACAGTACTGGATTTCATAGTAAAGGTTGTAAAAGCGGTAATTATACTCATAACAGTGGTAATTATCATCGGTGAATTCGGATATGATGTTAACGGGTTAATTGCAGGGCTGGGCCTGTCGGGTCTTACATTCGCTCTGGCCGCACAGGACACTGCCTCAAATTTTGTCTCCGGGCTTGCAATTCTCCTTGACAAACCTTTTATTGTGGGTGACTGGATAAGTGCTGCGGGCATAGAGGGTATTGTCGAGGAAATAAATTTCCGTTCCTGCAGGATAAGGACTTTTGATGACGCGCTCATAACCGTCCCCAACAACAAAATAAGCAGCGACAGCATAACCAACTGGACAAGGATGAATACCCGCAGGACAATAATAACGATAAATCTTTTGTACTCCACCTCTTCCCGGGTTCTGAAAGACATTTGCATACAGATAAAAGAAAGACTGTCTGAGCTGGATGATATAGTTCCGGACAATCTTCTGGTGCGCTTTGATGCATTTTCTTCCTCAAGTCTTGATGTGACCGTGACTTATTTCACTCCGCTCACTGCCATCAGGGATTATGTGCTTCTCAGGGAAAAAGTCCAGTACATACTGAAGGATATAGTGGAAAAAAGCGACACTGATTTCGCCTATAATTCGATAACAGTGTACAAAGGCTGAGCGATAAAAATTCTCTCTTGCGGATACTTACCTGTGTCAGCAATTGAGCAGTATCTGTACGGAAAATATTTGCTTTTGCAGCCAGAGTTTCTGTTTTTAGCACTTTGCTAAGATGCGAAAAATTTTTCCGGGAGAATTATTTTGAAAAAGATTCTTATAGTTGAGGATGACGACAACATACATAGCTTTATCAAAGAGCTTCTTGAGGATAAATACGAGGTAATAGACGCCTTTTCCGGGACCGAGGCGATAATGATCCTGGAAAGGACGAAGCCTGACCTCATTTTGCTCGATCTTATGCTCCCGGGTTTAAAGGGCGAAGAGATAATAAAAAAGGTCAGTGGAACGCCTATTATTGTGATAAGTGCAAAAGCCTCATCTGAAGACAAGGTTAAAAACCTTCTTGGTGGTCCAAATGATTATATTACCAAGCCATTTGACAACGGAGAACTATTGGCAAGGATAGAAGTACAGCTGAGAAGCAATAACTGCGAAAATTCCCTTCCTGAATTCGGAGAGCTGAAGCTTGTGGAAGACGGCCACACCCTGATGGTAGGCGATAAAAAAGTCTATCTCACGAGGACAGAGTATTCCATAGTAAAACGGATGATAATCCGCCCTCACGAAATTCTTTCAAAAACGAGACTTCTTGATCTTATAAGTATGGATACCCCCGACTGCTATAAAAATTCCTTAAAAGTCCACATAAGCAATATACGAAGGAAAACAGGAGAATTTTC
>CAZYZR010000039.1:0-12811 GCA_964651945.1 uncultured Oscillospiraceae bacterium | reverse complement strand
AACTGGCTGGGCATTCTGTATATCTGGGCCATATTTCCGATTGCTGTGGCGAGTCCGAACATAACCGTCACGAACATCACCCGCAGCGGGTTGCTGAACCCCAGCCTCTGGGCGGCGATTCCCAGGGACCCCCTGCCTGCGATCATCTCCGTCTGGAAGTATTTAAGATACCCCATGGACATAAACATTCCGCCGAAACTTGCCATAACGCCGGAGATAAGAAGGGCGATCATCTTAGTCCTGTTTACATTTATTCCCACACTCTCCGCCCGCTCCGGGTCCTTTCCCACTGCCCTGACCCTGAGGCCGAATTTTGTCCTGTAAAGCATAAACCAGGTGAGGAACACGCTTATAAATGCCAGGTAAGTCAGCAAGTTATAGCCGGAAAGCATAGGCCCTATCACAGGTATGTCTTTTATAATCGGTATCTCCACCACCGGGAACTGAAGGCTTTCCAGGGAGGAGGTGTTGAGTTTCATACCCGTGAGGAGGTAGACTATGTATATTGTTATCCCGCTGCTCAGGGTGTTGATGGCAAGCCCGGCCAGCAGAGGCCTTGTGCCCAGGTAAAGCACAAAGTATGAAAAAATGAAAGTCAGTATAAGACCGCAGGCAATCCCAAGCAGCATGCCCGCGATAAGGCTCTGGGTATAGGCGCTGCCTATTACCCCTCCCAGGGCCGCGAACAGCATTATGCCCTCGTAGCCTATGCAGAGGACATTGGCCTTGTCCCCTATTGTGGCTGCCATACTGGCAAACAGGACGGGTGTGGTCATCCTGAGAACCGTCTGCCAGAAGTCAAGGGAGAATATGTAGTCAAGCATTTTCCGCCACACCTCCCTCGGCCCGCAGTTTCCTCCGGGATCTCTTCACTATCGTCTTTCTCTCCAGCCCCGCCAGTATCATCGGCGCTGCCACAAACATAATGATCACGGGTTGTATTATGTTGATTATCTCAGGGGGTATTGAGGTTGAGAAATTGAGAGCGTCTGCCGCCACGCTGAGATATGCTATAAAAAGTGCCGCCAGTGGGACAAACTTCGGGTTGTTCTTGCACAGCACCGCGATCACTATCCCGTACCAGCCGTGGACTGTAATCCCGGTGAAAACGAACCTCTCATAGTTCCCCAGAACCTCAGTTACTCCGCCCATTCCCGCCAGAATTCCGGCTATGAAGGAGGACTCACAGGCCACAAGTCCTATTTTTATCCCGGAAAATTTTGCAAACCGCTTGTTCCGGCCCACGGTGCGGATTTTCAGCCCGAAAGGGGTCTTGTACATCACTATGTACCCCAGGATAAACACCGCCAGCCCTATCAGAAGCCCCCGGTGGATCCTCCTGTTTCCGAAGAGCCGGGGAAGCATTGCGGAGGGCGAAAACTTGTAGGACGCCTCAAACCCGGAAAGAGGGTCGCGCAGAGGGTTCAGTATCAGGTACTGCCCCAGGTACAAAAATACGCTGTTCACAAGCAGGGAGGCCACAATCGTTATCACCCCGTACCTGACGTTCAGGAATGTGGGTATTACCGCCACAAAGCCCCCCACAATTCCTCCCACCAGCAGGCAGAGAGGTATGTGGATCACCGCGGGGATCCCCGGCTGTATCGCCACCGCAGTGGCAGCCACTGCTCCAAAGTAGAATGCCCCTTCGGCGCTGGTGGATATCTGCCCCGTGGCGTTTAAAAAGCACACCGCAGTCCCGGTAAAGAGGAGGGGTATAAACTTGTTTATTATGGAGACCACCCTTGTCTTGTTTGAAAAGGGGCCCAGCAACAGAATCATAAAATCCCGCATAGGCGTGTCGGAAATTGTGCATATAAGCACAAATGCCAGCCCCATGGAGATAAGAATCGCAAGTCCCAGCCTCAGCACGGTGAAAACAGTCTCCACCGGCACTTTTTCATCGAAAAATTTCTTAATCCGCCGCATCGTGGCACACCTCCCCTGTCTCTTGTCGGCTCATAACTTTTATCCCCAGCATATACTCACCCAGGGTGTTTTCATCCAAGGAGGAAGCGTCGCCGAAATACGCCGCAATCCTCCCTTTGTGCATTACCATTACCCGGTCGCTCACGGTCATTATCTCCCCCAGGTCCGCGGAGAACAGCAGTATTGCGGTGCCCGAGTCCCTCAGGGCTATCATTTTCTGCCTTATCATCTCGCTGGAGCCTATATCTATTCCTCTGGTGGGGTGGGAAACGATAAGCAGCCTCGGCCGGGAGGAAAACTCCCTTGCCGCAACGACTTTCTGCACATTTCCCCCGGAAAGGGTGCGCATTTTGGCCTCCCTGCCATCGCATTTAACCGCATACTCCTCTATCAGGCGGTCAGAAATGCCGGCTATTTTGTCCCTTTGCAGGATGGGTCCTTTGCAGTAATCCTTTTGTGTAAAGCGGTCTATTATAAGGTTTTCGGATATGGACTGATCCCGGGAGGCCCCGTATTCCATCCTGTCCTCGTGGACCATCGAGACCCCCAGGTCCCTAATCCGTCCTATGTCCAGGCCCGCAATGGATTTTCCGTTTATCTGCACCGTTCCGGTCTGCACCCTCTCAAGGCCCGTGAGGGTGGCGGCGAGCTCCGACTGCCCGTTGCCTTCCACTCCGGCAACTCCCAGTATCTCCCCGGCTCTAACGTCAAAGTTTAAGTCCCTGAAAGAGTACAGTCCATACCTGTTTACGTGGGACAGCCCCCTCACCCTCAGGACTGTGCCGGAGGGGCGGGAGGGATCCTTTTGTATGTTCAGAACCACATCCCTTCCCACCATCATCCTGGATATGTCCTCCTCGGACACGTCCCGGGTCATTGCATTTCCGGTGACTCTGCCTAGCCTTAAGATTGTGATCCTGTCGCAGATCTCTTTTACCTCCCCCAGTTTGTGGGATATGAACACGAAGGAAAACCCTTTTTCTTTCAAAGCCACCAATTGTCTGAAAAGTTCTTTTGTCTCCTGCGGGGTGAGCACTGCGGTGGGCTCGTCCAGAAGTATCACTCTTGCACCCCTGAGCAGCATTTTAAGTATTTCCACTCGCTGCTTTATTCCCACGGACAGGTCCTTCACAAGGCTGTCCGGGTCCACGGGAAGCTCGTATTTCCTTGACACTTCCCGGGTAAGGCGCCTGGCCTCCTTTATGTCAAAGAGCCCGCCTTTCCCCGGCTCTGCCCCCAGCACCATATTTTCCGCCACCGTCAGGTCCTCCACCAGCATAAAGTGCTGATGCACCATGCCGATGCCGTAGGAGAGTGCGTCCAGAGGATCCCTGATTTTCACCTGCTGTCCGCCCAGGGATATGCTCCCCTCCTCCCGGGGGAGCTGGCCGAAGAGGATTTTCATAAGGGTGGTCTTTCCCGCTCCGTTTTCCCCTACGAGGCCCAGGATCTCCCCTTTCCTCACCTCCAGGGACACATCCCTGTTGGCCACAAAGCCGTTGGGGTAAATTTTCGTTATGTGGGACATGGACAGCACCACACCCCCCGGCGGCACCGAATCTATAAGTTCCGTTCTGTCTTCCATTTAATGTCTCCATATAGAAAATTTGCGCAAAGCAGTCCACTTTGCGCAAATATGTCTGCCTTTTGGGCTTGTTGCAAAGCCGGAGTTATTTCACACTGCACATGGCGATCTTTTCGTTGATCTCTTCCTCTGTGGCGTTGTAGGCCGTGGAAACTGTGACCTCTCCGTTTACAAGAGCTGTTTTCACCTTTTCGTACTCTGCCTTTACACTCTCCGGAACAAGGGCGTCAAAGTACTCGTTTTCCGCCACTATCACGCCGCCGTCCGCGTATGTCACATAGCTGTGGGTCCCCCACTGGGCGGTGCCGTTGCCTATTTCCACAAGGATCGGGGCAACCATTCCCTTGTAGTCTTTTATCACGGAAGTGACTATGTGGTTTGCCTCATCCTCGTTGGTCCGGGCTATTGCGGCTGCTTCATCGGAGTCGCAGCAGATGGCGTAGAAGTCGTTTTCCGCAGCTTTTTCCGCCACTGCCAGGTCGCTGTTGGTCACTGCGAAGATAATGTCCGCCCCTGACTGATTCTGGCTTAAAGCCATGTCAGAGGTCTTTGTGGAGTCGTTGTGGTCTCCCACCACGGAGTAGAGGATTTCTGTGGTGTCGCTCACATAGCGGACCCCGTCCACAAACCCGAAGAGGAAGTCCCTGATCGCAATGCTGTCCAGGGCTCCTATGAATCCGACCACGTCGTCTGGGTTTGCCATCCGGGCATCCTCGCTGGTGGTCATAAGGGCTGAGAGAGCCCCCGCCAGAAAAGCGCCCTCGTTCTGCATTGCCTGTATTGAGATGCAGTTGGGATGCTCAGCAGCCTCAAAATCTATGGCTGCATCAAAGAGCAGGAATTTCTGGTCCGGAAATTGATCTGCCACGTTGCACAAAGGCTCGATCATGGTGGAGAATCCGGTGACAATCAGGTCGTACTCCCCTGTCTCCGCCGCCTGCTCGATCATAGACTGGTAGATGGATGTGTCCATCTTGCACTCTATCGTGTCCACAGACCCGCCGTTGGCCCCCACGTATTCATCCAGGGCAGCCTTTACATCGTCCACATTGGTGCCGCCTCCCAAGGTGCCGGTGACGACGAACATAATTTTCATACCCTCGGATCCGCTCTCCTGTGCGGACTCGGAATCGCCGCTCCCGCCGCAGGCCACAAGGCCGAACGCCAGCGCCAGGCTGAGAAAAAGTGCAATGATTTTCTTCATTTTTACCTCCGAAACAATTGTTTTGTGAAGACTTGATTTTTGCTTCACATTAGTTTACAATACCATCCCCCTCCTGTCAATAAATATATGGGATTTTTTACTTTGTTATTATTGCATCTGAATTCCTGGAGTTTTGCCTTTGACAATGTAGCTTCGTTATCCCGGTTTTAACAAATTTCCCCACAACAGGGGCTTGGCGGGACTCGCTATTTGATTACTGAATTTGATAGAACGGCAATTTTCAAAGATTTCATCGTTTTTTGGATAATGCAACCGCTCTTGAAACCGTATCTGCTTACTTTTCCCGAGGATTCGCCTTTTTATTGGATAATAATGTGGCGGGATAGCCCGTAATTTTAAAATGGACAGAACATTATAAAAAATTCGGAATTCCAAAAGTCAGTGTATATTGGTGTATATTTTATTTGTAATTTTTGAATGACCATAGGTTTTTCCGTTGCATTTTCAGTTGACAACAAGCAGTTAATAATATATTATATCAATAAGGGAAAGGAGTGGGGTTTATGGCACAGAGAAACACTGCCCAGCAGACGGCTACGCTGTGTGCTGTGAGGGCTCTTGCAAACCACCCCACCGCCGACCGGGTTTACAGGTATGTGCACACCCTTAATCCCAGAATAAGCAGGGCAACTGTCTACAGGAATTTGAACAAGCTATGCCTTGCGGGACAGCTTACCAGGGTAAAAATCCCCGGTTCCGCTGACCGCTTTGACCACAGGACCTGCCCTCACTACCATTTTATCTGTGAAAAATGCGGCAAGGTCGAGGATATGGACATTGAGTATATGGAGCAGATAAACCGGATGAGCCGGGGGATCGGGGGGAGGAAAGTAAATCGGCACACAATACTGTTTGAAGGTATATGTGCCCGGTGCCTTGACCAGTGATTACTGCCTATGGCGTTAATCAGATATATTATAAGGAGGATTCTAGAATGGAACTCAAGGGTTCAAAGACAGAGGCCAATCTGGCTGCCGCATTTGCAGGTGAGAGCCAGGCCAGAAACAAGTACACCTACTACGCCTCAAAGGCCAAGAAAGAGGGCTATAATCAGATAGCCGCAATTTTCACCGAGACCGCCGAAAATGAGAAGGAGCACGCCAAACTCTGGTTTAAGCTGCTACACGACGGCGAGGTGCCCTCAACAGTGGAAAACCTAAAGGATGCCGCCGCAGGTGAAAACTTCGAGCACACCGAAATGTACAAAAAGATGGCTGAGGAAGCCAAGGAAGAGGGATTTGACAAGATAGCCTATCTTTTTGAGGCCGTAGGCCGGATCGAGAAAGACCATGAGGAGAGGTACCTGAAGCTCCTTGCCAACATAGAGGGCGACAAGGTCTTTGAAAAGGAGGAGCAGGTCGCCTGGCAGTGCTCCAACTGCGGACATGTCCACTACGGCAAGAAGGCACCTGAGGTTTGCCCCGTGTGCGCTCATCCGAAGTCATACTTTGAGATCAAGAAGGCAAACTTCTGATTATGGCAAAAATAAAAAGAGGGTCACCCCTCTTTTTATTTTGCCTTGGTTATGCACTGATCTTTACAGGTCGGCTTTCCCGGCTTCTGTCAAAACTCCCTCCCTTGTGATATAATAAATTTTACAGTTCCAAACCGGAAGAGAAAAAACGAACAGCGACAAAGGAGCGGGAAATGAACAACAATTTTTTCAAGACGGAGAGGCTGTCCCCCGGGACAGTCAGGATAACGGACATAACAGGGGTATGCCGGTTTTTGATAACGGGGAGGGATTCCGCAGTCCTTGTGGACACCTGCACAGGGGTGGGAAATCTGCGGGAGTATGTAAAAGGAATATGCAGCCTGCCACTGTCGGTAATATTGACCCACGGTCACTGCGACCATGTGGGAGGTGCGGCATATTTTGACAAGGTCTATTTGTCAGGGAAGGATCTGGGGCTTCTGCCGGAGCACGACAATCCCCGGATGAAACTGAACTATGTGCAAAACGCCTGGCCAAAGGAGACATCTGACCTCACTTTGGGTGACATCTGCCCTGCAAGGACAAGGGAATTCCTCCCTCTGTGCGACGGACGGATTTTCGACCTGGGAGGGATTGTCCTAAAAGCGATACGGGTGCCGGGCCACACCCAGGGGATGACTTGTGTTCTCAATATCACTGAGAGGAGCATAATATACGGAGACCGGTGCAACACCGCCGTCTTTCTCTTCGGGGAGGAGTGTCTCAGTGTGCGGCAGTACAGCGAGAGCCTCGGAAGGCTACTTGAAATTGTAAACTCCCACGATGAGATTTACCTGTCCCATCCTCCTTTCAAAATGTGCCGGGACGGAGCCGCGCAGTGCAGAGATGTATGCCGGGAGATTATGGCCGGTACCGACGACAAGGTGCCCTTCAGTTTTATGGACAAAAATGACATTTTCCTGGCAAAAGAGGTAGGTAAAGATATGAAAAGGCTCGACGGCAAAGAGGGAAACATAGTCTATAGCAGGGATAATATTTTCTGAAAAGCAGTCACAGGGCGGGAATATTCCTCTTTTATGCCGACCTGCGCTGTCCAATGGAATCGGCACAGCCTCAAAAGGCATGCGAGAATATCCCCTGTTTTATGATTTTCTGTGATATTCCATATAAAAATCTCTTGCCAGGGCATTCGCTTATCTGTATTTAAACCGACAAAACCCTTTCCGCATAGGTTTGTTTTAAGCCTGCGTCTTAACATCCGGACGCGGAGAATTTTCCGGGGGTTAAATGCAGGTGAGGCTGCATTGTTTTGAGGGCTATACCGCAAAACATACTTTTAGGCTGATATTTTAACCGGACATCCTGTTCGGAGATGCGGCGAGGGAGTGGCATTTTCGGAGATTTTCTCCCTTTCCCCGGAAATCAGGGCGGTTTTGGGCTTTGCAGTTGAAAAGCTCCGGGGAAATGTGGTACAATTGTGAAATAACGGGTCTGTACAATTAAAAGGAGTGAGAAATTTGAAAAAAATCATAAGGCGAATCCTGATAATACGGCCTGCAGTGCTGCTGCAGATCCTTTGGCTGATATTGGTGTTCAATATTCTGGACGCCTGGGCACCGGTTATAACCGTGCTTCTCTCGTTTTTGTCCCTGATCTTCGTGATATACATAATAACAAAGCAGGACGAGAGCACCTACAAAATTCTTTGGCTCCTGCTGATCTGCACATTCCCGCTCCTGGGAACATTCATATACCTGATCTTCGGCAGCAAGAGGACCACTGACCCCCTGAAAAAAGCCCTTGACAAGACCGGACCTCTTCCTATGGCCGAAAGCGACCGGGAGGCAACGGAAAAAATAAAGGCGGATGACCCAAGGCTTTCCCGGACTTTCAGCTCGCTAAGCAGGGATACCGGGTATCCGGTGCAAAAAAATTACGGCGCAAAGTACTACCGGATCGGGGAGGACCTGTATCGGGACCTGATCCCCCGGCTGAAAAGTGCGGAGAAATTTATTTATCTTGAGTACTTCATAATTGAAAAGGGCGTTATGTGGGATACGATCCTTGACATTCTGAAAGAAAAACGGCGCCAGGGCCTGGATGTCAGGGTAATGTACGACGACATAGGCAGCCTGAACACCTTTTCGGGTAAAGAGGCTGAGGAACTCAGAAAAGCGGGGATCAAGTGCACGACTTTCAACCCCCTGCTTCTTATCAAAGGCACCCTCAACTGCCGCGACCACCGCAAAATGACAATTATAGACGGGAAAGTCGTCTTTACTGGAGGGATAAATCTGGCGGACGAATATATAAACCAAAAAGTGAAGCATGGACACTGGAAGGACATAGGGTTTAAAATAGAGGGCCCCGCGGTGGCCAGCTTTGTCAGGATGTATGCCGAGTTCCAGAACGCCTTTTCAAAGGACAGGGTCCCGGAGGAAAACCTGAAGCCTCTGCCTCCCGCCGACAGCAAAGAGGACGGAGCTATACTCAGCTGGTACGATTCCCCTCCTTATGACAGGCCCTGTTCCAACAAGCTCTACATTGACCTCCTGTCACAGGCCATGGACTATGCCTGGTTTTTCACCCCATATCTTATGCCCGGGGACGCCCTTATGAACGCCTTCATCAGCGCAGCCAAGAGGGGGGTGGACGTGAGGATAATTATGCCCGGAGTTCCCGACAAAAAGATAATATTCAGGATATCCCGCAGCTTCTATGCGCCGCTTTTGGAAGCCGGAGTAAAGATATACGAATATACTCCTGGGTTTGTCCACGCAAAACGGCGGGTCTTTGACGACAGGGTCTGCACGGTGGGGACCGTTAATCTGGATTACCGCAGTCTTTTCCTCCATTTTGAGAACAACAGCCTGTTTTACGGCCGGGATATGATAAAGGAGGTAAAGAAGGACATATTGAACACCCAGGAGATGTGCGTGGGAAAGATCCCTGAGGGCAAGAGAAATTTCTTTATCTGGATGCTGGACGGAATTCTCAGGACATTCTCGCCGCTGTTCTGATAAAATCAGGCAATGAATTTCAGCGGCATAAGCGGATCTTTGCGGGTAGCCGCAGAGAAATACTCAAAATATAATCTTTCTTCCCGGCTTGTGCGGGGATAAAAGGGAGATGGGAAAATTGGAAATAAAGAAAATAATCGATAACACATGGTGCTTTGACGAGGGCGGCGTTCGCTTTTTCCTCCTGGAAGGCAAACGTAAAGCCCTTCTGATTGACGCCGGAATGGAGACCGCTGACGCGAGGGCGCAGGCTGAAAAGCTGGTAAGTGTTCCGGTGGAGCTGATACTGACACATGCGGACCGCGACCACATACGGGGTGCCGGGGCTTTTGAGAGCTTCTATATGAACCCCGCTGAGGCTCCGAACTACTATAACGGCCGGGGAGGCAAAGGCGAATTTATCCCCGTTTGGGATGGCGACAGGCTGGACCTGGGGGACAGGCAGTTGGAAGTAATACACCTTCCGGGTCACACCCCCGGTGGGATAGCGATACTTGACACGGGGTCCGGGATGCTGTTTTCCGGGGATCCTATTCAGAAAAACGGTGACATATTTATGTTCGGTCCCTATCGTGACCTCCACTCCTATATCTGCGGCCTGCGCCGCCTCTGGGGGATGAGAGATCGCTTTGCCACTATCTGGCCCTCCCATGCGGACTGCCCCGTAAGCAGCGACGTAATTCCCCCGCTTATAGAAGGTGCCCGGCGGATCCTTGACGGCAAGGTGGAAGGGGGCGAAACCGCTTTTCACGGGGTTAAAATACGCAGGTATGACGTTGGGGTTTCCGTTTTCCTTGTGGAACCATGAGCATGTGACCGGGTTTATTTACAATTACCCCCGGTTGTAGTATATTAGGACTGTGCTGAAACATGTTTTCCGGGCTTTGAACCGGGGAAGGAAAGGATATGAAACTCGGTATAGTGGGGCTTCCCAATGTGGGAAAGAGCACCCTTTTCAACGCCATAACAAATGCGGGGGCCACCAGTGCGAATTTCCCCTTCTGCACCATTGAACCCAATATGGGGGTCGTGGCTGTCCCGGACAAAAGGCTTGACGTTCTTGCCCGGATGTACAACCCCAAAAAATACACCCCGGCCACAATTGAATTTGTGGACATAGCCGGCCTTGTAAAAGGTGCCAGCAAAGGTGAGGGGCTGGGGAACAAGTTTTTGAGCCACATAAGGGAGGTTGACGCCGTTATCCACGTGGTCAGGTGCTTTGACAGCGACGACATTATACACGTCGAGGGTTCGGTAGACCCCATAAGGGACATTGACACCGTGGATCTGGAGCTGGTGCTGTCAGATCTTGAGATAGTGCAGAGGAGGCTGGACAGGACAAAAAAAGCCGCAAAGGGAGACAAATCCCTGTCGGATCGGATAGATATGCTGGAGAGGCTGGAGGACTTTCTCTCCCGGGGGAATAACGCCCGCAACTTTGTCTGCAATGACGATGGGGAAAAGGAACTTTTCAGAGATATACCACTGCTCTCGGCGAAGCCCATAATCTATGCCTGCAATATTTCGGAGGACGACCTGCTTTCTGGGGTGGAAAATAACCCCTATTACCCCCTTGTTAAGGAGAGGGCCCGGCGGGATCACAGCGGATGCCTCGCAGTCTGCGCAAAGGTGGAAGAGGACATAAACGGATTGTCCAGGGAGGAAAAGCGGGAATTCCTTTCGGAACTCGGACTTGAGGCCTCCGGGCTGGATGTGCTCATACAGCAGAGCTATTCGCTTCTGGGACTGATAAGTTTTCTCACTGCGGGACCGGAGGAGGTAAGGGCCTGGACTATTACAAAGGGCACAAAGGCACCCCAGGCTGCGGGGAAAATCCACTCCGATTTTGAGAGAGGTTTCATAAGGGCGGAGATTGTGGCTTTTGACGACCTTGTCTCCTGCGGTAGCATGACAGCGGCAAGGGAAAAAGGGCTCGTCCGCAGCGAGGGAAAGGATTATGTCATGAAGGATGGGGACGTGACCCTGTTCAGGTTCAACGTATAGATTTTTGGCTTTTAAAATTGTCCTCAGGAAGACAGCCCATTGTACCATATAGGGAGGTTTTTTGTAAGTGAGCGCCGTTTTATTTGTTTTTAGTACCTTCGCGATTTTTTTATCGGTTGCCGTCGCTGTGCATCGGCTGTTTGTCAAGCGCAGGAATGGCGGCATGACCGACGGCGGGTTCAACCGGGATTTGTCCTTTGACAGGAGAAATAAGTCCGAATTGCCGGAAAACTGGCGGAGAGGAAGCGCTACTGCCCCGAGATTCGAAAAGGGAGTGAACCCCACGCCCTCCGACCCAGGCAGGTATCCTGCCGGCAGTGGAAATGATGCGGAATTGCCGGGCTGGCTGGGGGAGAGCGCTGCCGCAAGATTCGAAAAGGGATTAAAACCCGAACCCTCTGACAGGGGCAGGTATCCCGCAGTATCCTCACAGGAGGGCAGGTCTGCAAGGGCTGCACGGCAAAGAGGATCCATGACAGGATACAGCAGAAAAAATTCCTACGGAGCCGCATACAGGAAAGCCCGGAACATGCGGTTCAGCCATATGTATGACGGCCATGACCCCTGGGATGACTGCATTCCGAAGGAAAAAGACCCATGGGACAAGGACTTTTACGCACAGTGACATTAATGCCGCCCGGCAGTTTAAAGGGCGGCAAGTTTTATATTTTTACGGAGCAGTAAATGAAGAAAATAGGAATAATAGGAGCTATGCCCGAGGAAGTATTCCTCCTAAAGGAAAAAATGAGCGATGTGAGGGTTGAAAAAACCGCGGGGCTTGAAATTTTCTCGGGGAATCTGGAGGGGAAGGAGGTATTCCTCTGCCAGAGCGGAATGGGGAAGGTGGCGGCCGGGGCCGCAACCCAGCTTCTCATAACGAAATACGGCGCTGAGGCTGTCATAAACAGCGGAATAGCCGGGAATATGACAGGGAAAATAGGGGTTGGGGATGTGGTGATCTCAAAGACGGTCACCTATCACGACGCCCAGATAGATATGATAAACCAGCACTACCCGTATCTTTCCTATTACACTGCGGATCCGGGGCTTGTGGCTGCTGCTCGGAGGGCTTGCCGCGAGATGGGAGAAAATTACATTGAAGGCAAAATCGCCACCGGGGATATGTTTATAGGGGATTCAGAGACGAAAAAGAAAATAGCCCGGGTATTTGGGCCCGACTGCGTGGAGATGGAGGGGGCCGCGGTGGCTCACATCGCCAGCAAAAATGATGTGCCCTTTGTCATAATAAGGACTATGAGCGACAACGCGGACGAAAGCGCCAACGAGAATCTGGTGGTGAAAAAGTTCGACGTCTCTGAGTACTGCGACAAGGCCGCAGGTATCTGCACCCTCTGCGTGAAATACCGGGAATAACCGACTGCGATTTGTCTTTGCCGGAGAAATAGGGAAAATGGCTGAAAACCGGGAATTTTTTCTGATAAACCGAAAAACCTTCGGACGGTTCTAAAGCCGGGACAGAATGCTGCCCACCCGGGTCCGGGGATTATTGAATGGATAAAGTAGAACAAAAGATATAAAAAAGCCGGAGAGGAGAACCGACACTCCCCGGATTTCATTCTTTTAAATTGTTATAAAGGTGCAAATAGCCAAAG
>CAZYZR010000038.1:5428-13290 GCA_964651945.1 uncultured Oscillospiraceae bacterium | reverse complement strand
CTGACAAAGCCTCAGACCGGAAGAATACTTTTGGACGGCAAGGACATATGGACCGATTACCCAGACATAAGGCAGGTCCGATTTGATGTGGGTTTGGTTTTCCAGTACCCTGAATACCAGCTTTTTGAGGACACTTGTTACGCCGATATAGCTTTCGGACCCAAGAATATGGGCCTTGACGAGGCTGAAATTGACCGCAGGGTGAAACTCGCCGCCAGATTTTGCGGAGTTGACGATAAAATGCTGCGGGGCTCTCCTTTTGATCTTTCAGGCGGAGAAAAAAGAAGGGTGGCAATAGCGGGAATAATTGCTATGTTTCCCAAAATTCTGGTTCTCGATGAGCCTTGTGCCGGGCTTGATCCCCGGGGGAGGCGGCTGATTCTCTCTCAGGTCAAAAATTACCAGCAGTCCACTGGAGGCACTGTGATCCTGGTATCCCACTCAATGGAAGACATAGCAAATTACGCTGACATGGTTCTGGTTATGGAGAACGGGGAAGTTTATGAGTACGGGACGGTGAACGAAGTGTTTTCCCAGTCAGACAAACTTGTTGAGATGGGTCTGGGGATTCCGGACGTCACAAAAGTTTTTGTAAAATTGAGGCAGATGGGCCTGGACCTTCCCCGGAATGTATACACAGTGTCATACGGTGTAAAGGAAATTCTCAGATATAAGGCCGGAAAGGAAGGCAAAAATGCTTAAAGACATAACTATTGGCCAGCATTTTCCCGGAGACAGTCCACTGCACAGGTTCGACCCTAGGCTAAAAATTATAGTCGTCGTGGCCTATGTGGCAGTACTTTTCATGAGCACTAACTTTCCCGGACTTATCCTTGCGGGGTTTTGTGCCATTATGGCCTACGTTGTGGCTGGCATTCCCCTAAAAGTCCTAGGGAAGAGCTTAAAGCCCGTTTTCCCTCTGATTCTGTTTACCGTTGTCCTCAACCTGTTTTTCATAAAGGACGACGCAGGGCCTCTTATCTCCTTCTTTGGCCTTGGAATATACAAAAGCGGAATTCTTTTCTGCATAGTTATGGTATTCAGGATAATATTCCTGATTTCCGGAACTTCTCTGCTGACTTACACTACCAGCCCGATAGTTCTTACCGACGGCCTTGAGAGCCTTATGAAGCCGCTGAAAGTTATACACTTTCCCGTCCACGAGATGGCTATGATAATGACCATAGCAATGAGATTTATTCCGGTTCTGATTGAGGAGACGGACAAGATAATGTCAGCTCAGAAATCCAGGGGAGCCGGACTTGATTCCGGCAGCTTTATGGACAGGGTGAAGGCTATGGTTCCGATTCTGGTGCCGCTGTTCATATCGGCTTTCAGGAGGGCCCTGGAGCTCGCCACCGCTATGGAATGCCGCTGCTACAGAGGAGGAGAGGGAAGGACCAGGCTAAGACAACTCAAGATAACATCATCGGACATAATCACTCTTTCCGTGTTTGTTTTGGTATTTGCAGGGATTCTCACCATGAAGAGATTCTTCCCCCGGGTGATCTGATTTGAATGTGCTTTTAAAACTTGCATTTGACGGCACCGATTACCACGGTTTCCAGGTGCAGAATGGACAGAGAACGGTCTGCGGAGTATTTCAGCAGGTCTTGTGGAAGCTGCTGGGGTCAAGCGCCGATATAAAGGGCTGTTCACGAACTGACCGGGGGGTCCATGCGACTGGTTTCTGCCTGAGCTTTAAAACTGAAAAAGCCTTTGACCTCAGGAAACTGCCATTGGCCCTAAATTCCAGCCTTCCTGAGGATATAAGGGTTTTAAAGGCAATGCAGGTCCCGGAGGATTTTCATGCAAGGTATTCTGCCCTTGGGAAGGAGTATGTCTACCGAATACTCAACAGCCATGTTGACAGTCCTTTTGAAAGGAAATATTACTACAGGGTATCTGAACCGCTTTCCCGGGAGAATATGGATATCCGGGCGGAATATTTTATGGGAGCCCATGATTTTTCCTCATTTATGGCCTCAGGTTCGGGGATAACCGACCGGACGAGGACGGTAAAGTATGTCAGCATTGCAAGGGACGGGCAACTGATTACATTTAAAATCCGGGCAGACGGATTTCTTTACAATATGGTGAGGATAATGGCGGGCACTTTGATTGAAGCAGGGGAAGAAAAAATCCCCCCCGAGGAAATAAAGGCAATAATTGAAAAAAGGGACAGGTCCTGTGCGGGGTTCACCGCTCCGGCGAACGGCTTGTTTCTCACAAAGGTTTTCTACGGATTTGATTTTTAGAATTTTGTTTTCAACTTATCGAACTTTTAATTTTTAAAGATGTCCAAAAAGTACTGCAGGCGGGAGAGGGGGTGTGATATTGAGTGAAAAGAGGCCCAGCAGAAGGGAGCTCACAAGAAGAAACAGGAAAAAGAGCGACAGAAGAAGAAATTTCCGTGTCCTCATAGTTCTTGCACTTACTTTGGTTTTCCTGTATATAACGGGACTCTACGGCGCCTCCCTTGCCTATTTCGGAGATTTTATATCCGAAGGGATGATGCTGCTGCAGCTTGGCGGCGGATACCCCATAGAAGGAGATTTTTCCCGCACTGTGCAGGCCGAACCCATGGGCACCGGGCTCTGTGTGCTGGACCGGGACAAATTTTCAGTCTATTCTCCCACGGGGAAAGAAGTCTTCAGCTACAGTCACTCAATGCAGGACCCTGTGATAACCACCTCCGGAAACAGGGCACTGATTTACGATTTGAACGAAACTTCCTTAAAAGTCGTCAATGGGCACAGTGTCCTGTTTCAGCAGGATATGCCGGGCAATATAATACACGCCAGTATTTCATCCTCAAACAGAGTTGCGGTTACTACCAGATCCGCAGGGTACAATGGCGAGGTTACAGTGTACAATTACAACATGAATCAGAGATTTGTATGGTATTGTGCCACTGCGTTTCCGGTTTATTCTTCCTTTTCCCCGGGCGGCAGGTCACTGGCCGTGACATGCGTAAAGACTGACGGGGGCCTTCTGAAAAGTGAAGTCTACGTCCTGGATGCCTCAAAGGGAGAGGAAAAATTCTGCATAGAGGATTCAGACTATCCGCTTACCACATCTTTTCTCGACAATGACCGCCTTCTGATAGCTTACACGGGTAAGCTAGTTCTCTGGGATGTGAAGAAAAACGAAAAGAAGGCTGAGTACGATTTTGAAGGTGACAGTCTCTGGTGCATAGATATCAAATCTCCCTATGTGGCTGTGGCCAGCGGGGGGTACGATGTTTCCGGAGCCGGGGAGCTTGCCTTTCTGTCAGACGAACTTGTGGAAAAATTCAGAATAGACATAGAGGACGGAATAAAGGATATATCAATATCCCAGTCCAGGATTTTTGCCTTGGGGACTGAGAACCTCTATGAATACACTTATTCTTCGGAGCTTGTGAGTACCAGGCCGGTAGGAGCTCTTTCCAAGACCTTGGCGGATTACAGCGGCACAGTGCTTGTGACGTCGACGGGAATAGAAAAAATACAGAGCAGCAGGAGTAAATAGAAAATGGAATTTTCATCGGTTGTAGTAGATGGCATATGCTTGCTTATAATAGTACTTTGTGCCGTCAGGGCACATAAACAGGGATTTGCGACAGCAGTGGTAAATCTTTTGGGGAAGTTTGTGCGGTTGTTTGTGGGAATGTTCGCCTCCGACAAGCTTTCTCCTCTGATATTCCAGAAGATGAGGCCATCCATGATAACAAGGGTGATGGAGTATTTTGAGAGCAATATAGGAGTTATTGAGATAGGGTCCATACTGGACAGAATAACTGAGAGCTGGCCCGAGCGGTTTGGATTTTTGGAAAATATAAGTGGGAAGCTTCCTTCTTTTCTGGCTCTCAATGAATCCGGAGCCCGGTGGATAACGGACAATATTGTAGCACCGTTTTTTACTGAGTGTATAGGAGCGGTGGTTTTCATAGTGTGCTTTGTACTGGTCAGCCTTCTATGCAATTTTCTCGGCAGAGCGCTTAAAATTGTAAACAAAGTGCCTATAGTCGGAGGACTGAACCGGATTCTCGGCGTTTTAGTGGGAATCGTCTCAGGTTGTCTTAATATCATATTATTATCATTTTTATTGAGTATAATAGTTGTGGTGTCAAAAGATGCCCTGCCATTTATCAACAGCCGGACGCTGGCAGGAAGCAAAATTCTGGCTCTCACCGGGGCAATTAACCCCTTTTTCAAATAAATAAAGGAGATAAATTCTTATGCTTTGCGACAGATGCAAAAAGAGGCCTGCAATGATTTTTATACAGACCAATGAGGGCGGTAAAACCGTGAACAAGGGCTATTGTCTGACCTGTGCCAAGGAGCTTGGAATAAAGCCCGTGGATGATATGATAAAGAAAATGGGCATTACCGATGAGATGCTCGAAAACATGCAGGAGCAGTTTGAGAATTTCAGCCGGGAAAACCCTGACAGCGACGGGGATATGGGAGGCAACTGGTTTATGCCCTCCCAAGACGACGATTACGGCGATGATTTTGAACAGGGAGGATCCTCCACAATTCCTTTTTCAGGCGACGGGAGACAGAAAAAGGGCAAAAAAGAAAAGAACAAACGCAAATTCCTTGACGGTTACTGCGAAAATCTCACCAGAAAAGCCCGGGAGGGTGGAATAGACAATATCATAGGCCGCAATGATGAGATTTACCGCACAATACAGATTCTTTGTCGCAGGCAGAAAAACAACCCTTGCCTTATAGGCGAGGCAGGGGTAGGTAAAACTGCAATTGCAGAGGGCATAGCCCTGAGGATCAGCAAAGGTGACGTCCCTCGGAAGCTCCGCGATAAGGAGATCTATCTTGTCAATATGACCAATCTTGTGGCCGGGACCCAGTTCAGAGGACAGTTTGAGGCAAGAGTCAAGGGCTTAATCTCCGAGGTAAAGGAGAGCGGCAACATAATTCTTTTCATAGATGAGATACACACAATAACGGGAGCAGGGGATTCCGAAGGCGCAATGAATGCGGGGAACATCCTAAAGCCTGCCCTTTCCAGGGGTGAAATTCAGGTTATAGGAGCCACCACATTTACTGAATACCGCAAGTTTATTGAAAAAGATGCCGCCCTGGAAAGGCGTTTTCAGCCGGTCAGAGTGGAAGAGCCCTCAATAAGCGATTCAATAGAAATAATAAATGGGGTCAAGGGATATTACGAGGATTATCACCATGTGAAAGTTCCTCAAAATATTGTGGATATGACCGTGAGAATGAGCGAAAAGTACATAACTGACAGATTTCTCCCGGACAAAGCCATAGACCTTCTCGATGAGGCATGTGCCTGCTGCAACCTCCGACATCCTGAAATAAGTCAATGGATCGAGACTAAAGAAAAATATGATTCACTTAACAGCCAACTTGATACCTTAAATCGGGCGGAAAATCCGGACTACGAGAAGATAGCCCAGGTCAGACAGGAATTGATAGGTGTAGAACAGCAAATGCAGTCCCTTGACAGCCGGGTAAAGGATATCTCGGTTACCATTGACGACGTGGCAAAGGTCATACAGCTTTGGACGGGGATCAGCGCAGTAAAAATAAAAGAGAGCGAATTTGACAAGGTAAAGAACTTGGAAAAGACCCTGAAAGAGAAGATAAAGGGACAGGATGAGGCTGTGAGCCTTGTGGCGAAAGCCATAAAGCGCAACAGCGCCGGAATATCCGGGAGGAACCGCCCGGCAAGTTTTCTGTTCGTAGGGCCGACAGGTGTCGGAAAAACCGAGCTGGTGAAGCAGCTGGCAAGCCGGCTGTTTGACACAGTGGATCCCCTTATACGCTTTGACATGTCGGAGTTTATGGAAAAGCACACGGTCTCAAGGCTCGTGGGATCTCCTCCTGGGTATGTGGGGTATGACGAGGCCGGTCAGCTCACAGAGAAAGTCCGCAGAAAACCTTATTCTGTGGTACTGTTCGACGAGATAGAGAAGGCCCACCCCGATGTTATGAACATCCTTCTTCAGATTCTCGACGAAGGCAGGATTAACGATGCCCAAGGCAGGACTGTAAACTTTGAAAATACCGTCATATGCATGACGAGCAATGCCGGGAGCAGCGACAAGACGGCTCAGACCGGTTTCAACAAGACTCTGGAGGACATGTCCAGGGAAAAAGTCATGCGAGCTTTAAATGATTTCCTTCGCCCTGAATTTTTAGCCCGTATTGATGAAATAGTGGTTTTCAATCCTCTTTCTCCCGAAACTCTCCGGGATATAGCCGATCTGATGCTTAGCGAATATGTAAAGCCTATGGAACAGAAGGGGATAACCCTCACATGGGATAAAGATGTACTTCCCCTCATCTGCGAAAAAGCCCAGGGCGGCAAATTCGGAGCCAGGGACATACGCAGAGTTATCAGAAGAGAAGTGGAAGACCCGATAGCTGCTGCAATAGTTGACAATTCACGGCTTTCCGCAGTCCATGTTAAGCGAAACGGAGACAGTGTTGAAGTTGTGACCACAACAGGATAAAATCTATCAAAATATTCCCCAGAACCAAACCTGGGGAGTTTTTTTATTTAAAAAATTCTGATAATATTTTTAAAAGACTTTTAAGAATTTTCTAAGAGGGCACGGTGTTTAGCTTTCTCAGGATAATTTAAAACTAAGTTTACAGTTGTGGTATATTGTGTTATAATTCAAATTGCGCATTAGCCTATTCGAGGCTTTAGTGGAATTCCAAGTGTGAACTTTTTACTCTATATTTATAATACGGGGGAATATTCTTTTGGGTTTCATAAATGATTTCAAGGAATTTTACAATGATTCCATAAAGAAAAGTGCATATATACTGCCGGTGGCTTTCTTCACTCTGGCTGCTTTTCTGGGAACCATCGGAGATAATACGGTTCATGTTGATGATATGAGTTTTGACCGCTATTTTGAAAAGGGTGGCAGCTTTTATCTGTCTAGTCGCTGGGTGCTCTACTTTGCGGTGAGATTTTTGGGCTTTAAAACTTTTTCTCCGCGGATAGCAAAGTTACTGTGCATTTGCGGCTTAATCCTTTCGTCAATATTTGTCTGTTTCCTGCTTGCGAAAATTTTCGGGAAAACAGCAAGAAACCCAATTGTCTGTGCTTGTTTTACAAGCATATTTGTGACATTTCCACTTCATACGGAGTTATATTCTTTTTTTGGAGCAAATTACGTAATGAGCTGGGGCTTTGCATTGGCAGCCTTGGCTGCAGCAATTATATATTGCGAAAAAACGCCTTTGTCTTTTTTATTTGCTGCAATTCTTCTCACTTTTCCCGCCGCAGGATACGAGTCATCTGTTTTCGCATATATAACTTTAGTTTTTGCCATACTATTTTCTATGATTCTTGAGGGGGGGTGTATAGGTAATTCCCTTAAAAAATTATAAGACTATATTGTTGAAGGCATTAGATATGCACTCCCCTTGGCATTGGCAGTGGTTGTTAAATATTTGGTTGCTTATTCTATTAATGGTTTTGTTATGCCACCGCCTAACGCCTATTGGAAGTATATGTGGTCTGAGCTGGTCAAAGCATCAGGAGGAATCTTGCAAGCTGTCAAAAGTTTGATATATGATTTTTTTGACAGATATTTTATGAGGGGACTGATTTATTTTCCTGTTACAGTTTTTGCAATAGCTGCGGTTATTTTTGCTATATTTTGCATCTTTGAATGGATAAAAAAGCGAAATTTAATGATATTAATCAGCGGGGCGATTACTGGGTTATCTTTGTTAATTTTAACTTTTATCCAAGGATATGTTATGCCCTACAGGACAGCACTGCCTGTCGCTTTGTTTACTCGGTTTGCACTTACATTTTTTCTAATTAAAATACTGGAACTAGCAGAACGGGAACAGAAAACTAACACTTTT
>CAZYZR010000038.1:0-5328 GCA_964651945.1 uncultured Oscillospiraceae bacterium | reverse complement strand
ATAAGCGAGGAGAGCGTGTCAAAGCCCAAGCCGATGATTGAAATAGGCGGGATGCCTATTCTTTGGCATATAATGAAAGAATATTCGTACTATGGTTTCAATGAATTTGTCATATGTGCAGGATATAAGCAGCAGATAATCAAGGAATGGTTTTACAATTATTTTTTGAATAACAGCGATGTCACTTTCGATTTTACAAAGGGCAACAGGGACTTGATGATTCACAGGCGCAATTTTGAACCTTGGAAAGTAACTGTGGTGGATACCGGGTTAAACACTATGACTGGTGGCAGGATAAAAAGGGTTGAACCATATATTGATGGTGACTCTTTTATGATGACATACGGAGATGGAGTCTGCGATGTAAATATAAAAAATCTCCTTGATTTTCACCTTTCTCACGGCAAAATTGCGACGCTGACGACTGTGCTCCTGCAACAGGAAAAAGGGGTACTGGATATAGGAGGGGACAATGCAGTCCATTCCTTCAGGGAAAAGACCGCCCGGGACAGCGTGCCTATAAATGCGGGGTATATGGTGCTTAACAGAAAGGTCTTCGATTACATTGAAGGTGATGAGACGGTATTTGAAAGAGAACCATTGGAGAGACTTGCCCGGGAGGGGGAGCTTATGTCTTACAACCACAGAGGTTTCTGGCAATGCATGGACAATATGAGAGAAAAGTATTTATTGGAAAAACTTTGGTCACAAGGTCAGGCGCCTTGGAAAGTATGGGATATTTAGAGACTTTATTATGAATTTTGAAGGAATGAGTGAAAAACAAGCCGGAGAAAAAATACTAAGCGAAGTTGAAGAATACTGTGACAAATACCACTCCAGGAAGGCGTTTGGGGAAGATAGCAGGATAGACTATGTGGGCAGAGTATACGACAAAGCTGAAATTATATTAATGCATACTGGCTACAGAACAGTGGGGGAGCTTGAAAACACTGACAACATAATGACAAATTCTTTTTGGATTGGTGTATATCCCGGAATGACCTGTGAAATGATAGATTATATGGCGAATACAATAAAGAATTATTTTGATCGTGAACATTGCAATAATGTTAGAGAGGTATAATGGAAGCACTTAAACCATTTTCCACAAAAATAAATTTTATAAGGCTGCTTTGTGATCTGCAGACGAAGAGCGTTTACAGCACTGTAAAGAAAGCACTTTCTATGACTGAAATTTCTGCCGGTAGCAGAGTACTCGATGTAGGTTGCGGCGATTCTCCTTACAAATTCCTTTTTGACTGTCTTGGGCTAAAATATACGGGTCTTGACTGGGACAAGGCAATGCAGGAGTTTGGATATGACAGGGAGGATGTGGTTCACTATGACGGCAGAGATTTTCCATTTGAAGACGGTGAGTTTGATCTGGTGTTTCACACGGAAACTGCAGAACATATTCCGGACATTGAGCATTTTTTTGCAGAGTGCGGAAGAATTTTAACCGGGGGGGGCAAAATGATATTTTCCATCCCCTTTTCCGCCCGTTATCACTATATACCAAATGATTATTGGAGGTTAACTCCTGCTTCCATCGAAATGCTCTGCAATGAAAATGGACTTAAGGTTATCAAAATAATTCCCCGAGGCACCGATATAACCGTTGCCCGGTATAAAGTCCTGACAGTGGGTTACAGACACTTTTTCAGCTTCAATCCTTTAAAAATGCTTTGGGCCGCTTTGTTTTCACCGGTATATGTCTTGCGGCTTCTGACAGGTCAGATATCTATGGCTCTTGGCATAGGATCCGGCGATGATTCCCTTGGGTGGACAGTATTGGCGGAAAAATAACGGAGGTAATATTTATTTGGAGAAAACTGTCGAGCAATTAAAAAAAGATTCATTTGCTGTTAAGCGCTATCTTCTTGATCTCTGCACCAGGGAAGTTATACATATAGGAGGAGACCTCTCCTCCGTGGATGTAATGACGGTATTGTGGCAGTATCAGATGAAGTATAACGTAAATGACCCTTTAGATGAATCCAGGGACAGGTTTGTGCTCTCCAAAGGGCATGCTTCCCGGGTAATGAGCTTTAACCAGGCTCTTGCCGGCTTTTTTACACCTGAAGAGGTGCTGAATGAATATGCAAAAGACGAAGGAAGGTTTTCAATGCACTCCTGTAACCTTGTAAATCCTTTTGTAGAAGTTTCTACAGGGAGTCTTGGCCATGGAATGCCGATAGCCTGCGGAATTGCAGCCGGTCTGAGGCTGAAAAACAACCGTACCAGCAGAGTTTACACTCTTATGGGCGACGGGGAACAGGCAGAGGGCTCTGTGTGGGAGGCTGCTATGAACGCCGCAAAATATAAACTCGGCAATCTTATTGCCATAATTGACAACAATGGGCTTGACGCAGACGGAACCATAGGAGATACGATTGGTGATATTTCACGGAAATATAGAGCTTTCGGCTGGGAAACCTTTGATATTGACGGGCATGACATACAGCGGATTAAAGAATGTTTTGACAATTTGCCGGACATTTCGTCGGAAAAGCCGGTGGTCATTGTCTGTCATACCCAGAAGGGCAGAGGTGTGGACTTTATGGAAGGCCAGGCCAAGTGGCATTCAGGCAAGATCTCGACACAACAGAGGGATGAGATAATAGCCAGCTGGAAGTCCGGCTTGTATTGGGAGAAACGATAATGAGTTTAACAGACGGGTCTCCAAAAAGTTTTTTAAGGGATGTTGTCGGAGAGTACATGGTATCACTGGCTGAAAAAAGTGATAATGTGATATCAGTTACAGCGGGTACAATGAGTACCTGTCGACTAGCTTCTTTTGTGAATAAATTTCCTGCAAGATTTTTTAATGTGGGTATAGCGGAGCAGGATATGGTAAGTTTTGCCGCTGGCCTTGCCCACGAGGGATTTATTCCGTATGTTTTCACTATGGCCCCTTTCCTCACTATGAGAGCTTGCGAGCAGTGCAGGACGGATGTGGCTTACGGCAATCTAAACATAAGGCTCGTGGGTACTTACTCCGGCCTTTCAGGGGGCATATCCGGGGCTACCCACTGGGCTATGGAAGATGTTGCGATAATGAGAGGTATACCGGGAATTGCTATTCTTGAACCGTCAGATCCTATACAAGCGGTGCAGATGATGGATTTCACCCTTGGGTATCAAGGACCTATATATCTCAGGACTTCCGTAGAACCTTTTGAAAATATTTATACAGAAGATTATAAGTTTGAATTTGGAAGAGCCTCAGTTGTGTCTGAGGGAGATGATGGTGCGTTTATATGTTCGGGAACCACCGTACAGTTTGCAAAGGAAGCATCTGACAGGCTATACAATGAATCAGGCCGGAAAATAAGAGTCATTGATATGCACACAATAAAACCCATTGACCGAGAAGCCATACTCTCTGCTGCCTCCACAGGCAGGGTGGTGGTAGCACAGGATCACAATATTATAGGAGGACTTGGTGAAGCCGTATCCTCTGTCCTGGCTCAGGAGTCTCGGACGACCAAATTTAAAGTTCTGGGGATACCTGACAGGTTTGAGGCTATGGCTCATGCCCCTTATCTTTACAGAAAATTCGGATACGATTCCGCAGGACTTGAAAAGACTATGAGAGAGCTGCTTTATCCCGGACAGGAGACGATATGAAAAAAGTCGTCGTAACCGGTGCTACCGGTTTTATAGGAGTACACCTTGTAAGACTTCTGGTAAACCGCGGGTACAGCGTGATCTGCATAGTAAGGCCCGGGAGCCGCAATATTGCAAAACTTCCGAAAAATGATAATATCACTGTTCTTCCCGTTGAAATGTCAGATTATGACAAAATCCAGAAAGAAGCGGGTGATATCGATGCATTTTACCATCTCTCCTGGGACGGATCCCGCGGAAAGGACAGGGATGACCGGCAGTTGCAGCTTAAAAATTTTTATGCTGCAAAGAAAGCTTTTAAAAGTGCAGTCAATATGAACGCCGGACTTTTCCTCTCTGTAGGCTCCCAGGCCGAGTGCGGGGATATGGGGGACAAAATAGTGGACGAAAATTTTCCCTGTTCCCCTGTAAGCAGATACGGAACGGAAAAATTGCATACATATGAAGAACTCACCAGTATGGCCAAAAGGAGCGACACAAGGTTTGTCTGGACAAGGGTCTTCAGCTTGTACGGGCCTTACGATTACGAAAATTCCCTTGTGATTTCCACCATTAAAAACCTCCGGGAAGGAAAGCCTGTCGAAACAACATTGGCAAAGCAATACTGGGATTTTCTCTATGTAGAGGACGCAGTCAGGGCTATGGCTGATTTTATTGACAGCGATTTGTCTGGGCTCTACAACCTGGCATCCGGCAAAAGCAGACCTCTGAGGGGATATATAGAAGATATCAGGACAGTGGTAAACCCCTGTGGTGAAATTATCTACGGTGCTATACCTTATCCTTCCGATGGAAAACCAGTCCGGTTTCGTCCATCAATAGAGAAAATAAAAAAAGATACGGGCTGGAATCCCAGAACGGAATTTAAAGACGGAATAGCTAAAATATATGACAGCATTAAGAAGGGAGTGTAGATTTTGCCGCGTAAAATCACTGTAGTGGTCCCCACGTATAACGAGCGGGAAAATGTGCGGCCTCTTGCAGAGGCGATTGAAAACGAGTTCAACAAAGACATGCCTTCGTATGTTTATAATATTTTATTTATTGACAACGACTCCAAAGATGGGACCAGGGACATTATCAGGGATCTTTGTCGGAAAGACGACAAAATAAAAGCAATATTCAACACAAAAAATTTCGGTCAGTTCAATTCCCCTTATTACGGACTCCTTCAGGCAGACGGTGACTGTGCAATACTTATGTGCGCAGATTTTCAGGATCCGGTGGAAATGATCCCGGAGCTTGTATCAGGTTGGGAAGAAGGATATAAAATAGTGTCCGGAATTAAAACTTCCAGCCAGGAAAACAAGGTAATTCGTTTTTTGAGGAGCTGCTATTACAAGATTATAAAAGTTTTCAGCGATGTGGAACAGATTGAACATTTCACCGGGTTCGGCCTTTACGACAGGGAATTTTTGGAGATTCTGAGAAATCTCAAAGATCCGACCCCTTTTCTCAGAGGCATAGTGGCGGAGCTCGGCTTCAAGAGGAAAGAGATACCCTACGAGCAAAGGAAGCGCCGTGCCGGAAAGACCCACAACAATTTCTTTACCTTGTATGACGCCGCAATGCTCAGCTTTACTTCATACACCAAAATAGGACTGCGCATATCAACTTTTCTTGGCTTCACAGTTGGAGTCATCAGTATAATTATTGCAATTTTTTATCTGATTATGAAACTTTTATACTGGGACAGAT
>CAZYZR010000037.1:11901-13291 GCA_964651945.1 uncultured Oscillospiraceae bacterium | reverse complement strand
TGTCAGGAGAATTGGCAACATACTTATCGGGAAGGTACATAGAGATAAATGTATTACCTTTTTCATTTTCGGAGTATTATTCGGTATACGGGGAAAGAGAGAAAAGAGAGGTTTTCAATGAATATCTGAAATACGGGGGATTTCCGGAGCTTTTGTCATTAGACAAAAAGGAAGAGTTGTTTGATTCATATTTAGAAGGAATATACAACACAATAGTGATAAATGATATTCAGGAAAGGGAGGAGAGAAAGCAGAGGGATACGGGGAGCAAGAGGATATCAAGCATAACATTGCTTAAAAACATATCGTCGTTTCTGGCAGGCAATGTGGGAAGTCTGATCTCCGTGAAGTCAGTGGCGGATTATATGAAATCATCCGGGCGAAAGATCTCATATAATACGGTGGAGGATTATATTCAGGCATTAACTGATCCGTACATTTTTATCCTGCATACAGGTATGATATTTCGGACAAAAAGATATTGAAAGGCAACAAAAAGATGTATATATCCGATTTGGGGTTAAAGAGACATATAACAAACCAAAAAAGTCCCGATCTGGGACACTCTCTGGAAAATATAGTTTTTTTTGAATTTAAGAAAAGAGGAAACAGAGTTTATATAGGGAGCGGAGAAAATTCGGAAGTTGACTTCATTGCAAAAGGAGACGAAGGTGTACGCTATTATCAGGTAACTGCATCAATGCTTGAAAAAACTACAGTTGAGCTTGAATTGAAAGCTTTGAACAGAATAAGGGACAATTATCCCAAAACAATCCTGACATTAGATGATTATTCAATCGGGGATTATGAGGGGATAAAAGTCGAAAACATATTAAGCTGGCTGTTGGACGGCCATTAGGTTTCTGCTGTATGTTTTGATTTTTTGTTCATAATCATTCTGTTCTGAACTGAATTTATATTCTTCATAATGTTATAAAACTTGCAAATATTAATTTAATTAAGTATAATACAATAAAATGATTTTTCAGTGAGGAGAAACTCATATGAAATGTCCGTTTTGCGGAAGTTTTGAGAGCAAAGTTGTTGATTCCCGTCCTACAGAAGACGGTGAGAGAATAAGACGCAGGAGGGAATGTCTTGCCTGCGGGAAACGATTTACCACATTTGAGGAAGTTGAGACAATACCGGTTATGGTCCGAAAAAAAAGCGGAACTATACAGGCTTTCAACAGAAACAAGCTCCTCAACGGAATGATAAAATCCTGTGAGAAAAGGCCCGTCAAAACACGGGATCTGGAAAATGCGGTGAACAATATAGAATATAAAATTGCGAACAGCCTCAGGACAGAAATTTCTTCCCGGGAACTGGGGGATATGGTAATGGATGAACTCAAAAAATTGGATGAGGTATCCTATATTCGCTTTGCTTC
>CAZYZR010000037.1:0-11801 GCA_964651945.1 uncultured Oscillospiraceae bacterium | reverse complement strand
GATCACTTTATATAATCCATTTTTTCTTCTCTCAGTATCATATCAGCCACATAAATTCCATGTGCAGCTGCCTGGGACAGGCTTCTTGTGAATCCGGTCCCATCTCCGACACAGTATATGCTTTCACACCCTTTCAGGTTGAAATTCTTGTCGGTCCGTGGTCTCGCTGAGTAGTATTTGCACTCTATCCCATAGAGAAGAGTGTCATAGTTGGTAGTACCGGGAGCGACCTTGTTCAGAGCCTCTAAGGTCTCCAGTATGTTGTCGAGTTGCCTTTTCGGGAGACAGAGGGACAAATCTCCCGGTACTGCCTCAAGAGTAGGGATAACTGTTGACTGGGCAAGTCTTTTTGCATCTGTCCTGCGGCCGGAGAGAAGATCACCGAGTCTCTGAACCAGCACGCTTCCTCCACTTATGAGATTTGACAGGGTAGCAACGTGGCGCGCATATTCAATGGGTTCTTTAAAAGGCTCTGTAAAACGGATTGTAGAAAGAAGTGCAAAGTTGGAATTTTCTGTCTTCATTGCAGGATCCTTGTAAGCGTGTCCGTTTACAGTCAGGACTCCTTGGGTGTTTTCCATAACTACGCTTCCTCTTTCATTGAAGCAGAACATTCTCGTTATATCACCGTATCTTTGGGATCTGTACCAGATTTTCGGCTCATATATCTTTTTTGAAAAATGATCCCAGACTGTGGCAGGAAGCTCGACCCTTACTCCCACATCTACCTGATTGTTGGTCATTTCAATACCGTGTTTTTTACACCATTGGGCAAAAAATCTCGATCCGGCCCTTCCGACTGCAAATACTATGTTTTCAGCCTGTATTTCGTATTCCGTTCCGTTGTTTCTGTAGAAGACGATATTCTTTTCATTGTCCACATCATAAACTTCGGTGTTGCACAAAAGATCTGTATTCCGGGAAATAAATGCACACATTTTTTTCATGGTCTCAAAATTTGCATCAGTTCCCAGGTGTTTTAGCTGGGCCTGTGCCATATGAAGATCATATTCGAGACACTTTTTCTTGAGATCATCATCCGGCATAAACCTTTCCTCGGGAGCGCCAAAACTCATCAGAACATCGTCAGCTTGTTCTATATAATCCAGAACTACATTTTTGGGGAGAAAATCCGGGAGCCATCCTCCGTATTCAGTGCTGATTATGTATTTTCCGTCACTGAAAGCACCTGCTCCTGCCAGGCCTTCCATAATGCTGCAGGAAGGGCATTTGAGACAAGTCTTTGATTCTCCGCTTACTATCGGGCAAACCCTTTTTTCTATAGGTTTGCCTTTCTCGAACAGAACTATGCTGAGTTCAGGATCTCTTTTTATTATTCTGTAGGCACACATCAGTCCGCCTATTCCGCCACCTATGATAGCAACATCGTATTTTTTCATTATCGATCTCCGTTCTTCTTTTTTATTATTATTTAAAAATTTTAATAAATTTCAACTGAAGAAGTATATCATTTTTCGCTATGATATTTATGCAAAGCCAGCTCATAAACGTTAATTACCTTTTCAATGAATTCGTCAGGACCGTAGTTCCTGCTGTATTCTGCCGCTTTTTGTCTCATATCATTTCTTTCATTTATACTGAGAGAGGCATAGGCGGTCAGGAGCTTTGAAAATTCTTCCTTGTTTTTGAAAAACCATCCGCTGGTTCCTTCCTTTATCTGATCCTTATTGTAAACGTCGTATCTTTGCAGAACCATTAATCCACTGCCCATTGCTTCCAGAGTTGAGATTGAGTTCATTTCAGTAAGCGACGCAGTGGCATATAGATCACTTGCATAATAATATTGCGGGATATCCTTGTGCAGTATTTTCCCCCGGAAAAATACCTTATCCTGTACTCTAAGGTTTTTTGTAAGTTCCCTGAGGCTATCAGCTTCCGGCCCTTCACCAATGATTATCAGTCTGAATCTTTCGTCACTTTCAGAGGCGTAGGAGAATGCTTTCAGCAGTTCATCCACGCTTTTTTCTTTTCCGAGCCTTCCCACAAAACACAAGGTGATATTGTCATCAGAGATACCGTACTTTTTCTTAATTTCCCTGACTTTTTCCATATTCACATTGTCTCTTTCGAATATTGTGAGATCAATGACGTTGGGAATAATGTTTATATGTCTGTCGACATTGCATCTGTGCAGAAATTCTGCGACTTTTCTGGAAGGTCCTATTATTTCGGTAGCCCTTTTTGCTACGTTCCTGAAATAAGTATGGGCAATGATTTTTGCATATTTTTCGAATCTTTCAGGGAAAAGGTAGAATGTATAATCGTCATACATGGTGTGCAGAGTATAGACTATAGGCTTTTTCAGCTTTCTCGCCACCCAAAGGCCGAAAACGCCCACTGTAAATTCGGTGTGGATATGTATTATGTCAGGATTAAATTCTTTGAGATAATCCAGTCTTTTCCAGCTAAGAGGCAGTGTCACTCCATATCCGTAAATTCTCTTTATCCCCTTTGCGGGGCAATACAGGATCCCGTTTTCGAGCCTGTGTTTTTTTGCTTTTGGGTCACCGGTAACTATCAGCACTTGGTGACCTTGCCTCTCAAGCTGATCTTTGAGGGTTTTTATATGAGTTACCACTCCGCTTATGAAAGGAAAATAATATTCGGTAAAGATGGCTATTCGCATAAAAACACCTCCACAAACCGGTTAATTATATCATATTTTTGGATGTTCAGTCCATTAATAAATTATAAACTTTACTATCCATTTTATGTTGAAAAAATTAAAGTGTTATTATATAATTAATGAAAACACAAGTTTTGAGATAAAATGTGAGGGAACGACCGTGGCTTTTTATGTTACTCTTGAAAAGTTCATATCCCGGCTTGACCTGGAAATCCTTTCGGTACCGGGGGAGATAGACAAGATAAAGATAACCAGCAATGAGGTGAACCGTCCCGGACTTTTCATCTCCGGCTTCAGGACGGATTTTGAACCCACAAGGATCCAGATCCTTGGAAAGATGGAATTCAGTTATCTTGACAGCCTTGACAACAACGTCAAAATGGACAGGATAAACCGGCTTTTCTCCATGGGTATTCCCGCTGTTATTATAACCAGGAATATGTTTATATCCTCTGAAATTGTGGAATCCGCAAGAGTTCACAAAGTTCCTCTTCTCAGAAGCAGTGCTCCCACATCCACATTTATGGCTCAGGCAATCCAGTTTCTCAATACTGAACTGGCTCCGAGGGTGACCAGACACGGAGTGTTAGTGGAAGTTCATGGCGAGGGAGTACTTATTACCGGTGACAGCGGAGTCGGAAAGAGTGAAACTGCGCTGGAACTCGTTAAAAGAGGACATCGTCTTATAGCGGACGACGCAGTGGAAATAAGGAGAATATCCAACAAAATTCTCGTGGGACAGTCACCGGAAAACATACGGCACTTTATTGAGATGAGAGGAGTGGGCATAATCAATATTGCCCGCACTTATGGTGCGGGAGCTGTAAAACAGTCTCAGGAGATAGACATGGTGATTAAGCTGGAACATTGGGATCCGAGCAAAAATTACACAACGACGGGTATTGATGAGGAGTTTACCGATATTCTGGGTGTCAGTGTTGTTAAATCGACTATTCCGGTGAGACCCGGCCGCAACCTTGCTATAATCATAGAAACTGCCGCCGTGGTCAACAGACAGAAAAAGATGGGGTATTATGCTGCAAGGGAGCTCTATAAGCAGCTCGGAATAGAGGAGTAGGAAATATGAGAGACCTTTACATTGGCATTGACCTTGGTGGCACAAACATCGCTGCAGGAGTAACTGACAGGGAGGGAAATATTCTTTGCAAGAAAAGCATTCCCACTGCTCTTCCAAAACCTCAGGAACAGGTTGAAAAGGACATATTTTCCCTGTGCGGGACATTCTGCAGAGAGAACGGATATGACCTGAACAGGGATATAAAAAGTGTGGGTATTGGAACTCCCGGGTCTGTGGACGGAGCCAGAGGGATTGTCTGGTCAAATGTGAACTTCGGATATGAAAACTGGCACCTTAAAGAAGATCTTGAAAAATATTTCAGTGTTCCCGTATATATTGAAAATGATGCCAATGCCGCAGTGATAGCCGAGGCAGTTGCCGGAAATGCAAAGGGTTGTTCCGATGCGGTGATGATAACCCTGGGAACCGGTATCGGAGGTGGCGCATATATTGATGGAAAAATCTACCCCGGTTACAATTATACAGGCCTTGAAATAGGGCATATGGTCATTGCAGAGGGAGGGAGGAAATGTCCCTGCGGACGAAGAGGATGCTTTGAAAGATATGCTTCCGCATCTGCCCTTACAAGAGACACAAAGTCCGCTATGCGCAAGCATCCAGAAAGCAGCATGTGGGAACTATGTCCCGATATAAAGGAAGTCAATGCCAAAACGGCTTTTGACGCAATGAAAGCAGGGGATGCAACGGCAAAAAAGGTAATTGACAATTACATAAAATACCTTGCTTGCGGTCTTGTGAATATCATTGATATATTTCAGCCTCAGGTTATTTGTATCGGAGGCGGCGTTTCAAACCAGGGAGATTTTCTCTTAGACCTCCTCAAACCGTACGTAGACAGCGAGGACTTTGCCCGCAACCGGCAGGAGAGAGTAAAGGTTGTAACAGCTAAATTCAAAAATGACGCAGGAATTATTGGGGCAGCGCTGCTCGGAGTAAACAATGAAGGATGACTTGGCAAACTTTTTGCTGAACAATAATATAAAATCTCTTTATTGCGAAAGACTTTCAAATCATACCACCTTCAAAATAGGGGGGATCCGGGATTGTGTCGCAATGCCGGATACTGTTCTGAAAGCATCGTTGCTTGTAAAATATCTGAAGGAAAACAATATAAAACATTGTTATCTCGGGAACGGTTCAAATGTTCTTTTTCCGGACGAAGGATACGATGGAGTAGTGGTAAAGACTGCACTTCTGAATGATATAAAGCTAAATGACTTTACAGTATCTGCCGGGGCTGGTGTCACCCTGACTACCCTTTCGAAATTTACAGCTGAAAAATCGCTTTCGGGTCTTGAATTTTCTTACGGTATACCGGGGAATGTAGGCGGTGCCGTTTTCATGAATGCCGGAGCTTATGACGGGCAGATTTCCGATTGCCTTTCTAGAGTTGAGTATCTGGATGAAAACGGAGATATCAAAAATATAGTAGCTGAGGAATGTCAGTATGGGTACAGACATTCCGTTTTTATGGAGAATGACTGGCTGATTGTCTCCGCTGTTTTTAACTTGGAAAAAGGAGACAGAAACAATATCCTCGCCTATATGGAATCCATTATGGAAAAGCGCAGGTTAAAGCAGCCTCTTGACAAACCCAGTGCAGGTTCTTCTTTCAAAAGACCTGCAGGGCATTTTGCAGGCGCTCTCATAGACAGCTGCGGTCTGAAAGGTCTGTCTGTGGGAGGCGCTCAGGTCAGCAAGAAACATGCGGGATTCATAGTCAATACAGGCGGAGCAACCTGCAGTGATGTGCTTAAACTCGCTGATATTGTGCGGAAAAAGGTGATGGAGCAGACCGGTGTAAAGCTTGAAAAGGAAATAATAGTTATAAACTGATTGTCAGGGGGTTATTTTGGATTTCAGCTTTGTGATAATAACGGGTCTTTCGGGTGCCGGAAAAAGCGTTGCAGCCAAAGCTCTTGAGGATGTGGGTTATTTTTGTATTGACAATATACCCACTCCTCTTATAATGCGTATATTTGAAATGAAAGACGACTTTTTCCGGCACAGAAAGAATGTCGCATTTGTAGTTGATATACGAAACGGAGAGGATTTTTCACAGCTAAAATCGGAGATTGAGCGGATGAAAAATCAATACCGGGTGAAAGTAATATACCTTGACGCTGATGAGAAAGTCATTATCGACAGATATAAGGAGACAAGGCGCAGGCATCCTCTTATGCTCGATAGCGATTTCACCCTTGAAGAAGCGGTGAGATATGAAAAAAATGCATTGTCAAAGCTTTATGAACGGGCAGACTGCGTGATAGATACCTCGATTCTTTCCACTTCACAGCTCAGGGACAGAGTATTGTCCTATGTCCTGGGAGACAGAACCAGTTTTATGAGTGTGGAAGTTATTTCTTTCGGTTTTAAATACGGGGTACCTTCGGATGTGGATATGATATTTGATGTGAGATGTCTTCCCAACCCATTTTACGTCAAAGAACTAAAAAATCTCACAGGAAATGATATGCGGGTCAGGGATTTTGTATTTTCAGGGGAAAGTGCTGAGAAATTGTTTGAAAAACAGACGGATTTAATTGATTTTTCACTCCCCCTGTATATCTCGGAAGGTAAAAGCAATCTTGTAATAGGTTACGGGTGTACCGGCGGGAAACATCGCTCTGTAGTATTTGCCAATGCACTTTATGCACATATACGGGGGAAAGGATATAAAGTGGACGTGCATCACAGAGATATTCTGAGAGGAAGATAAATGCAGGAACCGTCATTTTCTGCTTCCAGCAGACAGGAGGCTCTGGATAATTTTAAATTTTCAAAGAAAGACTGCTGCAATCTGAGCTTTTTGTCAGGATTCTTTTACAGGGATTTTTCTGAAGGATCTGAAAAATACGAACACAGAAGCGACAACGAAAAGACTGCAAGAACGGTTAAAAAACTTCTTTCAAGATATAAAATTTCCTCTCACACTGAGACTTCGAAGTCTCCGGTAAGTAATGCTGAGACATACCTTTTAGTGATTGATGATCCGGCAAGTATGATCGCTTTACACAGTAAACTCTATGAGCCTGTGTTTGTCTGTGAAGATTGTCCCGGAAATTTTATCAGGGGACTCTTCATCAGCGGAGGTTCAGTCACTGATCCGGACAAAACCTATGACCTGGAGTTTACATTTAAAGACAGGTCCAGGGCAGACAAAATATTTTCCGTTCTTGCTGAAAATGGTTTTGTTTTTAAACAAGGAACCAGAAAAGGTCTGTACACTATATACACCAAAAACAGCAGTGTGATAGAAGATTTTCTCGCCTATGTGGGTGCTTCCAATTCTTTTATGAGGCTGGTTCAGAGTGAAGTTGAAAAGAATGTCCGAAACAGAGTAAACAGGCAGACTAATTTTGAAATCGCAAATCTGTCAAGAACAGCATCGGCGGGGCGGAAATACACGGCTGCCGCAGTTAAACTCAAAGAAAACGGCAGGCTTGAAACCTTGCCTGATGATTTAAGGATTTTGGCAGAAATAAAAATTGAAAATCCTGAGATGTCCCTTTCACAACTTGGGAAAATGATGGATCCCCCCAGAAGCAAATCCACAGTAAGCCGAAAACTTGCAAAGATTTATTCTTTGGCGGAAGATTTGAAATAAATGGTCAGATAACAATTATGGGAAATGATTTTGTTCATCTTCATCTTCACACCGAGTACAGTCTTTTAGACGGAGCCTGCAGGATTGACAGCATGTTCCGGAAACTCAAACAACTCGGGCAGAAAGCCGTGGCAATAACAGACCACGGCTATATGTACGGCTGTGTTGAATTTTACAGGAAAGCCACCGAGTACGGGATAAAACCGATTATCGGGTGTGAGATGTACGTGGCCAACAGGGGAAGGAAAGACAAAGTCCGGAGGGTTGACGGGTCATCACATCTTGTTCTGCTTGTAAAAAATGAAACAGGTTACAGGAACCTGGTTAAACTTGTTACCCTTGCCTCAACCGAAGGATTCTATTCAAATCCCAGAATTGACAGGGAACTTCTGGAAAAATATCACGACGGGCTCATCTGCATGTCAGCTTGTCTGGCCGGTGAAATTCCCAAGGCACTTCTGGCAGGCGATATGGAAAAAGCTGCTGAAACCGCACTTTATTACAAAGGTCTTTTCGGAGATGATTTCTATATTGAACTGATGGACCACGGCATTGAAGATGAGCAGAGGGTTATTCCTCTCCTTATTGAGCTTGCCGGTGACACCGGAATAGAGCTTGTTGCAACAAATGACTGCCATTATATAGACAAATCCGATTCGGAAATGCAGTATGCGCTTATGTGCATACAGACCAAAAAGAAACTTTCAGACCCTGACACCCTGGAATTTGAAACAGATGAGTTCTATATAAAGAGCTCTGAGGAAATGAATTCGCTTTTCGCCTATGTTCCCCAGGCTTGTGAGAACACTGTGAAGATAAGTGAAAAGTGTAATTTTGAGTATGAATTCAACAAGACAAAACTTCCGGCTTTCAGAACTCCTGACGGCTCCTCCAATGTACGTTTTTTTGAAAATCTTTGCTGGACCGGACTGAAAAAAAGATATCCTGAGGTCACAAGAGAACTCAGCGAAAGAATTGAATACGAACTGAGCGTCATAAAACAGATGAAATTTGTGGACTATTATCTTATAGTCTATGATTTTATAAACTATGCCAAAACTCACGGAATACCGGTAGGGCCGGGAAGAGGAAGCGGTGCCGCAAGCCTGTGTGCTTACTGCTGCGGAATAACTGAAATAGATCCCATAAGGTTCAACCTGATTTTTGAAAGGTTTTTAAACCCGGAGAGAGTCAGTATGCCGGATTTTGATGTCGATTTCTGCGATGAAAAAAGGCAGCTGGTGATTGATTACGTGACGGAAAAATACGGGGACGATCACGTATGCCAGATAATAACATTCGGTACCCTCCGGGCAAGAAATGCAGTCAGGGATATGGGTAGGGTAATGGGAATTTCCTACAGTACAGTGGATACGGTGGCAAAGCTCATACCTTATTTCGACACAAATCAGCGAAAGATGACTATCACCAGGGCTCTTGAAACTGTTCCTGACCTCAAAAAACTGTATGAATCCGACGGGCAGATAAGGCAGCTGCTGGATCTTGCAGAAAAAGTGGAAGGTATGCCCAGAAATGCCTCAACGCATGCTGCAGGGGTGGTTATCACAGACAGGCCTGTAACGGACTATGTCCCGATGAGAGACAACGGAGGACAGCTTCAGACGCAGTTCCCCGCGGGGGATATAGAGCAGCTCGGCCTTTTAAAAATGGATTTTCTGGGGCTGAGAACACTTACAGTAATCGACAAATGCGAAAAGATGATCAGACAATCTGACCCACTTTTTGATATTAAAAAAATACCGGAAAATGACCCTCTTACATATAAACTGTTCTCAGAGGGAGACACCCTGGGAGTATTTCAGTTTGAATCAGAAGGCATGAGAAATGTACTGACGAAATTAAAACCACAGAACATAGATGATCTTGTAGCTGTAATTTCCCTTTACAGACCCGGTCCTATGGCCAGTATACCCACATTTATTGAAAACAGGGCTCATCCCGAAAAGATTGTATACAAGCATCCTCTTATGAAAGAGGTGCTGGAGGAAACCTATGGATGTCTTGTATATCAGGAGCAGGTTCTGCAGCTCTGCAGGACACTTGCAGGATACAGCTACGGGCAGGCTGACATTGTGAGGCGTGCCATGGGCAAAAAAAAGCCCGATGAAATGGAAAAAGAGAGAGGACATTTCATAAAAGGGTGTGCAGACAACGGAGTGCCGGCAGATACTGCAAGCCGGGTATTTGACGATATGGCTTCTTTCGCGTCATATGGATACAACAAACCTCATGCTGTTGCATACGCATATGTTGCCTATCAGACAGCATATCTGAAAGCACATCACCCGAAGGAATTCTGGGCTGCCACAATTACTAGCGTGTTTAACTCTACAGACAAAGTCCTCCTCTATACCCGGGAATGCAGGAAAAGGAACATTAAAATACTCCCTGCTGACATTAACAGGTCTTATGCGGGATTTGAAGTGGAGGGGGAGAACCTTCGCTACGGACTGGCATCCATAAAAAATGTGGGGAAGGGGTTCGTAGACAGCATATGCAGAGAAAGAGAAGAAAACGGACCCTTTGTAAGTGTTTACAATTTCTGTGACAGGATGACCCGGGCCGGATTCAACCGCAAGGGTGTTGAGAGCATGATAAAAGTGGGTGCTTTTGATTCACTTTTTGAAAACCGAAGAAGACTGTATATCAATATTGAATATATTCTCGAGAGCATAAACCGCAGGAACAGCAGGAATTTTGCCGGTCAGACCGAACTTTTTGAAGTAAACGATTTTACAAGTACCAATCTCAGGAGAGAGCTGAACAACGATGAGCAGCTTCCTATGGTAAATGACTACACGCACCGGGAAAAACTGGGATTTGAAAGGGAACTCGCCGGGATGTACCTCACGGGGCACCCCCTTGACAGGTATATGGATATGGTAAATAATCTGTCAACCTGCAACATTTCTGAATTGACAGGTGAAGAGAACCGGGTTTATGATAATACGAGACAGACCCTCGTTGTGATAATAAGAAATTTTAAAAATTATACCACAAAGACCGGAGAGACTATGGCGTTTTTCCAGGTGGAAGATATGACCGGGCGGATGGACATGATAATGTTTCCGAAGGTCTACTCCCAAAGTTACGGGTTTGTCAGTCTTGAGGCTGTTCTGATAGTGGAGGGGAAAGTCTCGCTCAAAGAGGACAGCGTAACGCTTATTGCGGAAAAGTTTTATGGGGCTGATACTGAAGACGCAAGGAATCTGCTTTCAGCAAAGCTTGATCCGAAATTCGGGGTGTATATAAAGGTGCCATCCAGGGATGACTATATTTTTCAGAAAATCTGTCTTGTCCTGCCGGATTTTCACGGAAATATCCCGGTATATTTTTACCTTTCGGACAAAAAGCAATACATAAAGGCGCCTGAAAAGCTGTGGGTGAGAAACAGTGAGGAACTTTTTTCGAGACTCGGATATATTGCAGGACGGGAAAATGTAGTGTTTAAAAATTAGAAGAGGAGTGTAAATTATGGGAGAAATAAGTACAATAGGAGTGCTTACAAGCGGGGGAGATGCCCCGGGAATGAATCCTGCGATAAGAGCTGTTGTGCGTTCTGCAATCTACCACGGATTTTCAGTAAAGGGAATAATGCGTGGATACAGTGGCCTTATTGATGATGAAATTATTGATCTGGACCTCAGGAGTGTTTCTGAAATAATTCACAGAGGAGGAACTATGCTCTATACTGCCCGCTGCGAGGAGTTTATGACAGATGAGGGGCAGGAAAAAGCTGCTGCCGTATGCAGGGATCACGGAATCGATGCACTCATAGTTATTGGAGGAGACGGGTCCTTCAGAGGATGCAGGGCAATTTCGAAAAAAGGAATAAAATGTATAGGAATTCCGGGGACCATTGACAACGATATTGCATGCAGCGAGTATACTATAGGTTTTGACACGGCACTCAATACCGCAACCGAAATGATAGATAAGCTCCGCGACACAACCCAGAGTCATGAGAGGTGCTGTGTTGTGGAAGTGATGGGGCGCAATTCAGGATATCTTGCGATAAATACCGGAATTGCCACAGGCGCTCTCTGTACTCTTATACCAGAAAAGCCATTCGAAATAAACAGAGATGTGATTGACGTAATAAAGGAGACACAGGCACAGGGGAAAAAGAATTTCCTCATCCTGGTAGCTGAGGGAGTTGGAAATGTAAACTCCATAGCGCGGGAAATACAGAAACAGACCGGAATTGAGGTGAGAACAACTGTTCTCGGCCATGTGCAGAGAGGAGGCTCTCCGAGTACCAGGGACAGGGTTGTAGCCGCAAGAATGGCTGTACACGCCGTGGAACTGCTGGCAGATGACAAATACAACAGAATCATCGGACTTAAAGGTTCTGATGTTGTTGACTACGATATAGACGAAGCCCTGTCTATGAAGAAGGAGCTCAGCCCTCATCTTGTGGAAATAGC
>CAZYZR010000036.1:0-13363 GCA_964651945.1 uncultured Oscillospiraceae bacterium | reverse complement strand
ACCCCGGTCAACTTGGAAAAAGCATATGAAAACAGTCTGCGAATAAGCAGGCGGACTTTCGTGTCCGACAAGTATGCGGAGTTTGACACGGAAAAAACCGATGGCGCAATAGACCTCTATTGCCCAGGGGATTACATACCCATCGGAAAAATAGATCAGTTTGGGCTGTTTCCGGAGGCGGGATTTCCCTGGAACAAATTTTTGCTGGAGAGCTACGTGGCAAGGTTCAGCAAAAATTTTATTCTTCTGAACAACCGCTTTTACGAAAACGGCTGCTTTGGTGCTATAGTCAGGGCAGGAAGCGGATTCGAAAATTATACTGACCTGCTGTCGGATGCAGTGGCGGAAAGCGGAATACCGCTTAGCGAGGGCAGAGCGTTGGAATACCTTTGCGGCGAAGGGTATCTGGCAACAAAGTATTACAGCAAAGCAGGGGAAATCCTTGCCAAGGCGAAAGAAATCAGAAACAGGAGGGGGTTGTAAAATGTATTCATACGACTGGGACCCCGAAACCGGTGGGCTGGTCTTAAACTCCACTCCCCTGCCCTTCAGCAAGGAGCCGAGACCGGTATACTACAAAGAACTGGATATACTGGGGTTTGACAAGTACTGGAACTATGAAAAAGATGACTGTTACCCCTATATGTGGGCTGAGGCAAACAACTATTTTTACAGAGGGAAGCTTGTGGCGAAGACTAAAGGCGGGTCTGTGTTTACGGCGCCGGAGATAAACATAATAGAGGAACCGGAGCCGGGCAATAGGCCTCTGCGCTTTGTGGATATCCCTCGGATGGTGGAAAAAAACAGGGATTTAATAGATAAAATAGCCCAGGAGACTATTAAGAAGGTCTATAACACATATATACAATACAAAGATAAAGTAGATGTATTTTACGTGGCTTTCAGCGGCGGGAAAGACAGCCTTGTTACTTTAGATATAGTAAGAAGGGCACTGCCAAACAACGATTTCAAAGTCCTTTTCGGCGATACCGGCATGGAGTTCCCGGATACATATAGAATTGTTGAAAAAGTTAAGAATTTATGCGAGGAAAATAACATCGAATTTTTAGTAGCCAAATCTGACTTTAACCCAGAATATACTTGGAGGCAATTCGGGCCTCCAGCACAGACAATTCGTTGGTGCTGCAGTGTACATAAAACTGCTCCGCAAATTAACCTTTTGAGAAAATACACTAACAAACCTGATTTCAGCGGTATGGCGTTTACAGGAATTCGAGGTGATGAAAGTGCTTCAAGAAGTGAGTATGAAGGTGTAAATTTTGGAAGTAAAACCAGAGGTCAATATAGCTGCCATCCTCTTCTAGAATGGAATTCTTCTGAACTTTTTTTATACATTTATCATAGGAATTTGATGATAAATGACGCATATAAAAAGGGTAATAGTAGAGCTGGATGTTTAGTATGCCCTCTAGCTACGAATAAAAATATTTTTTTCAAAGAAAAATGTTATAGCAGTTGTGGATATCCTAATACAACAACTTTTAACAATATTATTTTAGATACAACATCAAAGGAACTATCCTCTACGGATGCTATAAAGGAATTTATGGACATAGGCGGTTGGAAAGCAAGGCGAAGTGGCAGAGAGTTATTATTTGCAGAAAGATATGTTATAGATAGCTATGAAGATGGAATTTTTAAAATTCAATTGTACAGACAGCAGACAAGCTGGAAAGAGTGGGTAAAAACTGTCGGATTAGTTAACTATTTAGATGATAAAACTTTTGAAATAACATACAAAGATAAAACTTATTTAGTCACCTATAAAGATAAAAAAGATTATATTGAGTTTACAACTATCATAGAAACAAATACTAAAACTGATATAAATTTTATGTCAGAATTTAAAATTATAATGCGCAAATCGGCATTTTGTATATGTTGCCGAGTATGCGAAGCAAATTGCCCATACGGATACATTACTATGGAAAATAATAAATTTCATATTGATGATAGATGTGTTAGGTGTAAACAGTGCCAAAGTGTAGCCTATGGCTGTTTAGTTGCAAACTCTTTGAGATTACCTAAGGAGGAAAAAAAGGTGAAAAGTATTGACAGATACGGAAATCTAGGAATTGAATATGATTGGGTTTTAAAATATTTTGAGCTTAAAGATGACTTTTGGAACTCCCCACATAGTCTAGGTAAAAACATGGTTAAGTATTTAAAATGTATTCTTCAAGACTCTGGAATTACTGAAAAAAATAAATTTACTGCTTTTGGTGAATATATTGATTCGATTGGAATTGAAAAAACTGAATCTTGGGCTTTGTTGTTGTGTAACCTAGTATATTCCTCAGAATTCAACTGGTGGATAAAAAATATAAAAATTTATAGTTCTTACGAACCTGAACTTATTATGTCAATGCTTGGAGACGATCTGAGCAAAAATTCTAAAACTCATATCGTAAGTGCATATAAGAATATATTTATTTCAATAAAACAACTAGGAACAGAACTAGGACTGGGTATTTGTGATTATGAAGAAAAAAATAACAAAATATATCTAAAGTCCATTACCCGCACCCCTTGGCAAAATCCGGATCCTAAAGTTGTACTTTACAGCCTGTACAAATTCGCGGAAAACTGCGGAGGATATTATCAGTTTACCCTCTCCCGCTTATTAAACCACGAAATCGAAAGTGACGGAGTGAGCCCAACGGAGATCTTCGGAATAGAAAAGGATGATATGAAAAAGATCTTAAATGGGCTGGCAGTCAATTACCCGGAATATATTTCGGTTTCATTCACCCTTGACCTGGACAATATTTCACTTAAAAGCGACAAGACATCTATGGATGTACTAAAGCTTTTCTAGAGGAGGATTTAAAATGACCGGCGAAAAATACAGCCACTACTTTGACATCAACCCCGAATACTTCCCCGTCGTAAACGAGAGAGTAATGAACGAAAATCCCGATTTGTGGAAGACATATTATCCCCACGAGACTTTTGTGAACCTCCTCTGGGACACCTGGAAAGTGCTGCAGAGGATGGAGAAAAAATCCATATGGGTGGAGGGAGCGTATGGGACCGGAAAGTCCCATGCGGTACTGACCCTGAAAAAACTGCTGGATGCATCCCGGGAGGACACAAAGGAGTATTTTAAAAAATTCAGGCTTGAAAATGACCTCTACAATAAGCTGGAGGCAGCAAAGAGGGATGGCATAATCCTGACTGTACACAGGTACGGGTCGTCCTCAATTCGCGGGGATCAGAACCTTATATTTGCAATACAGGAGAGCATTGAGGAGGCACTAGGGGAAAAGGGGATCGAAAATAAGGGAAGGTCCGCGATGAAGGGGGCTGTCCTTGAGTGGCTTAAAAATCCGCAAAACAAAAATTATTTCAACGAAATAATAACCACCGATTACTACGACATATTTAACGGGGACAATGCGGACGATGTAATCAATAAACTGGAAGAGTATTCCGGGGACGCCCTGGCGGAGACGATGGACAAAGTCTCAATTGTCGCCGGGGAAAGAGGAATAAAAGCCTTTTCAATGGATATCCCCGGACTGATAGAATGGATTAAGGATGTCATAAAGGCAAACAACCTGAAAGCCATTGTATTTATCTGGGATGAGTTCACGGAATTTTTCCAGAACAACTCAAGGGGCCTGACCGGATTCCAGAATTTAGCGGAGATAAGCGGAACTGACCCCTTCTATTTCGTCATAGTGACACACAAAAGTGCGGGGCTGTTTGCCGAAACTGACAATGACAGCGAAAAAATCCTGGACCGCTTCGTAAAGCCCAGATGTGAACTCAGGCTGCCGGAAAACATTGCTTTCCAGTTGATGGGTTCTGCCCTGGAGAAAAAAGACGACGAAACCATCAAGGCGGAATGGACTGATATTATAGACGACCTCTATGACAGGACAAGAGAGTCAAGGGAAATCGTAAAGAACAGTATGAATATAAAAGACAGCGAGATGAGGGGCATACTGCCTCTGCACCCTTACGCCGCTGAGCTTTTAAAACAGATATCCACCGCTTTTGAGTCAAACCAGAGGAGCATGTTCGACTTTATAAAGAGCGACAAGGGAGATAAAATAAAAGGCTTCCAATGGTATATCGAAAATTACGGACCTTATGACGAAAATCCCCTGCTCACAATAGACATGCTGTGGGATTTCTTCTATGAGAGCGGGAGGGAATCCCTCAGCCCGGAAATAAGAATGATACTGGATACCTACCGGCAGGCAGGGAATGAAAAACTGTCTGAGGATGAGAAAAGAGTGCTCAAGACGGCGCTTTTGCTGCAGGCTATCTCTCAGAATGCCGGGGATAATATTGAGCTCTTTAAAACAAATGAAAAAAATATAAAGTACGCATTTGAGGGGTCTGATCTGGAAAACCGGGCTGTCAATATAGCAGACAGGCTTGTTGCAAAGAATATACTCTACAAAAGAAACACAGGGGACGGACAGGTACAGTATGTTGCACTGACAAATGCCCGGGATCTGAAAACCATAGAGGAGATAAAAACTAGGATCAGACAAGAAGCCACTACTTCAAAACTTATAGTTGACGGAGAGCTTCGTGATGCTTTTAGTTTTGGCGGCGCTTTGTATCTCAGATATAAATTAGAGTTTGTATCTGATCGGAATTTTGACCGGACGGCAAAGAGGCTGAGGGGAGAAAAATATAAATACGAAAATCAAATAATAGCTGTGGTATCCTTTGCGAAAAACGAAAAAGAGTACGCTTCATTGGAGAGCAAAATCAAAAATGCGGTAAAAGACGAGAGCCTTGACTTTGTGTTTATAGACGCCTCCTCCACCCCGCTGGGAAACGCAGAATTCGAAAAATATGTGGATTACAGCGCAAATCAGCAATATTTCCGGCAGAAAGACAGGGGAACTTCTTCCCAGTACGGCAAAAATGCTTTGGATGTGCTGAAAGCCTGGAGGGACAGAATATCGAATGGCAGTTTCAGGGTATATACAAGCGGGAGGCCGGATGGATATCTCGCCCCCAATACAAACCGGCTGACTGAATACCTTAAGACAATTGATAAAGAAAGGTTCCCCTTGTGTCTTGAAGGCGAGTACAATGTCACCGATGTTATGTATGCCAAAACTGCTTTTAAACAAGGTGCAAAGTGCGGGATAAATGAAACGGTACAGGGCCGGTTTAATTCCGGAAATCAATCCACAAAGCTTGAGAATGCGCTTAAAGGCGCCTGGAAATATGATGGCAAATACTGGGAAGACAGGCCGAACCTCCTTATTTCGAAAATAAAGAACAGAGTCGAGGAAGTAATAAACGAAGGATTTGCGGAAGAAGGGAAAATTTCAATCAAAGAAATTTACGATGTTCTGTCCCGGGCGCCCTTTGGCTTCCTGCCCTGCAACCTGAGTGCATTTGTCCTTGGGTTCCTCCTCAAGGAATACACGAAAGGGGCTTACAGCCGGAGCGACCTCACTACGAATGTGGAGCTGAAACCGGATAAAATGCGGGAGATGATAGATGAAATCATAAAGCTTCAGACTACATTTAACCCAAGGTACAAAGACAAATATATCGTTGCTATGACGAAGGAAGAAAAATCCTTTAACTCCGCCACTTCCAAGGCTTTTGGAATCCCGGTTGAAAAGTGCATATCCGTCGAGCGGACGAGGAGCCTTATACGCAACAAGATGAGGGAATACAGCTTCCCTATCTGGACTCTGAAATATATTCTGGACGGCGAAAAACTGAAAACCGAAAAGAATAAAGTCAGCGGGGCAATCGATCTTTACTGCGGCATAGTAAACAACCGGAATTATGAGGGCGGCAAGGACAGCGAAAGCAACATAGCAAGGGAAATCGGGTCACTCTGCATTGATAACAAGGATCTGCCGGAGGACCTGCAAGGGCTTTTGACCAAAGAAAAGTGCACGGAGGGAATGAAAGCCTACCTGAACGAATTCGAAGGCGGAGAACTGCTGAGGCTGGCAAAGGAAATCGAGGACGGCGGACAGTACATAAATGTGCTGCGCGGAAAGTTCAGCGCCGTTGAGGCAAACTGGGTGTGGAATGAGGAAACCGCAAACGAAAAAATCAGGGAAGTCATCCTCGAATACAAAATTACCGCAGAAAGCAACAAGATAATATCAAAGACAAGTGATTTCACCAGCACCGTAAAAGAGTGGTGCGAAAAATGCAGGAACATCAAAGTGTCCTATGAATCCTGCAAAAACCTGCTGGGAGAGCGGGGACAGTTTATGGGGCTGCTGTGTTCCGTGTACAGAATAAGATCCATACCGGAGGCGAAAAAAAGGGAATTTTACGACCTGCTGGTAAAATACGGGGAAAATTTCAGGTCTTTCTACAACGGACAGCGGAAAATTTTCAAGGAAGCCTGTAAATTTTACCTGGAAGATTTTACCGATGAAGAAGCAGACAAGATTTTCAGCTCCCTGCCCAAGGATTTGTTCACCCTGGATATATCGTCATACGCAAATTTGGTAAGCAACGAGGCAGAGGAATTCAGGAAAAACAGTGCGATTACAAAGCTGAAAGAGTTCTGGCTGGAAAAGACAGACACCGCGTCTCCTAAAGAGTGGTCCGAAAAATACCTTATGTCAATCATCTTTATGGTGGATCCGAACGAAATGCCAGATGCAAAAGACGCTTTTGACACATTAAACAGGCGGCACCCGGATGAAAGTTCGGTTGACAGGGCCAAGGCTTATCTTGAAAAGGCAGAAAAGCTGGGATTTTTCTCACGTCTTTCTGATGAAAAGGAAAGGGATCTGGCTTTCAGAAACTCAGTAATAAAAGACTATGATGTAGTGCTGACTGATATTGACTATGTAAAGCATTATCTCAGAGACCACATAAGATCCCGGCCTTATGACTGGTACTGGTCCTCCAATCTGGATGGCCTTGTGACCAAAATGGCAGAGGCGCAGTATCTCAAAGAGGGGTGCAATGTGGCCCTTGAGAAAATAGACGATATGGAGCCGGAAAACCTCAAAAAATACCTTAAAGAGCTCATAAAGGACAATATTCAGGTAGGAATAGCGATTATAAAAGAAAATTGAGGAGCAGTGCGATGCAACTGAACACCTGCATAGACAGAATAAGCAAATACCTGTTTAGTAAAAAGGGAGAAACGGATCACCCCTTGATTGTAAATGTCAACAACGGCAGGGACCTTGACAAAATTACCGAGCATTTCTATGTGGACGGCATTGAATTCTGCGATGTCTCGGATTTTTGCAAAAAAGATGAACTGCCGGGGTTTGATACTGTGCTGGCTAAAATATCAGGTGCAAAGTCCAATTGTTTCATAACCGGGCTGAGTTCCCTTCTGCTGTTTAAAGGGGCGGACAGTACAAAAAGACGGCTGAATGAAATTTTAAATATGTCAATACCCGGTTCAGTTGTGATACTTACATACCAGTGCGAAAAACTGCTGGAATTCACTGACCCAAGGCTGTCAAGAAAATTTTGCCTAGTGGACGGGGAGTGTGCTCCCCTGCCCCGCCTGATATTTGTAAAAGACCGGAAATTCGTGCCTGATAACGCTTCCGAAGTCGTCGGGATAGAAAACTCCGCCAGAGCAATTGAAACTGCCAATAAGGAAGAAATCTACATAGTAACCCGCAAGGAAAAGAAATCCTACCCGAATTCAGCCTACACTATTGACGATCTGGGGGATCCTTTCAGGGCGGCTGTTATGAAGGACCCGGAACTGGCGGAGCTTAGGAGCGAATACGGCACCGAGGAACAGTGGGAATATCTATTCTCTCTGATAAGCGGAGGGAGAACTTTCAGGCAGATATGCGAGGAAAAGTTTGCGGGCAGCGGAAATCTGGATCTGTTTATCTCACACTACCCCTCTCTAAGCGAGGAAGACAGGTGTCTGTACTTCATTGCCCTGAAACTTTACGGGGCAAAAAACAACGAATGCCTTGACAATGCACGGAAAAATGCGGAAAACCGGTCGAGACTTGCGAGACGGATTTACAGGGGAATTCTGGGAAAAGACCACAGGGACAAGGATTTTGCCAAGCTTTACAAACAGAGGAAACAGCTTCTGAATGATATAGGCAACCCGCCGGATGAGGTGACAAATTTCTGCGGCAGAGTTTTGCGGGAAGAGGAAAACGCAATTTACTGCCTGACTGACAACACGAGGCAGGAAAAAGAGCTGATTTTAAGGCTTATCGAAAAATATTACCAAAGTGCTGACAGAAGGGAGATCGTTGAGATTCTTTCCCTGGTCTATCCTGACCTGGCAGCGTATCTTGGGAATTTTAATCTTAATATCCCCTTGCTGGATGAATATTTCCCGCTGTACACTCAGAGCAAGGTAATCAACAGAATATTGCCAAGGCTGAGAGAGCTGGTGCGGGAGCAGGCTGTACGAAGGGATTATAACCGCCTCCTGCAGCCCAGGGCCACACAGCTGAGCAAGCTGGATAAGGACAATTCCCAGATGTATTTTATTGATGCGCTTGGGGCGGAATATCTGCCGTATATTTATGCAAAGTGCCGGGAAAAAGGCCTTGTGGCAAATGCGGTGATCCGGTACGCAAATCTGCCCACAATCACAGTGGAAAACAAGGAATTTATAGCCGAAGCAGAAGGAAAAGGAAAATCTGTGATTCGGATAAAAGATCTGGATGAAATTAAGCACCACGGGACAAACGACTTTGACTACGAAAAAGTAAAACAGCCGTTTTACTTAATAAACGAACTGGAAATAATAGACAAGGCAATAGAAAACATAAGGATAAAACTCGGGCGGGGAGATTTCGGCAAGGCGATAATTGTGTCGGACCACGGGGCCAGCCGAATGGCAGTGATAAACGAATCCGAAAATATGTGGGAAATGAAACAGAAAGGAGTCCACTCGGGCAGATGCTGCCCCGAAGACGATGCAGATGTGCACTCACAGTTTGCCACAAGGGAAAACGGATACTGGGTCCTTGCAAATTACGACAGGTTCAAAGGTGGAAGAAAAGCCAATGTGGAGGTGCACGGCGGGGCAACTCTGGAGGAAATAGTTGTCCCCATAATCGAAATCACAAAGGCAATCAAAGATTTGGAGATAGAAATCATAGACAAGACTATCACTGTCAGTTACAGGAAAAAAGCGAGGATAAGGCTCTCCTCCGACACAAAACTTATGAATGTATCTGTGAGAGTGGATGGCAAAATTTACAAAGCCGTGCCGGAGGAAGGAAACATATATATAGTGGATATGCCGGATTTGAAAAAGGCGAAAAAATATTCCGCGGACATATTTGTAAACAACAACCTGGTCAAATCGGGGCTGACATTCACGGTGCAGAAAGAGAGCTCTCAGGAAAGGGATTTGCTGTAAGTGGAAAATACAATGGAAGAAAAGCTGAGGGAATGTTTTGATGAGATGGTAGTCTACAAGGACCTGAAAAAGAGCAATTTTTTCCAGGCTCTGAGCCTGCCGTCTTTTCTCCGCGACTGGCTGCTGAAAAAGTTCGAGGACGATGAGGGGAATTACGATATAAGGCGGCTCACGGATTTTATACACACATATCTCCCCCGCAAGGATGAGTGGACAAGTATAAAAAACCGCATTGTGCTGGAAAACGAGAGGGTTAAAATCCTGACCAAGATTTCAGTTGATATTGACATACACAGCCGGGAAATAAGCTTTTCCCTGCCGGATTTTGGCCTTACGAACGGACAGACCGTAATAGAACCCTATGTCTGGAACAGATTCAAAAACGAACTTGTAAAGGGAAAGGAAACCTGGGGCGTTGTGGAGCTGGGATACAGGCCGCCGGATGAAGAACTGAAACAAGACGGAAGGATAAAACTCACTGATTTTGCGGACTTCTGCCCTTACACAGTGGATCCCGAATATTACAAGGATGTGAGGAGAGAATTCACCACGCGGGAGTGGATAGACCTGCTTCTCGGGGCAATTGATTACAATGCGGCAGGGTACGAAAACGAGCATCAGAAATTGACAATGCTCACAAGACTCCTTCCCTTTGTGGAAAAAAGGCTCAACCTAATAGAACTTGCCCCCAAAGGGACCGGGAAATCCTACCTCTTCGGGAGAGTAAGCAAATTCGGCTGGCTGTCCTCCGGCGGGGTCATGTCCAGGGCAAAAATGTTTTACGACATGTCAAGGAAAGCCCCGGGGCTGGTGGCAAACAACGATTACGTGGCCCTGGACGAGGTGCAGACTATCTCTTTTACAGATGTGGAGGAGATGAGGGGCGCTATGAAGGATTACATGGAGTCCGGAGTTTTCACCGTCGGGAACTACGAGGGAGTGGCGGACGCCGGGGTTATACTGCTGGGCAATATACGGCAGAGTTATATGGACGAGACAAAGAGCATGTTCTCCGAACTGCCGAATATTTTCCACGAGAGTGCACTCTTGGACAGATTCCACGGGTTTATAAAAGGGTGGGATATACCGAGAATGCACGATGACCTTAAAATCTCCGGTTGGGCTTTGAATTCCGAGTATTTCTGCACAATCCTGCACATGCTTCGCGATGATGTGAGTTACAGGGCGATAGTCGATGAACTGGTGGAAGTGCCTCCCCGCTCCGACACGAGGGACACTGAGGCGGTAAAAAGGATATGCACCGCATACTTAAAGCTCCTGTTCCCGAATGTAAGGTCATCCCGGGATGTAAATACGGAGGATTTTGCCGTATACTGTCTGGAACCCGCCATAAAGATGAGAAGGATTATCAAAATCCAGCTGGGAATACTGGACGAGGAATACAGAGACAAGGACGTGCCGGAATTTGCCGTCAGAGGTGTTTAAAATGAGAATCGACTGCGTGATCTGCGGGAAAAAGGGCCTGGACAAGGACACAATAGGAATCAACAAAAAACTGCTGGGGCTGGACATATCGAATTTTTACTGCATGGACTGCCTGGCTGATTACCTGGGGTGCACAGTGGAAGAATTATTGGACAAAATAGAGGAATTCAAGGAAGAGGGCTGCACCCTTTTCCAGTGAGGTAAATATGAAAAAATTTATTTACGCCGACAATGCGGCGACTACAAAGCTTGACCCGGATGCCCTTGAGGCTATGAGGCCATATCTTACTGAGGAATACGGCAACCCGTCACAGCCGTACTCCTTTTCAAGGACAGCAAAGGCTGCCCTGAAAAAATCCAGGGAGACAATTGCTCGGTGCATCAATGCCCAGCCGGAGGAAATATACTTTACCTCCGGAGGGACGGAGAGTGACAACTGGGCCATAAAAGGGACTTTTGCCTCGGGAGGCAAGAGGATAATCACATCCGAATTTGAACATCACGCTGTCCTGAACAGCGCAGAGGCAGTTAAAAAGCTCGGGGCCGATGTCGTGTTTTTAAAGCCCACGGCGGAGGGGGTGATAACTCCCCAAGAGCTATCCCGGAAAATTGGTAAGGATACGGTGCTGGTCTCGATAATGTTCGCAAACAACGAAATAGGGACTATACAGCCTATAAAAGAACTCTCCCGGATTGCCCACGAAGCAGGTGCGGTGTTCCACACCGATGCCGTGCAGGCGGTGGGACATATTAAAATAGATGTCAAAGACATGGGTATTGATATGCTGTCCTCCTCGGCCCATAAATTCAACGGGCCAAAGGGAATCGGTTTTATGTACATCAGAAAAGGGATAGATATCCCCCCGTATGCGGACGGAGGTTCGCAGGAGTCCTCTATGAGGGCAGGCACCGAAAATGTGGCTTCAATTGTGGGAATGGCATATGCCTTGGAAAAGAACTGCAAAATAATAGAAGAAAATACCGCAAAATTAAAAGGGCTGGAAAAGGAGCTTTTAAGCCTGCTGAATGTTGAAGGCAGAGCGGATATATTAAAAAACGGCGGAATGAACACAACACCCGGAAATATATCCCTGTCCTTTAAAGGTCAGAGCGGTGAGGCTATTCTGCACAGGCTCGATCTCAGGGGGATATGCGTTTCCACCGGATCCGCCTGCGACAGCCGGAACACGGAAATATCCCATGTCCTCAAGGCAATAGGGCTGGCAGAGGACTATGCGAAGGGCACAATAAGGATATCCCTGGGAAAGTACAACACAGAGGAAGATGTGAGGATTATTGCCGAAGAAATAAACAAGATAATAGGAAAGCGGAATAATTAAAGAAGTTATCTTATTTATTTCCAGTTGATCCGTTTTTAGATTTTGCGTATAAATCAAAAAAATAAAAAAAGGCCCCGCCGGGGTCTTTTTTTGTGTGAAAAACAAGGGCTTAAACAAGAGGATGACGCTTAAAATCCCAGGAGGTCTCAAAGCTGTCCCAGTCGGCGCGGGAGATTTCGATGTTCTCCTTTGCCAGCTCCTCTATCCTGGGGCGCTTGGATTCGTCGATGATTACGGGGATTCTGGCTATATCACCACACTGGGCATTTTTTGTGGGAGCAAGTATCTTTAAAAATTCATATACAGGTTTAGTATTTAAAAGGGAAAGCAAATATAATATATTATTATCGCTGAATATACTCATACCTGCAACATCAAAGACATATCCATTTGGTTTATATCTAAATGAGGATGTATCTGTAATTAAAGACCAACTTACACACTGCTTAAACATATAGTTTGGGTTGCGTATTACAGAACGCTGCTTTCCATTTCTATCAACAAAGTGCTTAATCTCATACCCATCATTTTCCCAATTTACTACATAGTCGTTGTTACCATACCATTTCCTGAATTCTCCTCCCTTGTTATACGGGAACCATTTTTTACGGGATTCAATTGCTTCTTCGTGACTATGGGCAGTAAAATATGTTTTATTATCTTCAATTTCATACCACATACGGATAAAACGGTCATTATCAGAGGTAGCAATTCCCTGTCTTGATTTAGCAATATTTTCTAATGGCACCCCCCCCCCGGAAGATCTCAAAGAACCTGTCGCTGAGCCAGTAGGCTATGGGTGTGCCGGGTATCTTGGAAAACTGAGATTGCTTTGCAGTTTTCCACCTCTCGTTTATAGTCGGAAATACAAACGGAACTCCCTCTTCATTCGTTTCTGTATAAATGGTATATTCATATTGCGCAGCATAATCCTCAATTGAATTTTTTGACATAACAAATGCTGCAGTGCCAAAATTTATGCCAAGGCTCGTTCCTCCTCTTCCAAGGTAGGGCATATGAACCATATTGACTATAGTTCTTCCTGCATTAATTTTATTTCTGAGTGTCTCATAACTGGTCAGAAACATCCAGGATTCCATAGTTATAAGCGACATAAACCCATTCGGTTTAATCATATCCCCGCATTTCTCTATGAACACGGCAAATAAGTCCCTCTTGCTGTCGGGATAGTTTTTACTCACAAACTCCCGCAGCCTCGGGCTCATAT
>CAZYZR010000035.1:0-13432 GCA_964651945.1 uncultured Oscillospiraceae bacterium | reverse complement strand
GCAAAAAAATATAAAATATTCTTTAGTATCTATTTTTCCGGAGGGAAATATGAGTGAATTTACCGTGTGGGCAATCACTGCCCCGCTGAATGCCTTTATATGCTGCGCCTTTATTACGTTTTTTATGAAGAGAATGAAAATATCCACTGCATTGAGGATGACGATAACCTTTATTGCATATGTATTGCTGTCTTTCATTTTCTGCTCTGGAGGAAATGGACTTTTCGAAATAGATATGACGACATTTCAGCTTCCCAGGTTCCTGCTTTATGTGGCAAGCGGATTTTGCGTTTGCCTGGGAATTTACTTCTTCTTTGAGAGGGGAACTATCTCCAAAAAGCTGGCCGAGAAGCGCGATGCCAAAAAGCAGGGCAAAAAATAATTATGAAATTTCAAATTCTGAAGGAACAGGGAGTGGCAGGCATAGTTGTGCCTGCCGCAGTTTTTGACAGCCTGGCAAGTACAAGGGAAAATGAGCTGAAGGTCATACTTTATGCTTTGAAAGCGGGACAGGCGGACGACAGACAGGCGGCAAGGGAGCTGCGGATATCGCTGGCATCCGTGCAGTCCCGGTTGCTTTTCTGGGAAGACAAGGGGCTTTTGGCCACCAGCGGGGAAGCGGAGAAAAACACCTCTGACAAGAGAAGAGTTTCCCACCGGGAGATAAGCGAAAAACTGGAAAGTTATCCGGAAGTGGTGACTCTGCTTGACAAAATACAGCAAATATACGGCAAGGACCTGAACGAAAGAGCGACGGAAAGGTTCCTGAGCCTGTTTTTGTACGACAACATCCCAGTCGATGTGATCCTTATCCTGGCAATGAGGCTGGCTCCAGTGCAGAAGGGGCCCGCTTACACTGCAAGGGTGATACAATCCTTATGTGGCAAAAACGGAATAACCACACCCGAAAAGGCCGAGGAATATGTAAAGCTGCTGGACGAAAGAGAAGAATATTACCGTGCTGTTTGCAGTATCTTTTCCTTTGATCCAAAAGATCTGAACTCCTCCGAAAAGACTATGCTGGACGGATGGAGGGAAAAAATGGGTATGTCATACCGGATGGTAAGCCGGGCAAAGGAAGCAGCGGGAATGAATGCCGACATAAGGTACTGCAACGGAATACTGAAGAGCTGGTACAGAAAAGGATACAAGACTCCCGATGATATTCCTCCGCAATTTTCTACCGGCCTGCGGGGAGGGAGCGAAAACGGCGGGAAAGATCACATCACCGAAAATATGCACAATGTGCCTGTCTTTGAGGAGAACTGATGAGCAATAGCGAAATTGAAAAGGCATCCGCCGAGCTGGAGCGCAGGAGATTTGTAACTAGAGCAAGCCTCCTTAAAAAACAGGCGGAGATATATGAGAAAATACCAGAGGTAAAGGCTCTTACGGAAAAGATAAACCGGCTGGGTGCCGAAAAGGCTTTTGCATCGGTCTCAAAAAATGCCGAGGAGGCAAGAGCTGCTGACGAAGAGATAAAGAAAACCCTGCAGGAAAGGGAAAAAGCTCTGGAGGGGGCAGGATACAGTGAAGATGACCTGACGGAAAAACATTTTTGCCCTCACTGCAACGATACAGGGTATGTGAACGGCAATATGTGCTCCTGCATGAAGGAACTGGTAAATCAGTTCAAGCAGCTGGAGCTAAGTCGTCTCTCCCCTATGCCTGCCGGTGACTTTGAAAGTTTCAGCCTGGATTATTACCCGAAAGATGAGATAACTTTGCCCAACGGGGAAAAAGTAATTCCGCACAAAATTATGGAGGGAATCCTTTCTTACTGCAAATCATATGCGGAAAAATTCAAGAGAGGTGCAAGGAGCCTGATTTTCATAGGTTCCTCCGGACTCGGGAAAACTCACCTGGCCTGCGCAATCGCCAGGGTTTGCAGGGAAAAGGGATATACGGTGATGTACACCTCCTGTCAGACGCTCTTCAATATGATAGAACAATCAAGGTATACGGGAGAGAGCGACTGGGAAAAGGTGCTGGACTGTGACCTTTTGGTGCTGGACGACCTGGGTGCGGAAAATATGACAAGCTATTGTCTAAGTGCCCTGTACAACATCATAAACACAAGGATGATTGAAAACAGGCGGTGCATATACACCACTAATCTGTCCACCGAGGCGGCTTTCAGGAAGAGATACGGAGAAAAAATAACTTCCAGAATTTTCGGAAGCTGCCATATGTTTTACTTTCAGGGGGATGACATAAGACTGATAAAAAACAATATGTGACTTGCCTTCCTCTATAAAACAAAATTTCAAAAGTTATTTTATCGGATGAAAATCTGCCTGTCTTAAATCTATAAATCAAAATATTATCATTCTAAAAATCGGCTATTTCACAACAGCTGGTTGGGTTTTAAAAAACAAGGTATAATATAAAAATTTGAGAGGATGTTTGCCATTCTCAAATAGATAAACTCCGTTCTGACATTTGCAATCTGCTCGTTTGTCGGCGGTTATATCGGATATGCCATTTATACTGTCTGGAACTATAGAACACATCCCGGCTTATATGCTTTGCAATCAGCTCCGTGGTACACGGGCATTCTCGTTAGTGGCATCATTGTGACTGTTGTGATCAGCGTGCTGTTCCTGATCAAGCTTATGATAAGAAGGAAGTTGAAGCAGCAATAACTTTCCGGTTGATATGAGGGTAATTTTCTCTGTAAAAAGGCCATTTATCAAATGCTTGTTATGATATAGCCCCAAAATTAAAAAATTCGGACAGTAATCGCACAGTTATATAAAACTCTGAAACGGATTCACTTTGAAACCGGCAAAAATAAAAAAGCGGACATTTGTCCGCTTTTTTATTTTATCCTTATTTCTCACCCGCTTTGCGGGGAGGAAACAATTGTGTTATTTACAGGCCTATATATGCCCTATTCTCCTCCGCTTGTGTATTTGCGCTTTTTCTTTGGGGATTTCCCGTACTTTTCTTTTCCGGGACCCAGGAAGAAAGTCACTGCAAATCCTATAACGGAGACGGCAAGGAGTATGCCCCAGAGAAGAGGATTGGAGTCATCGCCTGTATCCGGCGGTGGTGGCGGAGGAGGAGGCGGTGGTGGCGGATTGTCGTCGATGGAATTATAGAAAATCGCCAACGGCGTGCCGTCCTTGGGTATATACCCTTCCCTGCCGCTCCAGGTGGTAGTGTACCCGTCCAGGTTAGCCTCTGCCTCTTCCACGTAGTAATGGACACCCACGGGGAGGTTCTTTACATCCACATACTCGCTGTCCTTGAGGGTAAACTGAAGCTTACCGTCAACTATCTTCAGAGGAGGATCCGGGATCTCCCCGTTCTTGGTTATCTCCACATTTTCAAGCCCGACAGCCGGGTCAAAGGTGACAGTGAAGTTGAATTCCTTCTCCTTGTCTCCCTTGCCGTAGACGTACTTTTCAATGCGGAGATTGCCCTTTTCATCCCCAAGGTTCACCGCCAGGACTTCAATCATAGGATTGTCATCCGGGCTTATGACTCCGGTGGCGTTGGTAAAGGTGACGGTGTATCCGTCGGCGGAGGACTCGGTTACCTCGTAGTGGACCCCCTCAGGAAGTCCCTCTGCCTTTACGGTCTGACCGTGTTTCAGGGTAAACGTGGCCACGCCTTTTACAAAGGTCATATCGCCGTACTTGCCGTCTATCTCTTCAAGGGTGTTTATCCCGTCCTTGTCCTTTATGGTGACGGTGAACTGGAATTCTTTGGTTGTGTCGCCGCCTATAACCTGCTTTGTCACAGACAGGCCTCCGACTTTCACGGTATTTGTGAAATCAGCCTGCCGGTGTCCGTCTCCGTCCTTGTTTGAGGAGTAGGTGACGGATTCAATGTAGAGAATCCCGTCCTCAGTAGCCGAAACAACCACGGTCACAGTGTATACGGTATCGTCGTAGGTGACCCCGAATCTGGATCCGCCCACCTCTGTGATGGTGTATACGTATGTGCCCGCCTTTTCAAAGGTCATATCGCCGAATGTGGCGTAACCGTCAGGACCCACAGGAACAGTCTGGGAATTGCTGTCCACATCGTAGCCTTCCGGCATGGGAAGATCCGGTATGGCCGCAAGAGGATTGAGATCCTCAGGAGGAAGCTCCTCGTCAGATGGGTCTTCCTCGCCTTCCAAGGGCTCTGAGGGCTCCTCGGTCTGTGAGTCGTCCGGGAGAACTTCGCCCTGATCGGGAGACGGTGTCTCGCCGGGGGACGGGGACGGATCCTCGGGCTCGGTTATGTCAGTATCGGGATTGTCCGGTTCGGGCCGGGTTGTAGGCTCAGGCAGGGGATCCGGTGCCTCGGGCTCTGCCGGAGTGGTCTCAGACTCCCCTGTTTCATCGGGATCAAGGGTATCTATCAAATTAACGGATGAATCGGAATGGAGCACAGTCCTGCGGCTGTCAAAGGCCCTGTATACCAGGGACACATCCTGCGGGGCAGGAGGCCGGGCATTGTCCTGATCTTTGCTCTCGGGTTCGGGCGGTGCCGAAGCCCGGGAGGGCCCAGGTGTGGGCCGGGGAGATGATCCACCGCTTTCGGTACCTGCGGAGGAGGATTCTCCCGCAGAACCGGTTTCATCAGAGGAGGAACTGCCGCTTTGGGAATCCGGAGTAGGCGTGGAGGTCGGATCTGTGCTGTCCTGTCCCTCGGAGGCAGAGCTGGAGGACTCAGAAGAGGATGACTCAGTGGAATCGGAAGAGGAGCTTTCGGAGCTGTCCTCATCTGGCTCACTGTCGGGTTCTCCCTCGTCATTCTCGGGAGACTCTTCGCCCTGGGAAACCCGGGCGGAGACGCCCTCGAGCTTAAACTCGTAATCGCCCTCACTGAAGGGAAGCCTGTTTCCGTCTTGGTCGAGGAGATCCTTGTGGGCCCTCAGGTTCAGTTTCACCCTGCCGGAGTCAAATTCGTTGTCGAATCTGACACTGTCGGCCGGGTCCGGGGTGCCGAGTTTTTCTATCTTTATCTCCGCTTCGAGCTGATCGGTGTACTCTCCGGTTCCGTCTACCCTGCCCTCTGTCACTGTTATCGTGACCTTGTAAGTTGAGGTGTCGTATGTCACTCCAGGGAGGGATGGGGCGGGGACAACTTCGCGTATAGTGTACTCGTAGACGCCCTCGGTGCCGAATTCGGTTCCGGGTTCAAAAACCCAGGCGGTGGCATCGGCGTCCTTTGCATCCTGCCGCTTTATCTTTACTTCCCGCTTGCCCGGATCTTCAAGCCAACCGGAGGTCTGTTTAAGAGGATCGTCCTCAGGGTTGTCCTGCCCGGGGATGACTTCAAAGGTAAACTCATCGTCGTCACCGGGGGTATATGCGCCGGAAGTGACTGTGATGTGCTTTGTTATATCGAGCTGCCGCGTGGCCGGGAGCGATTTCTCCTTGACGGGGTTTACAACCTTGTCGGAGGTGTACTCGTTGTCCCCAACCCAGACTGAGGCGCGGTTGCGCACCAGGGCATCGGGAGGCCGGTCAGGGGATACTTCGGTGTCGTAATCCCAGAACTGCATGGATTTTTCGTTGACTTTTACCACAAGTTCAACGTAGCCCGCATCTCCCGGACCCTTTTCGCCCAGGTCCCATACCACCGTACGTTCGGTCTTGAGCTTTAACTCAGCCGGAGCGGAGGAGGCTGTCTCGTAATACTTGCCGGGGTCCGTGGCGCTGACAAAATCAACACCGTCGTCCAGCTGGTCAAATATCACTATCTTGGCACGGGTGGGCTGTCCCTCTTCGTCCAGGGCGTCGTTCTTCCACTCAATTTTGTAGGTTATCTCATCGCCCACTTTTACAGGCGGGTACTCGTTGGGTTTAGCCGGATCGGAAGGAGTTACATCCTCGCCGTTTATCCGGGTCTCGGTCTTGTCTTTGCTTACGGTGTTGTAGAAATGTCCGCTCTCCTCGTACAGGCCGGTATCTCCGAATACCGAGTAGATATGGGCCGGGTCGTCAAAGTGTGCGGTGTTGCCGACAATAAGGTCATTTGCGTCAAAGGCGGGGTCCTGACCCGAGTATTTAAAGTCTACCTGAGTTCCCTCGCGGAAGAAGTAGTGCCTCACGGAGTCGCCCGTAGTCACATCCGCCTTGCCTTCCGTGCAGTTGGGGTTAGTGCCGGGGGCGTGATGGTTCGCAGGCGGATCGCCTTTGCCAAAGGTGGCGTAGGATTCCCACAAATACGCACCGGACTGAGCGAAAGGCCGGACGTCCACGTTGTCCGGGAGAGGACGGTAGGTGTTGAGGGAGCCGAACTGCTGGGAGTGGCGGGCACTCTCCAGGTTGTAGCCCTCGTTTACATCTTCTCCTGTCAGCATTTCCGTTATGCGGTAGTTGGTATCCGCGGGAATGGAGTCAAAGAGGAGTCCGTAGTGGTGCTTTAAATAAGTTGTGGCGGTGTACCGGGCAAATGTGTCGTTGGTATAATTCTTGGAGGCAAAGTCTGTTCTGCCCACATCCGCGGGATTTACAGTGTCATACAGATCTCCCCGGCTTATGCCGAAGTGGAGAGTCACCGACCAGTAGCCGCTGTTTGTCTTGTAAGGGCTGTCAATCAGGATTTCGGTGGGGGAATACTTGCTGGCAAGGCCAGCGGTGGGATCCACGGTGACAAGAAGGAATGAACCGTCGTCTATTTTCTTGTCGTAATCTCCTGCGGCGGGCTCTCCCCCGTCAACGCTTCCGGGAACCTTTGATTCCCAGTTGCTCCGGTACTTGTTTACCGAAACAAGCCACACTTTGCCGGCGTAAAACTCCTTTTTGCCGGTGTATGTGTCTTCGGTGGCGTCGCCGCCGTCGGCATTGAGATATTTTACTTTTACATCCCCGTCAGCTACCCGGTCACCATCGCCGACTTCGGCGTTGTGATAGACTCTGAAGCCGTTTTCGGGGGGATGTGTATTTCCCCGGGTGTTCTTGCCCACATAGACATAGTATGGGCCGCCGTCATCGGCAGAATAAGGCTCGACGCTTCCCGCATACATATATGCGCCGGGATCACCGGTCACCCTGCGGCCGTTCCGGTCCACCATTGCTCGGTTGCCGTCGGCGTTCTGGAGGAAGTAGAAGGAATCCAGCTCAAGGTCAATGTAATGGAGCTGGCGCTGCCATGTACCCGTGGCCTCGTTGTACCTGACCACTATGGCGTCAATATCTCCGACGAAACCGTCTATGAAGATCTGGAACTTGAATTCTTTGTTGTAGGCTTCCTCTTTGTCCTCCTCGGAGGTGGCGCCGCTGGCTATGACCGTCTTGGTCATAAGAAGGGTTGTGTCCATAACGGTGAGACGGCCGTTGTTGCCGAGGTACACGTTGACGACTATATTCCCTCCCGCCTGGCTGCCGCCGCTTATCGTGGGGACATAGTAGTTGTTGGCGGTGCGGGTAATATTCCCCGCGTAGTAGCCCCACTCATTCTGGGGGACAATTGTGTCGGGGAAGCGCTCCTTTATATAGTCCCGGGGATACTGGGTGTAGTTGAGATCGGAGCCCGCAATGACCTTGGGTTCCACGGCCTGGGCAAGGCCTCCCACGCGGAGGCCACCGGGCTTTGTGGCTATAACCCAGGTGCCATTGCGGAGATATTCGTCGTTTGTGTCTTTATCGTAGTCCGGGAGTTCCTTGGTCTCCTCGTCCTTGCCTTGGTAATAGCCCGTGTCGGGGTCGAGGGGAACTCCTATATATTTTCTGCCGCGGGACTCATCCCCGGTATCGGTGCGGGAAAGGTAGGGGTATATGTCGGTGTAATGGCCGCTGATGTCGTACCAGCAGAGCATATCTCCGTTGTCTATCCCGGAGGAAGTATAAGCGGAGCCGAACTCGCTGCCCTTCCTGGCAGCGGCGTGCTGTACCGGGGTTGCGGTGCCGTCGGCATTAAGTTCAAAAAAGTCAAGAGGAATAAAGTAATAGTCGTCGGAGAAGAATGGATCTGCTCCGCTGCCGTTATAAGTGACATCGGTGAGCCTGTCCTCCTCAAGGAGAACTATGTCTCCCTTTTGAAGATCAGATGTGTCAACGCCCTTGTTCCGAAGAGAACCGGGATCGGGTTTGCCCGTACCCTTTACGTCAACCGCAACGATCCTCCGATCGAAACCCGCAGCGTCAAAGTCTCCCTCTTCCCCCGTGACTTTATCCCAGGACCTGCCGTTCCACTGATATGCGTTCTTATAGAGAGGAAGGGTCTTTTCGAAGGAGTAATAGCGGTTGGCCTTGCTGGGTGAAAAGGATACAGCGGGGTCGCCGAAACTGTAGTCGGTGTTGGAGACAGCGTAGTCGCTGTAGCGGTTTTCGGGATTATACCAGTTGGAAAAAAACTCCAGCTCTCCCTCGCCCAGGCCGCGGGCAGTCCGCCAGGTGCCGTTTCTCATCTTGTTGTTGCTTATATACTCCGGGGATATCCCTTTTGAGATACTCAGACGGCCGGTGGCGGGGTCAACAAGGGATGACTCAACACCCACCGAGTAGAAAACTCTCAGCGGGAATGAGGCATAGTAGGGGTCAATGGCGCCCTCGGGAAGGGCCTCCTGCGATTTTTCAAGGTTTGTGGTGTACTTCCAGACATCGTCCGCACCCTTTGAGAGGGATACCATCCTGAGGGGGAGCATATTGACGGGGACGTTCACATAGAGGGCCTCCTCGAAGTTTGCGTCGGTGAGAAGTCCTCCGCTCTCCACAAGGCTGTCGTTGTAATCGCCGCTGTTCTCAACCCAGATGCGAAGATCGGAAAGGGCGTACACCCCGGGATATTGCAGGTGGGCATCCCTGTCGGGAGTCTTATCGTCCTCGCCCTTTGCGGTCTCGAGGATCTGCCGGTTGTACCCGTAGGCGGGGTTCATATGGAGGGCATCGCGGTCCACCCCGTCGGCTATCCTGTATATCGTGTACACGGTGTCCTTCCGCTTGCCGCCAAGGGAATCCTCGGTGGCGTTGGAAGAGAGGGTGGGGCAGTAGCGCTTTGCGGTGTCAAATTTAAAGTAGTACACATCCCCGTTTTCCCACTTTCCGTCGGCGATCTTGCTGCCCCGGCTGTTGTACCAGCCCTCCCGGAAAGAGGCTCCGCCGTGGTCCTGTATAAAGTTGTAATCGTATACACCAGTGGGGACTATGTCGTAGGCATTCCCGAAAAGGGTGACCTTCTTTACGCCCTTGACCTCCATATACTGGCCGATAGGGTCGGAGTAGGTTATGGAGTCGGAGGCGTTGAGGTCGTTGTTGCCGGCCACGGGGGAAAACAGGTCGGTCTGGACGGAGGACACTATCGTCCGGAATGTGGATGACAGGTTGCCGGACTCAATGTCAAAGAAATTGTCGGTGTAGACTATGTTGTTTGCGACCTCCCGGTTCGTCACGCGTATTCCGGACTCAAGGCCGTCGATATTCTGGGCATACTTGTCGTTGGTATAACCCTCGTCCATACTGCCGGCGTAGAGGGCAGCGTCCTCGTGGAGGTGGCCGATATTCATTCTTATACTATTGCTCCGAGCAGTAGGCGCATCTGTACCAGTAAGGTCTTTTTTATCAATGCTCCAGGATTTCCACTTATCAGCCACACCGGTTTTCAGGACCATCTTCAATGCTGCCACTTCGTCACCAACAGGAACCTGGGCCTTAAGATCAGGATCGTCAGCCTCAAACTGAGTTCCTGACAAATCTGCACCTGTATAGGCAAACTCATCCCGGGCAAGGGCGTTCCACTTGCCCTCGTCCCAGCCATCTATTCCGGTAAAATAATTTTCCGGGTCCATAGTGGGGAAGAGCCTTATCCTGCCCCACTGAGGGACCTGGTCGGAATCAACGCTTATGGTGTAGGTGTAGAGTTTTGCATTGTCCGCCGCATCGGCTTTTTGCCAGCCCGCCTCGTACTTTTTGGAGGCGACATTCTTCATATATGAGGCGGTCATCAGAACCTGGAGAATTACAGCAGGAGCAGCAATATGTTGTGCGTTGCCTGAATAAAGAACGCCCGCATAATTCCAATATGGACCTGATTTGAGGCTGTTATTTTCCAGATTAATAGCGTTCCAAATAGCCCATTGATCATTTTCTGGAAGTGTGCTGTTCTTTGCTTTTAAATCTTCAAAAGAATGTACATCATCCCATCCTTGAAGTTCTGCAAGTTTATTTATCTGAGCTAAAATATCACTATACTCAGTTGCATAGTTAAAAAGTGATGTAATTGACTTATTTTCGTTGTCAGGAAGAAATACCTTATACCACTCATCTCCTGTCCCCGGTAAACGATGGGATTTATCAAGCGGATCTACATTGCCGTTATTATCGTTCAAGTTAAAACTTGGCTTGAAATTATCCGCTAATTTTCTGTTTGTTTCTTGCTGTTCTGAGGCGATTAGGTTATCTATGTCTTTTAATGTTAATCCATAGTTCTCCCAGTGGTCCATGTCGTTAAAGGCGAAGTTGGCGCCGCCGTCGGTCATAATAAGGACTATGGGTATGCGGGGGACAGTGACCCGGGACCCATTCAGGAGGGTGCCGGTGTAGGTGGTCTCGGTGTTTTCGGGGCTTGCAAGCTGGTCGTAGGCGAGGTATATTCCGCCCTGGGTGTTGGTGTAGTAGCCGATGTACTCGTCAGCGTCAAGCCTCACGAGTTCGCCGTATCTCTTGGCATCGCCGCTGCCCACGACGTGGTTCTGGGTCATATTCCCGGTGGCCTCGCCGTCCCGGGTGTAATCCTGCGTTTTATATCCCGGATTTGCCACCACGTTGTCATTGTCCACGTTGTTGCTTACTGTCTTTTTGTAGTTGTCGTTCCAGGTCCACTCGTCAGGATTCCGGTTGTTGGATGTGCTCTGTCTGCAATTTGCCACGACAGTATAGCAGGCGTCGTAGTTGAGAGTCCAGTACCAGCCGTCCTCGGACACGTCAAATTCGCCCTTTTCACCCGGGTGATCAGGGTCATCGTCGGGGTAAGTGAATTCTATCTTCTCCCCTTGATTTTTAAATACAAGCTCATTTAAACCGCGGAGGGTCTCCATACCGCCGACGGTAAGATAAGGCGCCCCGTCCTTCCTGGCGTAGTGGGCAAGGGGGAGAATAACGGAGGCACCGGCGCCGTAGGCCACCACGGCAACCCTGTTCCGGGGGTTCCGGTCCATAAGAGTGTCTATGGAGGCGTTTATGCCGTCAAGGGTGGCTTTGATACGGGAGGTGTTTATCCTATCCTCCATGCTCTGGGGCTGGGTGGTGAAAAGGGGTATTGCGGTGCTCTGGGCCATGGAGCCGGACATATCTATGGCAATGACCACGTCAAGAGGACTGGGGACATTGTCGTTCATCTGCTGGCTGGAGCCGAGGACGCTGAAAACATGGAGAAAATCGGAGTCAAGGGACACCGAGCCGGCCACACCGTCGAGGGATTCCTCCAACTGCAGGGTAGTCCCGTCAAAATTGCGTCCGTTTAAGTTTTGGGTGTAGCCATTGGCAAAAACCGTCTTGTCGGACCATATACGGCCGACGTTCTGGGTGGTTACATCCAAGTCTATGGCACTGACATAGTTGTCCATAGTGCTGGGGTCAGCTTCGCGGACAATTTTGTTGCTCACCGCAGTGACGGGGCCCTTTGTGTCCCGGGCATGGGACACAAAAAGCAATCCTGACGAGCAAGTCTCGCTGAAAACGAGACATGCTGCCAGAAAAGAAGCCAGTATCCTTCGGAACAGACCATCGGATTTTTTATGATTCATTTAAATCTTTCCCCTGTAAAAATCTTTCCCTTAAATTTCGAAGAACGGTCTTTTAATGAAAAGCGATTGAAAAGAAGAAAACGAGAATTTTAAATGCAATTAAAAAACCGACTCTGATTCTTTACCCCCCCCCCCGCATTTTTGCGGAAGGAAGAATAAATCAGAGACGGTCAAAGAATCAAAAAACTATTTTACCCGACAATAAAATATTTTGTTGTATTCAAAAAACTATATCCCATTTACGCTATTGAATTATAAGTAAATTGTGAAGTGAGGTACTTATGTATTATACCCATTGCAAAAGCAAAATTCAAGCATTAATTTAACTTTTTTACAAAAAAATGCTTACAATTGCACAAAAGCAGAAAAGAGGGCGTGAAAATGGCCCTCTTTGTGAAAATACCGGGACAAAAAGCGGCAAATGATGCCGCTGTAAAAATTTAATCAGGCGGCTGTGTAGACAAAGGAGTATGCGTTGTCCCCGTCCGTAAGGTCTATCCCGTCGACCCCGTAGGAGGTGGCGGTGCCGTCCTGCTCAAGACTCCACCAGTAGCCGTCCAGATCGTAATCAGCCCTTATTCCGTTAACGGTCTTTACATAGAGGCCGTAGTCGCTGTCCTCCCCCCGGACCAGATCGTTTTCGGTCAGGGCATCCCCAAGAGTCCGGGCGTCGGTGGATATGGTGAGGACTACTGACTTTTCTCCCGCTGTGACTGTCAGGGTGACTGTCTTTTCCCCCTGCCCCAGCCGGGTGTCCTCGGTGTAGGTGGCCCGCTGCCAAAGGGCATCGGTGTCAATTTCAGTCCGGGAAGAGCTGAGGACCCGGGAATCCGGCCGGGAGGAGGAAAGGGATGAACTCTCCCGGGATGAACAGGCGGAAAAGGAGAAAACAAGAGCAAATGCCAGCAATAAGACGGATAATTTTTTTGTCATTGGGATACCTCCTGAATTAAAAACGTTAAAAAATTTTTATTTTGATGCTTTTTCTTTAAAAATATTATTTTAAAAACAGTGTGTTTATTGCTTTAAGTACAATGGTATACCGTGTACTCTCTGTGAAGTTTATAAATAAACAGCATACTGCAATATATATTTTAAAACAAACCTATTAGTTAAAAATATCACAAACGATATAGGGCAAAATCCTTTGGAATAGTCACACAAGGTTCTTCGGTCGGCCGGAAAGGAAGGAGTAGAGGTTGTCAAAGACAATGTCCACCCTCTGCAATAGAGACTCCCGGGAGGCAAAGCCTATATGAGGGGTTACTATTGTGTTGGGGGTGTGGAGGAGGAGGTCGGACGGGTCAAGAGGCGGCTCTTTGTCAAAGACATCCAGGGCTGCCCCAGCTATTGTGCCGTCTTTCAAGGCAGCGACAAGGGCGGCGGAGTCCACCACGGGACCCCTGGCGGTGTTTATGAGAACTGCGGATTTTTTCATTGACCGAAGCTCTTTTTTGCCTATAAGGCCCTTTGTCTCCCGCGTCAGGGGGACGTGGAGGGACACAATGTCGGAATTTTCAAGGAGCCGGAGAAGGCTAACCTGCCGGTGGAAATTCGGGTCCGTCACTTTGCTTCTGTTGTAGGCCAGAACTTTGCAGCCGAAAGCCTTGCAAAGAGCGGCAACTCTCTTCCCTATTGCACCGGCACCCACAATGCCCACGGTCTTCCCCGAAAGGAGATTGCCCACAAGGCCGTCCTTTGTGCCGCCCCGGCGGCAACGGTCCCCTGTTTGGGGCACATTTC
>CAZYZR010000034.1:8042-13440 GCA_964651945.1 uncultured Oscillospiraceae bacterium | reverse complement strand
AGGGATAAGTACATAGAAAGTCAGTTCAGCCACCTTAATGATATGCAGAGGGAGGCAGTATTTCACATAGACGGGCCTCTTCTTATCTTGGCCGGTGCAGGAAGCGGGAAAACCAGCGTTCTGATAAACAGGATATCAAACATGGTGAGGTTCGGTCAAAGCTATCACAATTTGTATTTCCCTTCTGATCTTGACGAAACTGTACTTGAAACTTTGTCACAGGCTGTTGCAAAGGGAGAAAAGCTGCCTTTTGAAGCAGAGCAGGCCCTTTCAGTTGGGATTATTTATCCCTACCATATACTCGCAATAACTTTTACAAACAAGGCTGCAGGCGAACTTCGCAACCGCTTGGAGACCTCACTGGGTGAAAAATCAAAAGAGATAACCGCAAGTACCTTCCACTCCCTTTGTGTCAGGATTCTGAGAAGGGAAGCGGAGATGTTGGGCTATCAGAAAGCCTTCACAATTTATGATACTGATGATCAGCAGAGGGTTATGAAGGAGGTAATGAAAGACCTTCTTATTGATGACAAATTTTTAACAGTAAAATCTGCTCTGGGGAGAATATCCGGATATAAAGACAAGATGATAAGTCCTGAGGAAGCCGAAGGTTATTCCCGGAATATTTTGGAAAAACTGGCGGTGAAATGCTATAGGGAGTATCAGAAAAGACTTCTTGAGAGCGACGCTATGGATTTTGACGATTTGATTTATAACACCGTTGATCTCTTCAGAAAATTTCCCGAAGTGTTGGATCATTACCGCAAAAGATACACATATATTATGGTCGATGAATATCAGGATACATCCACTGCCCAGTTTGAACTGATAAACCTCCTGAGCGGAAAAGGAGGAAATATCTGCGTTGTGGGGGATGACGACCAGAGCATTTATCGCTTCAGGGGAGCTACAATAGAAAATATATTGAATTTCGAAAGTCAGTTTCCCGGAGCACATGTAATAAGGCTTGAGCAGAATTACCGTTCAACTCAGAATATACTTGACGCAGCAAACAGTGTGATAAGCAACAACAAGTCCCGCAAAGGAAAGACACTCTGGACAGGCCTGGACAATGGTGAAAAAGTAAAGATCTATACCCTTGACAAGGATTTTGATGAGGCTCGGAATGTGGTCTCCATTATAGGTGAAAATCTGAAAAAAGGTGCGAAATTTTCAGATCACGCTGTTCTTTACAGAATGAATATGCAGTCGTCAGCCATTGAAAATGCTCTTGCAAGAAACGGAATTCCCTACAGGGTAATAGGCGGGCACAGGTTTTATGACAGGGCGGAGATAAAGGATATAATCGCGTATATAAACATTGTCATTAACCCTACAGATAACTTGAGGCTCAAAAGAATAATAAATGTTCCTTCAAGGAAAATAGGCGGGACAACGATCAGTAATCTTGAGTCCATTGCACGGGAAAAGGGAATAAGCATCATAGAGGTACTCTATAGTATGTACGATTATCCTCAGCTTTCCCGTTCTCTCGGCTCCCTTGGCAATTTTCTAAGTGTTTACAAACAGCTGCTTCGGTTATATAACGCCGGCCCTATGGAAGAGTTTGTCCCTGCACTTATCAAGATAACCGGCTATGAGGATATGCTTATAAAAGAAGGGGAAGAAGGAAAGACAAGGCTTGAAAATATAGGTCAGCTCATATCCAATATACAGGCGTACAAGGATATGAATGAAGATGCCACCCTTGAGATGTTCCTTGAAGAAGTCAGTCTTATAAACGATATAGACAACTACGATGAAAACTCAGACAGCGTAACTCTTATGACCCTTCATTCGGCAAAGGGACTTGAATTCCCCTATGTTTTCATAGTAGGACTTGAAGAGGGAATTTTCCCCGGGGAAATGTCCAGGTACAGCCCTGATGACATTGAGGAGGAAAGACGACTTTGTTATGTGGGAATAACAAGGGCAAAAAAGGAGCTCTATCTTTCCCATTGCAAGGAGAGAATGATATTCGGGCGTACCGGCAGGCCTGCCCGGTCCAGATTTCTGGATGAAATTGACAAATCTGTCTGTGAGGAGATAGACAGGACATTGACGGATAAAATTGGGTCACGCAATTCCGATTATTCCTTTACTGATTCCAGCCGGAGTTTTTCACAGGACAAAACCCATATAAAGGACAAAAAAAATGCTGTTGAGTTTTTCCCCGGCGACAGAGTAAATCACGGGGTTTTCGGGGAAGGTACAGTTGTCAAAGTGACACCAATTGCCAATGACAATATGCTTGAAGTGGAATTTGACAGAGTCGGTACAAAAAAAATAATGGCAAATTATGCACCGGTTGAGAGGATATAATTTATATATAAGCCGATATTAAGGAGGATACAGATATGAAAGTAAAACTCATTGCATTCACACCGGAACCTGAAAAAGTGGTGGCAGCGGCTGCAAAACTTTGCTATTCCAATGCCCGGATAGATACTCTTCTGGATGGTCTCACTCCGGAAAAGAGCAGGGAATTTGTGGAAATGCTTGCTTCCATGGGGCATGAGAGCCCTACTGAACATGTGAGTTTCACATTTGCCATTGAAGGCGTTTCCCGTTCACTTTTAGCCCAGATAACACGTCACAGGCTGGCCTCATACAGTGTTCAGAGCCAGAGATATGTAAATCTGAAACGGCCTGAGTACGTGACACCGCCTGAAATAGAAAAAGATCCTGAGTCTCTCCGGGAGTTTAACAGGTCAATGGAACTCGCCACTGAAAATTATCACAAGGTTACAAAACTTCTGAAAGAGACACATAAGGCCGAGTTTATTGCTCAGGGGATGGATGAAAAACGGGCTTCAAAGGCCGCAGAGAAAAAAGCTCTTGAAGACGCCAGGTTTATCCTTCCGAATGCCTGTACCACAAAGATGATAGTCACAATGAATGCGAGAAGTCTCAACAATTTTTTTGCTCAGCGCTGCTGCAACAGGGCCCAGTGGGAAATCAGGGCACTGGCTGAGGAAATGTTCAGGCAGGTTTACCGGGTTGCCCCTTCACTTTTCGTCCGCTCCGGTCCCAAGTGTCTGAATGGTCCTTGCCCCGAGGGAAAAATGAGCTGCGGAAGGGCGGAAGAGATGAGAGAAAAGTACAAGAATTTCAGGGAAAACGGATAGAAATGGGTAAACTTATCGTTCTGGAAGGGCTGGACGGGTCCGGAAAAGCCACCCAGGCTGAAATCCTGATGGAAAATCTCGGCAGAATGTCAGTAAATGCCAGGAAAGTCAGTTTTCCGGACTATGATTCAGATTCATCGGCACTGGTGAAAATGTATCTTTCGGGAAAATTTGGTGAAAAGCCGGGAGACGTCAACGCTTATGCCGCATCTGCATTTTACGCAGTTGACAGATTCGCAGGATATACCACCGGCTGGAAAGAATATTACCGGAATGGCGGGGTCGTGGTAGCTGACAGATATACCACATCCAACGGCGTACATCAATGTTCAAAGCTTCCGGAGGATGAGTGGGACAGTTTTCTTGACTGGCTGTACGATTTTGAGTACGGTAAAATGGACATTCCGAAGCCGGATCTGGTGATTTACCTGGATATGACACCCTGTGTGTCTGAAAAACTTATCAGTGGCAGATACGGAGGACAAACCGCCAAAATGGACATTCATGAGAGGGATCATCTTTATATTGAGCGTTCTGCAAAGGCTGCCCATTACTGTGCAGACAGGGACGGGTGGAGAGTAATCAGATGTGACGACGGGGAAAATCCTCTGAATATAGAAGAAATTTCAAAAGAAGTCCTGAAAGCTGTTAAAGAGGTATTATGCTGAATTTCAGATCTATGACCATAGATGACCGGCCACTGGCCACTCCGATTTTGAGAAAAAGCGGAATAGAAAACAGTGAACATTGTTTTGCAACAATGTTGGTCTGGGGGCAGCGCGTTCCCATTGAGATAGCTTATCGGCAAGGGGGACTCATTATGCGCTCTGACCGGGCAGATCACCTGCTCTATCTTTACCCCCGGGGATTTGAAAATACAAAAGAAGGCGTTGAAATGATTATTAAAGACGCAGAATCTGCCGGGAAACCGCCCTGGATATACGGAATGGACCGGCAGTGCTGCGATTTTATTAAAAGTAACTTCTCAGACTGTTTTTTTGTTGAGGAAGACAGGAACTCTGAGGATTATATATATCTTTCCGGTGATCTTATGAACCTCCCCGGGAAAAAATACCAGAAAAAGCGTAACCATTGCTCTAAATTCCAGAGAGAATTCCCGGATTATGTATTTGAGACAATAAACCCCGGAAATATTGAAAAGGCGAGGCAGTTTGAGACAGAATGGACGGCCGATTCCAATATTGAGGGTGGAAGAGATCTTCTCAGTGAACAGAAAGGAATTTTCATTCTGCTTGACAATTTCGACAAACTAGATCTTACGGGTGCTATGATAACGGTTCATGGCAAGGTGGTAGCCATGACGATTGCCTCTTCCATCAGCGATGATATGGCGGATGTGGTGGTTGAGAAAGCATACCATGATACCACAGGTGCATACGCGGTCATAAACAGGGACTTTGTAAAAAACTGTCTGTATATGTACAAATATATAAACCGCGAAGACGATATGGGAGAAGAAAATCTGAGAAAGGCCAAGCTCAGTTATTTTCCTTATGAAATTAGAAAAAAATATCTGGCAAAAGCCAGATAGGAGGCATTCCGATGCTTTTCAGGAAAGCTGAAAAAGAGGATATTCCCGGGGCAAGGGCTCTTTGGGAGCTCTGTTTTGAAGACGGGACCGAGGGGTTCTGCGATTTTGTTTTTGGAAATATGTCAGACAGGATTTATGTCGCAAGGGATTGCGATGAAATCATCTCAATGCTGATTGCCGCCGGACATCTTGAGTATAAAGACAAGCGGGGCTTTTACCTTTATTCCGCCTGTACCCTTCCCAAAGCCCGAAACAGGGGAATTATGAGGGATCTTGTTGCCTTCTCGATAGGGAGGGAGGCAGAGGAAGGCAGAACTTTTTGCGTGCTGGAACCTGCAGGTCCGGAGCTTTTTGAATTCTGGAAAAAACTTGGATTTGAAAATGTCTCAGATATCAGAGAGTGTCTTATACCTGTCAAAAAGAACATCTGGCAGACGGCTGAATTCGATATTGCCACCGCAGGAAGAATGAAAATGCTCAGGGATAAATTTTCAGAGGGGAATATTGTCCATTATTCAAAAAAGGATTATGAACTTTATGCCACATATCTTTATACTTTCGGCGGTTCCACAGCTGAGTCGGACAAAGCGTTCGCTGTCTATTACACTGAAGGTGAGACATTGGCAGTAAAGGAACTTCTTGCTGCTTCCACACCTGATGCCATTTCACTTCTTCAGGCAATAAGAGAGAGAACCGGGCTTGAAAATGCAGATATTAT
>CAZYZR010000034.1:0-7942 GCA_964651945.1 uncultured Oscillospiraceae bacterium | reverse complement strand
TTTCACTTCTTCAGGCAATAAGAGAGAGAACCGGGCTTGAAAATGCAGATATTATCCTGCCCCGGGATTCCCTCCTTTTTGCAGGAGAGGGAAGAGAAAAGGGGAAATATCTTACATTGGGACTTGACAAAAATGCCTATGTAAATCTAATGTTTGAATAAAAATTATATATAAACAATGCCGGGCAGCTGCTTTGGCATTTGTTTTTTATGTAAATTTTACTGTTCACAATATAATTAAATAATGGTATAATTAATAAGGAAAATATATAGATAAAAGAGGTGTTAAATACGGCATCTGCAAAGACTGTTGAGGAAAAAAGAGCCGAGCGTTACAGACTTATGCTGGAGGGGAATCTTTTCAAAGTCATTCCTATGATAGCCCTTCCGCAGGTTCTGACGATGCTGATTGACTCGTTATACAACATGGCTGACACTTATTTTGTAAGTCAGCTGGGCAAAGCGGCAACTGCTGCAGTTGGTGTCAACGATTCCCTGATGATGATTATCAGGGCGATATCCCTGGGGTTTGGGATGGGTGCTTCCAGTTATATTTCGAGGCAGCTGGGGGCTGAGAATCACGATGAGGCCTCAAGAGCGGCATCTACCACTCTTTTTACTGCAATGGGTGCAATGACTGTCTTTGCGCGGATTGCTTTTATTTTCAGGGATCCCATGGTTATGTTGCTGGGAGCCACTGAAACCTCCAAGAAATACTCAGTTGATTATGCCACATGGATTCTCTTTTCTGCGCCTTTTACAGCAGCCCAGGTGTGTCTTGAGCAGACTTTGAGATCGGAAGGAAGCACAACCTATTCAATGCTGGGTTCTGTTTCGGGCTGTATAATCAATATTTTTCTTGATCCGGTTTTCATTACCACATTTGGATTCGGCGTTGCAGGTGCTGCAATTGCGACCGGGATTTCAAAGGTAATAACCGTTATCCTCCTGCTTGTACCTTTTATAAGGCAGAAATGCGTAACAGAAATACATCTGAAATTCTTTACTCCTAAAATGTCTCTTTATTCTGAGATAGCAAGAATGGGAATTCCGACCATGCTCCGCACTGGATTTATGAGCATATCCACAATTGTCATTAACAATCTCGCAGGCGGTTTCGGTGATGCAGCTCTTGCTGCAGTCTCAGTTGCCAACAAGAGTATGAGACTGGTTGCCAGTGCTGTTATGGGCTTTGGACAGGGATTTCAGCCGATTGTGGGTTACTGCTGGGGAGCAAAAAACTACCACAGGGTAAAACAGGCTTATTATATAACCACACTGATCGGATTGGTTCTCTGCGTAATTCTCGGACTGGCGCTTGGAATTTTTGCCGAAGATGCTATTACTGTATTTTCAGATGATGTGGAAGTGCTGTCAATAGGCGTTCTTCTCATAAGGAGCCAATGCCTTGTGCTTCCTCTGCATCTGTGGGTTATGATTTCCACAGGACTTTTCCAGGCTATAGGGAAACCGTTCCAGGCAGGTTTTCTCGGACTTTCCAGGCAGGCTTTTGCCCTTATACCTGCGGTTCTGATAATGACTCATTTCTGGGGACTCACAGGTCTTTCGCTTTCACAGGCGGTGAGCGATGTCATTGCCTTTATATTCGGAGTAATTCTGGTTGTACCTATGATGAAGGAACTCAATCGACTTGAAGCATCGACTGCTCAAGCGGCCTGAAAATCATACACTTAAAGGAGGCAGATTTTGAAAAAAATTGCAGCATTAATTCTTGTTTTGGTCCTTTGCCTTGCTGTGTTTATTGGCTTTTCCGCTTTTTCCGATATAAAAGGGAAGGACGGAGGCGGGGAAGTCGTCACAATTGAAATTCCCGAGGGAAGCGGCGCAAATTCCATAGCTGACATTCTTGCTGACAGCGGAGTTGTAAAAAGCAGCATGTTTTTCAGAATATGGGCAAAGATGAATCCCCCTCAAAACCTGCAGTACGGCACATTTGAAGTAGGAAAGGACATGTCCTATCGGGATATTGTAAAGGTGCTGTCCACAGTGCAGGACAAAAAAGCTACCATAACCGTTACTTTTCCTGAGGGATTTACCCTTATGCAGTTTGCCAGGAGAATGGAAAACAACGGGGTCTGCACTGCTCAGGAATTTATTGATGTGGCCAACAACGGAGATTTCAGTCAGTTTGAATTCTGGAACAAGATTTCCGAAAAAGAGAACAGATTTATGAAAGGTGAGGGGTTTTTATATCCGGATACCTACGAATTCTACGTAGGCGGGGATGTTTACAGCATGGTGGAAAAGATCTATGCCAATTTTGACTCCAAAATCACTCCCGAGATGTACCGGAGAATGGATGAGCTGGGAATGAGTCTTGATGAAGTCATCACTCTGGCGTCCTTTGTTCAGGAAGAGGCCGGTCATCCGGAAGATCAACCATATGTCGCTGCAGTGTTCAGAAACCGCATCTCTCCCGGCTCTCCGCTCCCAAGACTTGAAAGCAATGTTTCAAGTTATATAAAAGCGGAAGGAAATTATGTCTACGACTATATCATCCCTTATTACGGATCGGAAGATCTCGTTCCCCGGGGCATGGCGGACGCTTATAACACCTATGCCGTAAGCGGGCTTACCCCCGGTCCCATATGCAACCCCGGTGTGGATGCAATCACAAATACATTGTGGCCTGCCGAAGATTTTGAGGGATATTATTACTTTGTGACGGATATGGCGGGGAATTACTATTACGCCAGGACATTTGAAGAGCACAATGCAAATATAGCCAAGGCAGAGAAAGTAAACAAATCCTTAGGGTGAAAAGCATAATGAAAAAGCCTGAACTGCTTTCTCCCGCCGGAGATTTTGAAAGACTGGAATTTGCCCTGAGATATGGGGCGGACGCTGTATATCTCGGCGCCCAGGAATATGGGATGAGGTCCGGGCCAAGAAATTTTACCTTTGATGAAATTCAAAATGCTGTAAAGCTTGCGAACAGTTCAGGGAAGAAAATATACCTTACTCTGAATACCATTCCCACCAACAGCGAAGCAAGGCTGATGCCGCAGTTTATTGAAAAAGCTGCCCGGACAGGAGTACATGCGTTCATAGTGTCAGATCTCGGTGTATTGTCAATGGTCAAAAAATATGCACCGGAGGTGGATATTCATATTTCCACGCAGGCAGGGATAGTGAATTTTGCCGCGGCTGAAGCTGCGTATGACCTTGGGGCTAAAAGAGTAGTCCTCGCCAGGGAGCTCTCCTTTGAAGATATAAAATATATCAGGGACAATACCCCGGAAGACCTTGAAATTGAGTGCTTTGTCCACGGAGCAATGTGTATGTCTTTTTCGGGCAGATGCCTTTTGTCGAATTATTTTACCGGGAGAGATGCAAACAGAGGACAGTGTGCCCAGCCCTGTCGCTGGGAATGGGAACTTCGTGAAAAGACGCGTCCGGGTCAGTCTTTTGACATTTCAGAGGGTTATGAGGGCACATATATTATGAACTCCGATGATCTCTGTATGGCTCCGTATATAGACCTTCTGGCTGATGCAGGCATAAATTCATTTAAAATTGAGGGCAGGTCAAAGAGCTTTTATTATGTGGCTTCTGTAACCTCAGCTTACCGCCGGGCAATAGATTCATATTTTTCCAATCCCGACAACTGGGTCTTGCCAGATGACATATTTCTTGAACTGGAAAAGACAAGTCACCGCAGATACTCCACAGGATTCTATTTTGGAAGGGCCGGTGCAGTTCAGAATACGGTTACATCTGAGTACACAAGGGACTGGGAGCTTCTCGGTGTCAGCGACAAATGGGAAAACGGAAGGCTTCTCTGTACTCAGAGAGGAAAAATGGATATAGGGGATGAAATAGAAATACTTATGCCGGGTGGAAAGGTCTTTTCATTTACACCTTCATATATATTGTCTGAGGAAGGGGAGAGAATTCAATCTACTCCTCACCGGCAGATGAAATATTACATCGATTGTCCCATTGAAATCCCTGTCGGGTCAATACTGAGAAAAAGAGCCGGGATTCATTGATTTAATATCAATCCCAGGTGCTTGATAAAATTAGAAACGCACACTTGTGAATTTAGACATGTGGGCTTCACGTGGGGCTTTTGCCGGCAGGATGAATTATATAAGCCCTGTACAGTGAACTGACTTTACAATGAAGTTTATTGCGTTTTAAAATTAAAAAATGATTAAAAATAAAAGCAGCCTTTGCGGCCGCTTTTATTTATTTTTGCTTTTTATTTTACATAAAATATTTGTTTTCTTTGTCAGGCTTGCCGAACATTTTTATGCATCCCGCTACCACTGTCTGGAATTGTTCGTTGTCAAATACTTTTGCATTTCTGGGGCAATTTACAACACATCTGTTGCAGCGCAGGCAATAAGAAGCGTCCTTGACAAATTCCTTGGGGTTGTCAAAGCTTATAACTCCGTTGGGACAGTTTCTGGCACAGAGTTTGCAGTTTATGCAGGCATCGGTTGTAGAGGGGAGTATAGTATTAGGTGCTCCGTTATTCTCCTTGTAAGGCCTGTTTCCGGGCAGTACTCCCTTTTCGAGTGCCTTTCCGTCTCCTGCACAAAGAGCCTTCATATATTCAGCGGCGCACTCAAGATCGTTTTGATCCGGCCTGTTTCCGGCAATTTCACTTGAGAATGAATGCCTGCCTACCAAGGCAGCTCCGCCCACGACTTTGAATCCTCTTTCAGTCATAAGATCTTCCATCTCAACCAGGGCATCGTCAAAATCTCTGTTTCCGTAGCAGGCAACCACCACACACGGAGTATCCTCACCTTTTAAAGCCTTTACGTAATCCAGGCATACTGCAGGAATTCTGCCGCCATACACGGGAAGTGCAAGTATGACAAGATCGTCCTTTCCGAAGGAAGGAGCCTTTTCAGGGACTCTGTTTGCCGGAAGCGTCATATCATATTCCGCCATTTCCTTGCCTGTGGCTTTTCCCATAGCCCTTGCATATTTCTTGTCAACATCTGTGGCGCTGAAATATACAAGGCTTACTTTTTTAAAATCCATTTTGTCCTCCAAACAAATTATTTACTTAGATTATATCACACAGATAAGTGTTGTTCAACTTATTGAAATACTGAAATAAAATGTTTAAAGATAAAATTATTTAATGTTTATAAGAAAAGTCCGTACATATTTTATTAAATTCCTTAATAACCCCCCAATTACCATAATTATACCAATTTAAAGATGTTTCAGGTTTTACAGATATAAAGTTTTGAATATATTACAGAACTTATTGATTTGTCTTACCGTTTAGTTTTTCGATTCATTGTCAGTATTCGATTTAAAACTTATATTTTTCCGGTACAATTTCAGATATTTTTTCTATTGCTATGAACTGATTTTCAGTAAAATGTACAATATAAAAGGGTAACTATTGGAATTTTTGTTAATTATTTTAAAATTCTTTTTAAATGTATTTTTGTCTTGAAAAATTCAGAAAATAAATGTAGAATAATTTCGAGAAAATCAAATTTTCGGAGGATTTTTATAATGGCAAAAATACTTGTGGAGACAAGCGCAAGACATATACATCTGACCCAGGAAGATGTGGAGACTCTTTTTGGGGCTGGTCATCAGCTCACAAAGAAAAAAGACCTTTCTCAGCCCGGCCAGTTTTCCTGCGAAGAAAGAGTCAAGATAGTAGGTCCCAAGAGGGAGCTTCCCAATGTGTCTATTCTTGGTCCAGTGAGAAAAGCTTCTCAGGTGGAGCTGGCTATGACAGATGCCCGTTCCATCGGGATTACCGCTCCTGTTAGGGAATCCGGCGATCTGGCCGGGTCCGCCCCCTGCAAACTTGTGGGTCCTGCCGGAGAGATCGACTTGGCTGAAGGTGTTATAATTGCCAAAAGGCATATTCACGTCACACCTGAGGATGCGCGGAAATTCGGCGTTTCAGACAAGGAAATAGTCAAGGTAAAGATAGACTCAGACGGCCGCAGCCTTATTTTTGACGATGTGGTAGTAAGAGTGAGTGCTTCTTTTGCCACTGCAATGCACATTGATACTGACGAGGCCAATGCCTGTGGCGGTGCAACCAGCGGTGAGATAGTAAAGTAAATTCAAAAAAAATCAGAATCATCAGGTCTGCATCTCTGTGGGCCTGATTTTTTTGTAACCAATTATTTTATTATTTAAAAAGATTCCTGAGGATTACAAAAGCGAGCAGAGTCGGAAGGTTGCATAAGAATATTCAATTGAAATTATTGCATTTGGTTACACATATGCGGGATCAAGGAGAAAGACCCAAAGCGGATCTAAGTCCGGTGTGGCTTTAGTGATGTGCGGATATGACTCTTGTCCGAACATATATGCCATTGCAGAGGGTAATGACGTCCCGGAAAATCGTTTGGAGAGGGGAACAGTTACTTTGCAGTGCTAAACAGAAAAGCCTCAGTTGTGAACAGATAAAGAGTGGTTATTGAAACAGGCCAGCGGTGGTGATAAAATAATATCAGGAGGGGTAATATTGAGAAGCTTGAAGGAAATAAATAAACGGTTCGAGAGCCTCACCAAAGAGCAGCTTGAACAAATTGATATGAACAGCACACACCCGCCGTGCCCGGCTGATAAAGAGTATGCAGCGAGGAAGAAGAGGGAAGCGGCCGCCAGGGAAAAGGATGCATCCAAGAAGCCTGCTATGGCCGAAAGGAAAAAAGTTATTGTTAATGTCAAAAAGAAAAAACAGCGCAAAACCGCATTTGAAAGAGAGCAGGAATATATGACAATGAAGGCCAGCAGGCACGAAATAAGTGAAGAAGAGCTTAGCAAGTGGCTTGATGAGCGTTTTAAGAATGCGAATTTTAACGATTGACACCTGACAATTCAACACAGAGAGCAGGGCGTAAGCCCTGCTCTTTGTTTATGCCCGAAAACGAGGGAGGATGAGCGATAGATATGGGAAAGACGAATTTCCCGAGATTTGACGAACTGCCTCCCGAGGTTGCGAGGGAATACCGCAGCAAAGACAACTTAAGAGGTCAATAAGGCGAGAGAAAGACAGGATAACGGTATATACCCGGACAGAGGACAAGGCAAAGCTCCAGCAGAGCCAGATAAGGTATATGGTGCTGAAAGCCCAGTATGCAGCCTTTTCAAAAGCCGCAGACCTTCCCACCCGGGCTGAAAGAGTGCAGAAGTACGGGTTTACCTCTGAGTATGGGAGAGAAGCAAGAAAGAAAGCGTACACTTGCCAGAAGTCTGGACCTTGAAGACATAGAGACTACACATTGAGAAAGCAATTGATGACAGATGGATAAAAACGGTACATAATGTACTCAAGGAGTACGAGCGCCGAGGGGATTTCTATATAAGCGAAATTGCAAGATCCGACGGAGCATAGGCAATAGCGTAAATAGAGGTGCTATTATTCAAGCATATACCACTTACTGACGAGGAAAGGAAACTCTATGAGGAGTTTATGGGTGAGAAAGAATGATATGCGTATTCTGGTCTTGTGACTTATGCAAAAATGAGGGTGAGCTCATAGACGGGTGGAAGCCATCTTGCAAAGCTTTTCCTCAAGGAATACCACATGGTTTCCCATGTAAAGATGTGGATGTACGCGACTTGGAAGAGTGTGCAAACGGGTACAAATGGGAGCCGAAAGAAGAGAAGAAAAAATAAATTTCTGATTTTTGAGCACTCTATCTTTATGATTAGATTGTTCTGATATTATCCTGACATACAAAAGCAGGAATAGTACCCGATGAAGATGTTGAAAGGGTAAAGAGAAATTCCGCAAGGAAGGTAGAGCGGTCGAGGAGAACCGAGGCGGCGAAAGCGAGCCTGGGGAAAGATGTGCTGGATGCCATTGAGGAGTATATTCGGAGCAAAGGGCGGGAGGTAAAATACTTTTGCGACGAAGAAAGCAATATCGACGGGATCAGGGACAGCAAGAGAATATGGCTGAATCTGGGGAGTGACAC
>CAZYZR010000033.1:2075-13929 GCA_964651945.1 uncultured Oscillospiraceae bacterium | reverse complement strand
AAAATTTGCATTATAATTAATATTTTAAAAATAAATACGCAATGAAAAAATATTTATAGATTTATAAAGTTGTAAGAATTTCGGCATACTTATTTAATATATCAATTAAATTAAGAAACATATTTTAACTTCATATAGATTTTTTGATTCTATAATCGGAATTTCTTCAATAATTTTAAATTAGGATACATTAATTTATTTGCAAAGAGCAGTAAATATATCGAACAACATTTTTCCGTTTCCCCATAACTGCGAAGTACAAAATTTTGATATATAAATCTCAAAAATCAGAAGGCAAAATAAAAAAGCCCGCAAATGCGGGCTTGGTGCGCCATCAGGGACTCGAACCCAGGACCCACTGATTAAGAGTCAGTTGCTCTACCAACTGAGCTAATGGCGCAATAACGAATTGCCATATTATTATAACATTAAATACGGAAATTGCAATAGTTTTTTGAAAATTTGTTTGTCAAAACAGAGAAAAGGTGCCTTAAAGAAATCAGTAATTTCCGCTGTTTTTCAGTAGAGCCTGGCAAATAACTGGGCTGCCACAACAGTAATAAGACCTGCAACGGCAATGGAAAGCCCTGACATTGCGCCCTCTACAGGTCCCAGCTCCATAGCTTTGGAAGTTCCGGTGGCGTGGCTTGCAGTGCCTATGGCAAGACCTTTGGCCACAGGGTCAGTTATTCTGAAAAACTTCATTGCGGCCTCCCGTATTATATTGCCGTATATCCCGGTTATAATTATCACCGGGACTGTTATACTGGGATAGCCCCCCAGCTCCTCGCTGACGACCATTCCTATGGCAGAGGTGATGCTCTTGGGTAGCAAGGTTACATACTGCCGGTGGGAAAGCCCGAATAATACCGAGAGCCCGAGAATTCCCAGACCGGAGGCGATGACCCCACAGGTAATGCCCATTACTATTGCCTTGACATTTGTCCTGAGAACCCGGAGCTGTCTGTACAGGGGTATTGCAAGGGAGACGGTCACAGGGGTCAGAAACCAGCTGATATACCCGGCAGATGCATTGTAAACCCGGTAATCTATGTTGAAAATTCTCAAAACCACCATAACTATGATAATTCCGATAAGAATCGGGTTAAATATCCGTTTACCCGTCTTTTCCTTTATATAATCCCCTATGAAATAAGCGACAAGCGTCAATGCCGCGCCGAAAAATGAGGATGAGACAAGAAAATCATTCATTTGCCTGCCTCCTTGTCTATTATGTGCTGAGACACCCTGCCGGTCACGAACATCACAAGGGGCGTCACCAGAAATACGGCTCCCAGGACAGCGGGAAGCATAGTCTTTAGAGTATCCCAGGCAAACATTATGGCCACTCCACCCGGAATAAACATTATGGACATAGCTTCTATGAGAAAATCTGCCGTCTTTTCAACCGTTTCCAATTTTATAAGCCTAAAGCAAAGAAGTAAAAACATAATTACCAGTCCGTATATTCCGGCAGGTATGGGAAGAGGTATAACCGCCCTGAGAATTTCCCCTGCGAAGCAGACTGCTATTATTACGGCAAGCCCTTTAAGATATTTCATATGGAAATTACCTCTTTAAAAGAATTTTGCAGAATTTGATTTTACAACCGGCTACGAAAATTTGCAAGTATATTGAATAACCCGGGGAAGGCTTTTGCCGCCCCCGGGTTATTTTGGCTAAAAAGCAAAATTCTTATTCGTCGTAGAGTTCTTTCAAAATTGCGTCTGAGCCAGTCTGCTTTAAAAGCTCCTTGTATCCGATTTTCCTGCCACCTTTGAGGCCAGGAGTCCTCAGATATTCAATTGCATAAGTTGCCGCCCCGGCAGCACCGAGCTTCAGCACATCCTCGTCTATGTCAAATGCCTGGTTGTGATGGGCAGCTCCCACGCCTTTCCGGTCGTTTTTCATACCTAAGAAAGCAAAGACACCCGGCCACTGCCGCAGGTACTGACCAAAACTCTCTGAGGCCATCCAAGGCTCCACTGGGCCCACATTTTCCCGACCCAGTTCCTTGCCTATTACCTCCCTGGCAAACTTTGCCATGTCAGGGTCGTTTACTGTGGCTGTGCTGGGGAGGGAATACATATTGTAGGTAGGAGTGCAATCGTAAGCGGCGCAGATTCCGTCAACCGCTTTCTTGAATTCCTCGTAGAATTTCATTCCGGCTCCGTCGCGGTCAAATGTCCTCATTGAGCCGCCGAAAGTCAGAGTCTGAGGAATTACATTTCCCACATTGCCGGATTGGAGGACACCCACGGAATAAGCGCAGGTCTGGAAGGGATCGACTTTGGTGAGACGAAGGGCTTCAAGCCTCTGATAAATTGCCACGAAACAGTCTATGGGACTGTTGGCCTGGTCAGGGCGGGAGCCATGTCCCCCGTTGCCCTCTATGGTGATGGAAAAGCCCATGGCTCCTGCCATCATACCCTCATCGTTTATCCCCATATAACCCGTGGGGTCAGTTGAATGGACGTGGATTCCGTACACAGAGTCAATTTTTATGTCGTTGTCCTCTATGTACTTAAAAATGAATCTGACGTTCCCACCGCCTTCTTCTCCTCTTTCAAAGCAGATATAGACAGTGCCTTCGATCTCGTCTTTCTTTTCAAGAAGAATTTTGCAGGCTCCGAGGAGCATTGCCATGTGGCCGTCATGGCCGCAGGCGTGCATAACCCCGGGATTCTGGGACATACATGTCCTCATTCCCTCTTTCAGGTTGTCGGGAGTTTCCTGCACCGGAAGTCCGTCGATGTCGGCTCTGAGCAAAACTGCCTTGCCGTTGTCCTTGTTTCCCTTAATTTTTCCGAGAATCCCGCCGTGAGGAATTACCGTGTGCTCAATCCCCATACTTGTAAGCTCCCGGGAGAGTTTTTCAACGGTCTTGTCCTCCTGGTTTGAAAGCTCAGGGTGTTCGTGAAAATATCTTCTCATTGAGATGATATAATCCTCATATTTTTTTGCTACTTCAAGATTTGTCATAAAATTACCTCTTGATGGGTTTCAGGACGGATAATAATACGCACAAAGGGGTATATGCAATATTATATTCATCCCTCAGCCCTGAAAAAGTCTGAGGCCCTGCAGGCGCACAGATCCTCGCTCATTTTCAATATATCACAATATATGTAATAAATCAACAAAAATATCTTAAAGTGATTTTAAATCTCTTATGTATGCTGCTGAATATACTAATATATTTATATACGAAAGAGCGGATTATTAAAATTGAGTCCGATAAAAAATAGTAATGTTAGACAAAAATAAATATTCATATTTGTGAATATTTTTTATCAATAAGTTACCATTGATATTGAAAAAAAAAAAAAAAACGGTTAGAATTTAAATATCCTCAGCCTGTCCTAAAAATGTTGCCGGTGTGATTTTCACTCAGGCGTGCGGCGACAAAGGGGATATGGGCAGGCAGAGAGAACAATACAAAGGAGGAAAAATATGGCAAGTACGACCAAAGAGGTCAAAAAGAAAAAGGGCTTCAAAATGCCGCATCTGTTGTTCCTTATGCTGGGACTCATAATGGCTATGAGCCTGGCTACGTACGTCATCCCTGCGGGCCGGTTCGCCACGGACCCGGAGACGGGATCACTGCTGGGGGACAGCTTCCGGTATTTGGGCCACCAGACACCGGTGAGCCCCTGGAGGGCACTCACAATGCTGCTTCAGGGCTTTATGAACTCAAGTTACGTAATGTCACTTCTGCTGATAGGCGGAGGCACTGTGGGTATCATAATGGCAACCGGGGCAATTGATGAGATGATAAACTGGGCAGTCTACAAACTCCAGGACAAGGGGATAAAAATCCTCGTTCCCCTGCTGTTCATACTGATCGCTGTTCAGGGCGCCTTCGGAGGCGGAGATCAGATGATCGCAATAGTTCCCATAGGGATAATGTTTGCAAGAAAACTGAAACTTGACCCGATTATGGCAGTTGCAATCACATTTTTCGCCTCATTTGTGGGCTTTGCAGTAGGTCCAACCAGGGCAATGACACCGCAGATAATGATGGGGGTGCCACCTTACTCAGGATTCGGAGTCCGCCTGCTTATGATGGTCATAATAATAATTGTGGCTATGCTCTATACCCTGCGATATGCGCTGAAAGTGTCAAATGACCCCAGTAAATCATATATGGGAGATACTGAGTGGCTGGCTGACTGCGATAATCCCACGGAGGAAAGAGAAGAGGTAAAGCTCAACCCAAGGGCTCTGTGCGTTACAATCCTGTTTTTTGCACAGTATGCACTTATCGTGGTTCTCAACAGCGTTATGGGCCTTGGAGTGGAGGTAATGCCGGCTATAATGTTCATAGTTTCCATAGCCTGCGGAATAATCTACGGGATGAGCCTTGATGACATAGGAAATGCTTTTGCAAAAGGAGCAGGCGGAATGGCTTTTGTGGGATGCGTCATAGGTATGGCAGGAACTATGAGTCTGGTTATGACAGAGGGAAATATAATGCACACGATAGTGTATGTGCTGTCATCCCCGCTGAAAGGGCTGGGACAGGGCCTTGCTTCAATAGGAATATCCCTTGTTGTAACCATAATCAACATATTCATACCGTCTGCCTCTGCAAAACAGGCAATATTGATACCTATCATTCAGCCAATGGCCCAGGCCCTGAATATTTCTGGGAACCTGGCTGTCAGTGCATTTATGGTGGGAGACGGATTCACAAACCTTATTACACCTGCCCTGGGTGTCACTGCCGGATCTCTCGCACTGTGCAACGTGCCGATCAACAAGTGGCTGAAATTTGCCCTTCCGATAACTATCGTAATGATTCTCATTTCGTTTGTGAGCCTGTTTATCCTCGGGAATATAGGATGGACGGGGCTTTAATCTAACTCCCGGGCAAAATTAAAATGGCGGCACAGCCGGTGCCGCCATTTTTTGCACTTTTGATACAGTTTTAAGCCAAATTGTAAAAAGTCAGGCTTTCAGGTATTTTTCAAACCAGTCTGTAATCTCCTTTAAACGGCGTGCGCGGTGCAAGGGTTTCCCTCCCCTGCTGAGCTCGTGATTCTCGCCTTTGAAGATGCACATCCTGGATTCGACTCCGAAGCACTTGAGAGCCGTGAACATCTGCATTCCTTCGGGAAGCGGGCAGCGGTAATCCTGATCTGAGTGGATAAACAAGGTAGGTGTCTTTACCTTGTCGGCATATTTCAGAGGGGACTGCTCCCACATAAGGTCTAAGTCTGTCCAGGGAGTAGCTCCGGTCTGATCTGCTGCAAAGTGGAAACCAATATCCGCTATATATCCCATAGATACCCAGTTGCTTATGCTCCTCTGGCTTGCCGCAGCCGCAAAGCGGTCGGTGTGCCCTATTATCCAGTTGGTCATAAATCCACCGTAACTTCCACCCGTAACTCCGAGCCTTGCAGGGTCAATATCCGGGTAGCGGACAATGACTTCATCGGTGAATTTCATTATATCGCTGTAATCTTCCTTGCCGTAGCGAGCCCTTATGTCTGCGAATTCGTTCCCTCTGCCGTCACCGCCGCGGGGGTTTGTGAAGAACACAAAGTAACCCATATTGGCCCAGGCCTGCATCTCGTGATAAATGACATCCCCGAAAACAGTTTTGGGGCCTCCATGTATATCCAGGATTCCGGGATATTTTTTGCCTTCCTCGTATCCTACGGGTTTTAAGACAAAGCCATCGAGCTCTACGCCGTCGTTTTCGAATACGAAGTGCTCGGGCTTGACAAAACTGTGCCCCTCCACAACCCGGTCGTTGAAGGAAGTAAGCTTTTCCTCTTTTCCGTCTTTGAATCTGTAGAGTTCCTGAAGGCGTCCGCCCCTCATACCTATAAAGTAAACTCCGTCCCGTCCCTTGTCAATAAAGTCAACGGAACCACTCTCCATGGGGAGAATTTTCCTTTCACCCCGGAAATTGACGGTGTTTATAAAGGACGAATAGTTCTCTGTAGACGTAAAGAAAAGGCAGTCATCACAGGCAACAAAACTCTTTCCGCCGCCCAGCCTGCAGTCGCTTCCCACGGTGCTGCCGTAGCAGATGTCATCTCCTAGCCATAGGGTAATCTTGCCGTCTTCATCCACAAAATAGAGTTTAGCATTTTCACTGAGCCCATACTCTTTGGCATCGGACCCTGCAAACCACATTCTGTCTCCGGCAAATCCCCGGGCAGATATGCTGTATACACGCTCCGTGAGAACTTTTTTCTCTTTGGAAGCCATGTCGTAAAGATACAGATTATTTTTGAACTGTCCGATGCCGTCGATATACTCCTGGGCAAGGTACATGATTTTCCCGTCTTTTATATCCAGCACATGGCAATCGAGGGGATATCCGTCCACTTTTTCGGGTTTTCCGCCTGAAAGGTCACACAGATATATTTCGTTTCTCCTGCCATTGGTATATCCTGTGCCGTTAAACCAGAAGGGGGCCTCGTCAACTATCTGATAGTCAGCCTCAGCTTTTAGACCCGGAACAGCAGCCATGATCTCAGCGTCTGTCATAGATGCAAAATCCGGCATAAGTTTGTCATAACCCACTGCCAATGCCAGAACGCCGTTTCCCGCCAGCTTTGCCCCGGTAACAAGGTATGGCAGGCGCAGAAACTCCACAGCCTCCCCGCCGTCTATGGACAGCTTATAAAAGCAGGTAATCGGCAGGCCCTGTTTTGCCTTTTCCTTGACTTTTTCGTCTCTTATGGCTGTAAACGCGACAGTTTTGTCGTCAAGCCAGAGGCTTAGCCCCACATCTCCCAGGCCGGTGAGGCGCTTTGTCTGACCCAGAGTTGTATCGTATAGATACAGGTCGCTTTTATACCCGTTGTTCTCAGGATCGGCTTTTTTTACGGTAAAAAGAGCTTTTTTGCCGTCCGGGGAAAAAGTCAGACCAGAGAGAAACGAATATTTGTAAAAATCTGTCAGAGATAATTTCTCCATTTGAATATCTTCCTCCTTTTATTATTTTATTTCATTTTACAACAAAAATATGCGTTTAGCAACAGGTCAGAAAAGAAGGAGAAACACAAAAATATTGACTATAATCCTCATTAGTTATAAAATAAAATACAGCAAATATCTTATCTTTTGCAAAAGGAGATATAAGTATGAGGATAATCACAGTTAGCCGTGAATTTGGAAGCGGCGGAAGAGAGCTGGGCAAAAGGCTGGCAGATTACCTGGGCTACTCTTATTTTGACCGTGAAATAATAACGGCAATTGCGGAAAAGAAGGGTCTTGATGCGAACTATGTTGAAAGCACCCTTGAGAGCGATGTGCAGCGGGCTATACCACTGACTTTCCACAACTCTTTTGCACTTGGCTACTCACTGCAGAACTCCCAGACCGATCTTCTTCTGGAACAGAAAAGGGTTATTGAAGACATTGCCAAAGCAGGCAAAGATTGCCTTATAGTTGGGCGCAATGCAGACATTGTCCTCAAGGATTATGATCCTTTCAGCATTTTCGTTTGTGCTGACATGGAAGCGAAAATCCAGCGCTGTTTTGAGCGAGAAAAAGAAGGTGAAAACCTGACAAGAAGGGATATTGAGCAGAATATCCGCAGGATTGACAAAGCCCGTATGAGAACAAGGGAGATAATATCCGACAGCAAGTGGGGGGACAGTGCATCCTACAATATCACTGTAAATACCACAGGATGGGACCTTCAGGAACTGGCCGAGGCTCTTGCAGCTTTTGCCACAAGCTGGTTCGAGAGAAAAAAGTAATATTAGCAAATAAAAGCAGGGCAAAAAGCCCTGCTTTTTTCTTATGTTTTCCGAAAATTTTAAAGGGGTAAAATGATTATAGTCTAAATAATTGCATCAGAAAAACGACCGTTTTATAGATTGGCACTGAGAAAGCTCAGAAAAACCATTTTGCTTAATTGCAGTACAAATCCTATGCTGAAAGCAAAGTATTTGTAAATTATTACCCGAGAAGTGTTGTCCAGCCCAGGTAATATACTATTGCTATCACAGTAAAGACGCAGAGCAGCGGTATTGTCCTCCTGACCATAGAACCCAGGGATACTTCAAAATGCTCGGAAATTATTGAAAGGCAGATGTGAGTCGGTGAAATCTGCATCGCTATATAGGAGACAAGCATAAGAAGACAAACCAGAGGAAGGCCTGCATTGGGGACGGTCCGCATCGCAACCGGAAGCACAGATGCAGTCATCGTCATTGAACCTGCAACTATTGTGCCTGCCAGGAATATTATGACATAAATAAGGAACGGCGGTATTGGAAACTGCGCAAAAAAATCGGGAAGAAGGTCAATTGCACCTGAGAGGGTCAGAAATTCTTTAAAGGTGTAGACTGCAAGAGTATTAAGAACTATTCTAGACTCAAATGCACTGAGGAAAAATGGCTTTATATCGCTGAATTTGAATTTGCCCACAAAGAAATATACAATAATGACTCCAACTGCGGCAACAACTGTGTCAACGTTGAATGCCACTATAACGACTATCGCAGCTAGTATAGGCCAGAGTTCGGCAATTTTCTTTACGTCGTCCATTTTGTTGGCAGACGGCTCTATGCCCTCCACCTTGTTGGGAACTTTGCCCTTGAGGAAAAAGAGTATTCCCAGAACCACAAGCACTGCCACCATCGGAAGCATTCCTATTACAAACTGTCCGGCTGTGAAGCCCGTAAGTGCCAGGGCGAGTATTATGTTCTGGTATGTGGGGAGGAAAGCCTCCGAAACATGGCGGAAGTATGAAGTGGTTACCGCCATTTCTTCCTTAGAAAGATATTCAGACGCCGAGGCTTCCACCATATCCCCTGCTATAAAAGCGGCATTCGGTGAGGGAAGGAGGCCTATAAACATGGGAGCGGCGGCACAGTTTACCCAGCGGCTGCGGAAAAGGCTAGAAAGACCGTCCCTCGCAGTGGTAATGGCATTCTTCTTCTCCATCATCCTCTGCATAAAGGTTATGGCATACATAACCAATATCATTTTGAGGGTTGTAAGGGAAGTCACTGTGTTTATTACAGTAACGGTCCCTGTTTTTAAGGAAATTCCATAGAGAAACCAACAGACAAGGGAGCCGATTATAACGGCGGTTGACATGGATCTTTTGGATGCCACAAGGATTATGACAACCAGAAACACAACCAACAGTTTTAAAAGTTCCATTTTTTCCTCCTTTTATTTTTTTCTCTTTGTTGCAATTAAAACAGCTAATAAATTATACTACTACAATTCTTAATTTTCAATATGAAAAAGCAGTGTAAACTTATTATTTACAAAAAAGCAGAGCTTTGAAGCTCTGCAAATTTGAATTTAAATTAATGATAAACCGGCCTATTTTTTCCAAGAAAAAAGTGACCTTCTGTCTCACCTATGACAATTTATTTGACAAGGAGCAGAATTCTAAAGGGCAGCCACCTTATGCCATCAGATCTTTTTTACACTCTCAAGGTACCGGTTGACACCCTGTTCGTAAAGATCGTTTCCATAGCAGTCTATGACAACGGTCAGAGGCATATCTTCAACTGTAAATTTATGAAGAGCCTCTGCTCCAAGGTCCCGGTAAGCCAGAACTTCAGATTTTTTTACCGATTTTGCAATAAGAGCACCTGCACCGCCTATTACACCGAAATACACGGCTTTGTGCTGTTTCATGGCGTTTTTTACCCGTTCGTTTCTCCTGCCCTTCCCTATCATTCCCGTGAGGCCGCAGTTTTCAATCAGATAAGGAGAATAAGCGTCCATCCTGTAACTTGTGGTAGGGCCACAGGAGCCGACTGGTCTCCCGGGTTTTGCGGGAGTCGGTCCAACAAAGTAGATGATTCCGTCTGTCAAGTCCACAGGCAATGTACCGTCTTTCATGTGCCCCTCCACCATTCTCTTGTGACCTGCATCGCGGGAGGTGTATATCACTCCGGACAGAAGCACCTCATCTCCGGCGTGAAGTTTCAGTACTTTTTCCTTTGTCAGCGGGGTAGTTATATTTATTTTCATTTCAGTCTCCTATCAAAGTTCACAACTGACGTGCCTTGTTACATGGCAGCTGATATTCACAGCGCAGGGAAGGCTGGCTATATGAGTGGGCATTGCAAGAACTTTCACGGCAAGCCGGGTAGTTTTGCCTCCGTACCCCCGCGGGCCTATTCCCAGGCTGTTTATCCTGCCAAGAAGCTCTTCCTCAAGTTGCCGGTAATAAGGATCAGGATTTGAAACTGTTATATCAGTCAACAGGGCTTTTTTTGCAAGAAGGGCAACTTTGTCAAATGTACCCCCTATTCCTACTCCAACCACTATAGGCGGACATGGGTTAGGCCCTGCAGCTCTCACAGTTTCAACCACAAAGTCCTTTACCCCTTCTACCCCGTAGGAGGGGGGCATCATCTTTATCCGGGACATATTTTCACTGCCGAAGCCCTTGGGAGCAACTGTTATTTTGAGCCTGTCCCCGGGGACTATGTCATAAGTCACCATTGCAGGAGTGTTGTCGCCGGTGTTCACCCTCCTGAGCGGGTCGGCGACACAGCTTTTGCGCAGGAAACCATCGGCGTATCCCTGCCTGACGCCCTCGTCTATAGCATCGTTTAGGGACCCGTCAACATATATTTCCTGGCCAATCTCAACAAAAACACAGGCAAGACCCGTGTCCTGACAGATGGGGTCCCTGTTTTCACAGGCAAGTGTATAATTTTCTTTTATAAGCTGCAAAGTGTTTCTTGCCACCAGCCAGTCCTCCCCCCGGGTGGCATTTTCCAAAGCCTTTCTTACATCCTGCGGGAGGTTTACATTGGCGTCAATGCACATATCCCTGACCGCCTGCGTAATTAAACTCCGCTTTACCGTCCTCAATTTTGTCATCCTTTCTTATATTCCGGTTTGTTTCAATTTTCGTTGCAATTATTAAAGTTTGCTTATATATTAAACAGTTAAAATCATACTGTCAAGAGAATATATCCTTTTTATATAAAGTAACAAAACAATTGAAAATATATGGTTAATAAATACAAATTTCAAAATAAATAAACCGTATGATAGTCTCTATCTTAATCGGAAATGTTAGACAGTTTCGGCGCAAAGGTGTATAATTGTATGACAGAAATTTTAAGAGGTGCAACTATGAATGAGGGAATGAAAAACAGTATTATATATACTCTGATACAGGCAGTCATGGACAAAAGCGAAAAAGACTATGTGATAATAGCCATTGACGGGCCAAGCGCCTCAGGGAAAAGCAGTTTTGCCCGCTCAATAGAAAAGACATTTGACTGCAATTTATTCCATATGGACGATTTTGCCCTGCCCCAGGAGCTTAAAACACCGGAGAGACTTTCAGAACCTGGGGGTATTGTTGACAGAGATAGATTCAAGAGCGAAGTGCTTGAGAAAATTGTCCTTGGAGAACCTTTTACCTACAAAAGATTCAACCGGCGGAGCGGAAAGACAACCGTCAGCGATACTGTAAAACCAAAGAAGCTCAACATTGTGGAAGGCGTGTACTCTATGCACCCGGATTTTCTAAAATACTACGACTACACAATATTCTTTGATGTCTCAAGGGAAAAGCAGATGGAGAGAATAAAAAAGAGTTCCAATGCCAGGACTCAGGCAAGATACCGCAATGAAATAATCCCCTTGGAAGACAAATATTTCGAGGTTTACAATTCCAGGGCAAATGCAAACTTTTCTTTCAACACCACAAGAGCCTTTTAAATTCTAAATTTATAAATAACTGCTTTCTGTTGCAATAATATGAAATTTATCAATTTTTTCTTTATAGGCGTGGGGCTTTCCATGGACGCATTTGCCGTATCCCTTTCGAAGGGACTGGCAATGAGAAAAATAAACTACAGGCACCGGTTTGTCATAGCTCTCGCTTTTGGCTTTT